>NZ_JALNPO010000023.1:0-31522 GCF_024520895.1 Pantoea sp. Fr-CA_6 | reverse complement strand
CGTATATTACGCTTTCCTCCTGCAGAGTCAACCTCTATTTCAGAAGTTTTTCTCCGGCGGCGCAGTCTCCTGTGCCTTTCAACCTGTCATCCCGTTGCCGGTGTGCCGTGTTGATGGATGCGCATTATAGGGAGTTGTCTGAGAGGCGCAACCCATAAATTGCATAAAAAAGAGCGTTCGCTGCATTCCACAGCAAAAGCGGCTGTTATACGCAGTTACACACAATGTTATCCACACTAGTCGGGCCAGATAAATTTAGGCGAGCATCACGCAAACGTTTTCGCTACAATGCCGGGCGAAGTTCCGGACACCCCTTTTCGGGGCGTTACCTGAGGTTTTTGATTTTTTCTTCCTGTATAGAGAAGAGAAAATCGCTGTAAAGCCTGATGTAACGCTCTTATATACGCGAAACAAAGCCAAGGGATAAACCACCATGCAACAAACTCGTCCTGTACGCCGCGCATTGCTCAGTGTCTCTGACAAAGCCGGTATCCTCGAATTTGCTCAGGCGCTCTCAAGTCGCGGTGTCGAACTGCTCTCCACAGGCGGAACAGCTCGCCTGCTGGCGGATGCGGGTCTGGCTGTCACAGAAGTCTCTGACTACACCGGTTTCCCGGAAATGATGGATGGACGCGTCAAAACCCTGCATCCCAAAGTGCATGGCGGCATTTTAGGTCGTCGCGGCCAGGATGATGCCATTATGGCGCAGCACGACATCAGCCCAATCGACATGGTGGTCGTTAACCTCTATCCCTTTGCACAGACCGTCGCCCGTGAAGGATGTTCACTGGAAGATGCAGTGGAAAATATCGACATCGGTGGCCCGACCATGGTGCGCTCTGCTGCCAAGAACCATAAAGATGTGGCAATCGTGGTCAGCAGCGGCGACTACGATGCGATCATTGCCGAAATGGATGCCCATGAAAATGGTCTGAAGCTTGAGACCCGTTTCGATCTGGCGATCAAAGCGTTTGAACACACTGCCGCGTATGACAGCATGATCGCTAACTACTTTGGCAGCCTGGTGCCCGCCTATCACGGTGATCGTAATCAGCCCGCCGGCCGTTTCCCGCGTACCCTGAATCTGAACTTCATTAAGAAGCAGGATATGCGCTACGGTGAAAACAGCCATCAGGATGCTGCCTTCTATATAGAAGAGAACATCACTGAAGCTTCAGTGGCGACTGCCCGGCAGGTTCAGGGCAAAGCGCTCTCCTATAACAACATTGCTGACACGGATGCTGCACTGGAGTGCGTCAAAGAGTTCAGTGAACCCGCCTGCGTCATCGTCAAACATGCGAACCCTTGTGGCGTAGCGACCGGTGACTCGCTGCTGGCAGCCTATGATCGCGCTTACCAGACCGATCCGACCTCCGCATTTGGCGGCATCATCGCCTTTAACCGCGAGCTGGATGAAGCAACTGCGCAGGCCATTATCAGCCGCCAGTTTGTTGAGGTGATTATCGCGCCAGCGGTTTCCGAGGCCGCGCTGAAAATTACCGCCGCGAAGCAGAATGTCCGAGTCCTGATCTGCGGCCAATGGCAAAACCGTACTGCTGCACTGGATTTCAAACGCGTCAACGGGGGTCTGCTGGTACAGGATCGCGATCTCGGCATGGTTGATGCCAGCCAGCTGCGCGTCGTCAGTAAACGTCAGCCAACCGAACAGGAGCTGCGTGATGCGCTGTTCTGCTGGAAAGTGGCGAAGTTCGTTAAGTCTAACGCCATTGTTTATGCACGCGACAACATGACCATTGGTATCGGTGCCGGACAGATGAGCCGTGTCTATTCCGCTAAGATTGCCGGCATTAAAGCAGCCGATGAAGGTCTGGAAGTAAAAGGATCAGCCATGGCGTCGGATGCCTTCTTCCCGTTCCGTGATGGTATTGATGCGGCAGCCGCGTCAGGCGTGAACTGCGTCATCCAGCCTGGCGGCTCCATCCGCGATGAAGAGGTGATTGCGGCGGCTGATGAGCATGGCATTGCCATGATCTTCACCGACATGCGTCACTTCCGCCATTAATCGTTCTGGAGAGAAACAGATGAAAATTTTAGTAATCGGCAATGGCGGACGTGAACATGCTCTGGCCTGGAAAGCTGTCCAGTCGCCGCTGGCGGAAACCGTGTTTGTGGCACCGGGTAACGCGGGCACCGCATTAGAGCCTGCGCTGCAGAATGTCGCGATTAGTGCAACTGATGTCCCTGCCCTGCTTGAGTTTGCCCGGCGTGAAAAGATCGATCTGACGATTGTCGGCCCCGAAGCGCCGCTGGTGATTGGCATCGTGGATGCCTTCCGTGAGGCCGGGCTGGCTATCTTTGGTCCGACTCAGGCCGCTGCGCAGCTGGAAGGCTCTAAAGCTTTCACCAAGGATTTCCTGGCGCGTCATCAGATCCCGAGTGCGGAATACCAGAACTTCACCGAGGTTGAGCCCGCTCTCGCGTATCTGCGTGAGAAAGGCGCCCCTATCGTCATCAAAGCCGACGGCCTGGCCGCAGGTAAAGGCGTGATTGTGGCGATGACGCTGCAGGAAGCTGAGGATGCGGTTCAGGATATGCTGGCCGGAAACGCCTTTGGCGATGCCGGACACCGCATTGTGATTGAAGAGTTTCTGGATGGCGAAGAAGCCAGCTTCATCGTGATGGTGGACGGCGAGCATGTGCTGCCCATGGCCACCAGCCAGGATCACAAACGCGTGGGCGATGGCGATACCGGTCCGAACACCGGCGGAATGGGTGCCTACTCTCCGGCTCCGGTTGTCACCGATGAGATCCACCAGCGCGTTATGGATCAGGTTATCTGGCCGACCGTGCGCGGCATGGCGGCTGAAGGCAACATCTATACCGGTTTTCTCTATGCCGGTCTGATGATCGATCACACCGGGCAGCCGAAAGTGATCGAATTCAACTGCCGCTTCGGCGATCCGGAGACTCAGCCGATCATGCTGCGCCTGCAGTCGGATCTGGTCGATCTTTGCCTGGCCGCCTGTGACGGTAAGCTGGATCAGAAAACGTCACAATGGGATCCCCGCCCTGCGCTGGGTGTGGTGCTGGCGGCGGGCGGTTATCCGGGTGACTACGCTCAGGGCGATCAGATTCACGGTCTGCCACTCGAAGAAGTGGCTGACGGCAAGGTATTCCACGCCGGAACACGGCTGGAAGAGGATCGGGTGCTGACAAACGGTGGCCGCGTATTGTGCGTAACCGCGCTGGGCGACGATGTGGCCGCGGCACAAAAGCGGGCTTATGAGCTGACAAAGCCGATCTCATGGCAGGGCAGCTTCTGTCGCCGCGATATCGGCTACCGCGCCATTAATCGCAAATAAGTTCAGGGGGCACCAGGTGCCCCCTTTTCAATTCACATATCTTCTTCTGTCGGCTGCTGTGAGCAGTCATCTTGCTGACTGACCCGCAATAGCTGTATCCCTTCCGGCGCTTCAAGCCATGACACCATCAGCGGTGCCGATGCGCGGCGTTGCTGCTGTGTCAGCATCTGCAGAGCGTCGGCGTCAAAAGCGGGTCTGACCTGCTGGCCTTCGCAACTCTCCAGCACATTGTTTCCCAGCCAGTGTCCCTGTCTGAGGAACACCTGACCGCTTAATAGCGCATCGCTGAGGTTACGCATCCGCTCGGCATCAAACTTATAGAGCTCAACCGCATCCGGGCTGACCGCTTCACGCCGGCCTGAAAGCTGGCGCTGCATAAAGTTAAGACCGCCAGCCTGGTCAAAGCGCAGGGTCACATCATCAGGCTGGTTGCCCTTCACCTGACGCTGAATGCTGATCAACGACTCTTCCAGCCAGACATAATCCGTCACTTCACCCTCACCGCCACTGAACGGCGTATAGAAGGTGCGGATATGGACCGACTGGTGGTCGCTGTTTTTACGCCAGATACGAACAACACCACGATCGGCAAGATAGCCACTGGCAGAAAAGGGGGGAATATCCGGAGTAGAGCTGCAACCGAAAAGAAACAGGGAGAGAAACAGAACAGATAAACGCTGAAACAGCGGGGTCATGATGGCTGGCCTCTTAAACAAAAGGGGCGAAACGCCCCCTGTTTTAAAGCTTAACCGCAGTGCGACGTCTTACTTAACGGCGTCTTTCAGCGCTTTACCAGACACGAATGCCGGTACATTTGCTGCAGCGATTTTGATCTCTTTGCCAGTCTGCGGGTTACGACCGGTACGCTCAGCGCGGTGGTTCACTTTAAAAGTACCAAAACCAACCAGTTGTACAGCATCACCATCTTTCAGAGACTCAGTGATCGCAGCCAGAGTAGATTCCAGCGCTGCCTTTGCCTGGGTTTTAGACAGGTCAGCTTTTTCTGCGATCACATCAATCAGTTGAGTCTTGTTCATAAGTTATCCTTAAAGTGTATTTATCGCTTGCTAAGCAACGAGTGCGAGGGAAAAGCCATATTCTGGCACTCTTCTGCCTGCACGCACCGATAGCCACAATTTTCAGCCCCCCAAATGTAGACCAGACAGGGGGCCAATGTGAAGCCTCCAGGCGCGCTAATTCGGGCCTGAAGTCACGTTTTATCGCCTTACTGCTGGAAATTTATACCGATGTTGCTAATTCCCGCTTCACGCAGGTCAGATCGCAGACCTTTAATCAATTCAAGGTCGCGCTCTTCACACTCCGCCAGCAGGCGGAAAATCTCCCACTGAAGGTCCCACTCATCGATGATAGCCGGGTTTTCACGCAGCTCTTCGTCGGTCATTTCGCGTCCAGCCTGGGTCATTTCCAGCATGGCGATAGTGGTAATTGAGGTCTCGCTGACTTCAATTGCATGCTCAAGAGTTTCACCGCTCAGCTGCGCATGTACGACTTCGCTTAATGCCACACAGGCATCGATAGCCGGATAAACGCCGTAAACCTCAAACGCATCACCATCCGGAATGGCGGCTTCGAGCTTTTCCAGCTGGCTGTCGAAGTTAATCTTCGCATCTTTGACCGTCAGGTTTTCCCAGATCAGATCAAGAATACGGCGATAGAGTGCCGGATCGGCAAATTCAGTCTGCTCGCAGAACGCACGATAGTTGGGATACATGCGCTCGCACAGGCAGGCCATAAAAGTAAGGTGCTGCCAGCTTTCCAGCTTCGCCAGACGCAGATGAACGGGATTTTGTAACATAAAGGTGGCTCTTATTCGTTTCGCTGGCCGCAGTGTAACTGCAAAACCGCAGCACAAACAGTGTTAAAGCGCGTTTTGCCAGCGCTGGAAAGCGGTTCGGTTCGAGGCAACCGCGTCGGCCCAGCGGGTCGGTTCCGGCAGCCGGTAACCACGCGTACAGTTTTCGACCCACTGCAGCGCGGTATCCAGGCTGACACGATGGCCGGTGGCGACAAACAGCGGATTACACCGCAGCTTGCTGCGCCATACCCAGCCTATCTGCTCGCCTTTGTCGATCAGTGGCTGACGACTGCCAGGCTGCGCATCCAGATCGGCAAAACGGCCACACAGGCGACTTTTCGCGACACCAATGGTGGGCACATCGACCAGCAGGCCAAAATGTGACGCGACGCCAAGTCGTCGTGGATGCGAAATACCATGTCCATCCACAAACAGCAGGTCCGGCTTTTGCTCCAGCATCTGCCAGGCGGCCATCAGCGCTGGATATTCACGGAATGAGAGAAAGCCCGGAATATAGGGCATGGTGGTCTCAACGCGTGCGATGCGATGCTCCACCAGCTTTAAGGAGGGATACTCCAGTATCACCATCGCCGCCCGGGTGATAGTGCCTTCCTGCTCAAATCCAACGTCCGCCCCGCCGATAAAGCGGGGTGGCAGCACATCAAAGTCATCTTCTCGCACCACATCAGCGGCGCGTTGTAACTGCTCAGCGCGAAGTGCGGCAATATCCATGATTACTCCTGATGCCAGGGACGTGATAAACGGTGTACCGCCTCAACAAAGACGCCCGCATTTTCCGGTGGCACATCCAGATGAATACCATGACCCAGATTAAAGACATGCCCGGTGCCCGAGCCAAAGCGCTCCAGGATCCCAGCCACTTCCTGTTCGATACGCTCAGGTGCCGCATAGAGCATAGAAGGATCCATGTTGCCCTGCAGGGCTACTTTGTCGCCCACGCGACGGCGTGCGTCATCAATATCGGTGGTCCAGTCGAGACCCAGCGCGTCACAACCGGTGGCGGCCATCGCTTCCAGCCACTGTCCGCCGCCTTTGGTGAAGAGCGTCACCGGCACGCGGCGACCGTCGTTTTCACGCAGCAGGCCATCGACAATTTTGTGCATGTAATGGAGTGAGAATTCGCGGTAATCACGACCGGTCAGCACGCCACCCCAGGTATCAAACACCATAACGGACTGCGCACCGGCGCGGATCTGAGCATTGAGATAGAGGATGACGCTGTCGGCCAGCTTATCCAGCATCGCGTGGAGCGTAGCGGGATCGGCATACATCATCTTCTTAATTTTGGTAAACGCCTTGCTGCTCCCGCCTTCCACCATATAGGTGGCCAACGTCCACGGACTGCCGGAGAAGCCAATCAGCGGCAGATCGCCGTTCAGGTTCTTACGGATGGTACGGACAGCATTCATCACATAGCCCAGCTCCATTTCGGGATCGGGCACCGGTAAACGCTCAACGTCAGCGCGACAGGTCACAGGGTTTGAGAAACGCGGGCCTTCGCCGGTTTCAAAGTAGAGACCCAGTCCCATCGCATCCGGAATGGTCAGGATGTCACTGAAGAGGATGGCGGCATCCAGCGGATAACGGCGCAGCGGCTGCAGGGTGACTTCACAGGCCAGCTCGGCGTTTTTGCACAGCGACATAAAGTCACCCGCCTGGGCGCGTGTCGCTTTGTACTCCGGCAAATAGCGCCCGGCTTGTCGCATCATCCAGACCGGCGTGACATCAACCGGCTGACGTAACAGGGCACGCAAATAACGATCGTTCTTCAGTTCACTCATCTCAACACTCTCTCAATAACAGGCGTGTAGTGTAGCACTTTCACACTTCGGCGCGGCACAGGGCGACGGTATCTTCAATCAGGCGGCGCGCCACGGTGCCTGGCGGTGGCAGCAACGGCAGCTCATCAAAACGGAACCAGGCCGCATCCAGCAGCTCTTTACCGTCGTGCTGCAGATCGCCGCTGTCATACTCCGCCATAAAGGCTGTCATCAGCGATTGCGGGAAGGGCCACGGCTGGGAGGTAACGTAACGGACGTTTTTGACGCGGATATTGCTCTCTTCCATCACTTCGCGGGCAACGGCCTGCTCCAGCGTCTCGCCCACCTCCACAAAACCCGCCAGCACCGTGTAGACCTTGTTGCGATGGCGGGCATGATTCGCCAGCAGGATTTCATCACCGCGACGGATAGCCACAATGATGCAGGGTGCGATCTGCGGATAGTAACGCTCGCGACAATGGCTGCAGAGACAGGCAAATTCATGTTTGCTTTGGTGCATTTCATGGCCGCAATAGCCGCACCAGCGATGAGAACGGTAGAATTCCGCCAGTTGCACACCGCGACCCACCAGCTGAAACAGCGCCACATCCTGATCGATCAGCTGTCGTACTGAGAACATATCGGCAGAACGCGGCTCACAAATCAGCCAGACTTTTTCGCCCTGCCACTCACCGATGGTCCGGGCTTTACTGCCGGTCAAACCAAATTTTTCGGCGTTTCCGTGGGGTAAATCACCTTGTGGTAACCAAAGTTTCTGTTCATGGCTGACAATCCACCATCCAGCGTCTACGCTTGAGATTTCGCATTGCATTTATTTCGTCATCCTTAGCGTCAACTCGCACGCTGAAGCCCTGATGTTAAGTGTGTAGATAAACAACTATAACTCACATGGAGTTAGATATGCTTAACCAGTTAGACGTCCTGGCTGAACGCGTAGGTGGCAGTAATGAACTGGTCGATTCGTGGCTTGAAGCCCGTCGTCAGCTACTGGTGACCTATTATCACCTGGTCGGACTTAAACCAAACAAAGAGGCGCTGACGCGTCTTGATGAGCAGGCTCTGGACAACTTCTGTCACGGTCTGGTCGATTATCTTTCTGCGGGTCACTTCAGTATCTATGAACGCGTGATCAGCGAAATGAGTGGCGACAGCCCGATGATTGCCGCCGCACAGATCTATCCACCGCTGGAAGCCAATACTGAGCGTCTGATGCAGCTGTATGACGGCCACCTGCAGCAGGCAATCGACGACGAGAACTGCATGACCTTCCAGCAGGCACTCTCCGAAGTGGGTGAAGTGCTGGAAGCACGCTTTACGCTGGAAGATAAGCTGATTCAGCTGGCATGGGATAACCAGCTTGTCCCCCCGCCGGTAGCCAATGACAGCCATATCGCGCGTCCGGCTTAATCATCATCTCCGGCAAAGGGGTTGAGATTATCCCGTAGCCCTTTTATGCTGAACAGGTTCTGAGGAGAGTGCTCCAAAGAACCTTTTTTATTTTTGCTTTGAAATATAAGGTTTTTACGCCTGGCTCTGTTATCAGACACCAGCGTAAAAACAGCTTCTTGTCGGAGTGCCCAAGTTGGGCTGAGACCGTTAATTCGGGATCCGCGGAACCTGATCAGGTTAGAACCTGCGAAGGGAACAAGAGTAAATATTCTCTGTATACCAGCATGCTTACGCTGTCTATACGGTTACTCCTTCCGAACTCCGGACAAGCATCGTTCCCCCTTAACAGGAAGATTGCTATGTCTGACCAAAAAACAACCCGTCGTGAACAGCGTGCCCAGGCGCAGGAATTTATCGATTCCCTGCAAAGCGGCAGTGCATTTCCCCAGTCCCGCCGCATCTGGATTACCGGCAGCCGCGAGGATATCCGCGTTCCCATGCGTGAAATCGTGCTAAGCCCGACCCACATCGGCGGCAGCAAAGAACAGCCTCTCTATGAGCAGAACGAAGCAGTACCGGTCTATGACACGGCGGGTGCCTATGGCGATCCCGCGGCACAGATCGATGTTCATCGTGGCCTGGAAAAGCTGCGCGCCCGCTGGATTGCTGAACGCGACGACAGCGAACTTCTCGAACAGAACAGCTCAGGCTATACCCAGCAGCGGCTGGCTGACGAGGGGCTGGATCATCTGCGTTTCGATCAACTGCCGACACCGCGCCGTGCCCGCGCAGGCTGCCGCGTCACGCAATTGCACTATGCCCGCCAGGGGATCATCACCCCGGAGATGGAATTTATCGCACTGCGGGAAAACATGGGCCGTGAGCGAATCCGCAGTGAGGTATTGCTGCAACAGCATCCCGGTCACAGTTTTGGCGCGCATCTGCCAGCCAGTATCACGCCCGAGTTTGTGCGTCAGGAGGTCGCTGCCGGACGCGCCATCATCCCTGCCAATATCAATCACCCTGAGTCGGAGCCGATGATCATTGGCCGCAACTTTCTGGTTAAGGTCAATGCCAACATCGGTAACTCGGCGGTGACCTCTTCTATTGAGGAAGAGGTGGAAAAACTGGTCTGGTCGACTCGCTGGGGTGCCGATACGGTGATGGATCTCTCTACCGGTCGTTATATTCATGAAACGCGCGAATGGATTTTGCGAAACAGCCCGGTGCCAATCGGTACAGTGCCGATTTATCAGGCGCTGGAAAAAGTGAATGGTGTGGCCGAGGCGCTGAACTGGGAAATATTCCGCGATACGCTGCTTGAGCAGGCGGAACAGGGTGTCGATTATTTCACTATCCACGCTGGCGTGCTGCTGCGTTATGTCCCGATGACGGCGAAACGTCTGACCGGAATTGTATCGCGGGGTGGATCTATCATGGCGAAATGGTGCCTGTCGCATCATCAGGAGAGCTTCCTGTATCAGCACTTCCGGGAGATTTGTGAAATCTGCGCCGCCTATGATGTCTCCCTGTCGCTGGGCGATGGCCTTCGTCCGGGTTCCATTCAGGATGCCAACGATGAGGCGCAGTTTGCCGAACTGCGTACCCTGGGCGAACTGACCCGTATTGCCTGGGAATATGACGTTCAGGTGATGATTGAAGGCCCGGGGCACGTCCCGATGCATATGATCCGCCGCAACATGACCGAACAGCTCGACCTGTGCGATGAAGCCCCCTTCTACACCCTTGGCCCGCTGACCACCGACATCGCGCCCGGCTATGACCATTTCACCTCCGGTATCGGTGCTGCCATGATTGGCTGGTTTGGTTGCGCCATGTTGTGTTACGTCACGCCCAAAGAGCATCTGGGTCTGCCGAACAAAGAGGATGTGAAGCAGGGATTGATCACCTACAAAATAGCAGCGCATGCCGCCGATCTGGCGAAAGGCCATCCGGGTGCGCAGATCCGTGATAACGCCATGTCCAAAGCGCGCTTTGAGTTCCGCTGGGAAGATCAGTTTAATCTGGCGCTGGATCCCCATACGGCGCGGGCTATGCATGATGAAACCCTGCCGCAGGAGTCGGGCAAAGTGGCCCATTTCTGCTCGATGTGCGGCCCTAAGTTCTGCTCGATGAAAATTTCCCAGGAGGTGCGCGAGTTCGCAGCACGTCAGGATACGCGCGCCGAGCCCGTTGAAGTGGGCATGGCGCAGATGTCAGACCGTTTTCGTCGGCGCGGCGGTGAGCTTTATCATCCCGCCGATGCCATTAAGGAGGAATAACAATGCCCGCATTTCCCGCTACCGCCCCGCGCCTGGGGCTTTATCCGGTGGTTGATAGCCCCGACTGGATTGAGCGCCTGCTGAAGATGGGCGTTCGTACGCTGCAACTGCGCATCAAAGATCAGCCCGATGAGATCGCCGAACCCGCCATCGCTCAGGCGATTGCACTGGGTAAACGCTATGACGCGCGCCTGTTTATCAATGACTATTGGCAGCTGGCGATAAAGCATCAGGCTTATGGCGTGCATCTGGGTCAGGAGGATCTCGATGTTGCCGATCTTGCCCGGATTCATCAGGCAGGAATGCGTCTGGGGCTCTCCACCCGTGACGATGCTGAACTGGACCGCGCACTGGCAATCCAGCCCTCTTACATCGCGCTTGGACATATTTTCCCGACGCAGACCAAAGAGATGCCTTCTGCGCCGCAGGGCATTGAGCAGCTGAAGCGGCATCTGACGCGCCTGACGCATATCCCCACCGTGGCAATTGGCGGTATCTCAATTGCTCGGGCACCTGACGTGCTGGCAACCGGCGTGGGCAGTATTGCGGTGGTAAGTGCGATTACCCAGGCAGATGACTGGCGTGAAGCAACACGAACCCTGCTGGCGCTGGCAGAGCCTCACCAATAAGGATTTGTGGAAGCTGTCCCGCATAGCGGCTGCAAAACCAGTAACGCCAGCGTTTCTGCCGGGAAAGCGACGCGCAAAAGCGTATGTTGCCGCTGGCGTGCTCTGATCCAAAACCTTAACGTGGCCTCCGTCAGGTTAAGGTTATCTGACCAGGGCCGGTTCCCTCCTCTTGCCGGCCCTGCTTCTTCTTTTCGCTATGCGAGAGTTGAAGCTGAAATCTGCGTCTCATGCTGGCACGAGAGCATGGCGCGTTCGACGGCTGCCCCCACCAGTGCCAGCGCCTGTTCAGTCTGCTCGTTGATCGGCAGCCCGTAGTTTAAGCGCAGACAGTTACGGTATTTACCCGAGGCCGAAAAGAGTGAGCCTACGGCTATCTGAATTTTTGACTCGCGCAATTCGCGATTGAGCCGGACCGCATCAAACGCTTCGGGGAGTTCTATCCACATCAGAAAACCGCCCTGAGGACGGGAAACGCAGATGCCGCAGGGAAAGTAGTGGCGCACCCAGCAGCTAAAGGTTTCATAGTTACGATGATAGATTTGCCGCATCCGGCGCAGATGGGGCTGATAATGGCCCTGGCGGATAAACTCGGAGACCGCATGCTGAGGCTGTGTGGCGGTGGAACCTGTGACGATATATTTCATGTGCAGTACACGGTCGCGATAGCGGCCGGGTGCAACCCAGCCGACACGCAAACCTGGCGCCAGCGTTTTGGAAAAGGAGCTGCACAGCAGAACCCGGCCATCGAGATCCAGCGCTTTAATGGTCGCTGGGCGCGGATATTCCCAGGCTAACTCACCATAAACATCATCTTCAATGACCGCCGCGTCAAACCGCTGCGCCAGGGCAAGCAATGCCCGCTTACGCGGCTCAGGCATGATAAATCCCAGCGGATTATTACAGTTCGGTACAACAACGACTGCTTTAATCGGCCATTGATCAAACGCCAGTTCCAGCGCTTCCAGGCTGATGCCGGTTACCGCATCAGTCGGGATCTCAATGGCACGAATGCCAAATCCGCGGAGGGTTTGCATGATCCCGTGAAACGAAGGCGACTCAACAGCAATGATATCGCCCGGCTCGCAGACCGCACGCACGGCTACCGATAAGGCTTCATGGCAGCCGGTGGTAATAACAATGTCATCGGCGGTGAGCTGGCAACCGCTATCTATCGCCAGTCGTGCAACCTGTTGCCGCAGTGCGAGAACACCATAGAGGTTGTCATAATTGAGCAGCGCGATGTCCTGCTTCTGAGCCTGTCGGCTGAAGGCTTTCCACAGCGGCTTAAGCGTCGGTTGGGTCAGATCGGGCATACCGCTTCCCAGCTGCAACACATCATCTTCCAGACGGCTGTTAATCAGCTCCAGCACCGCATCCCACTGCGTTACCTCAACCGGCCGCTGTGCGGGACGGGTCAGCGCAGGCATCGGGGGCGTCGCCTTACGCGAGGCCACAAAATAGCCAGAGCGCGACTGCGGCGTAATCATCTGCTTCTCTTCCAGCAGATGATAAGCCTGCTGCACGGTGCTGATACTGACGCCATGTTCGGCACTCAGACTGCGTACCGAGGGCAGGCGCTCACCACTGCGATATAAACCTTGTTCAATACGCTGAGCCAGCAGCGTGGCCAGATGTTCATATCGCGTCATTGTATTTCCTCTGACTCAGGAGCTGAGCATTAACCGGTACAGTTATGTCTCTTTTTTACCATTCAGATCGCCATTACCGCAATCTGTATGTTAAAGAAAGGTGATTTTTGCGTCTGTATCATACAGAGCGATCCGCTGAGAATAGTCCTCAGACAATTCACTGAGGGCACTATCATGGGATACGACGAGAATCGCGCAGCTAAACCGTTCACAGGCACGCCTTACCAGCTGGTTCGTTACTTGTGGCGCAGTTATAAACGCTGGCAGCTGAGGCGTGAGACGCGCGTCATCCTGTCGAAGCTGAGTGACAGTCAGCTGAAAGACATTGGCCTTGGCCGCAACGACTGGAATGTCTGAATCAGAGACAAAAAAAAACCCTGCCGAGGCAGGGTTTTTATCAGGCAAAGGACGATTAATCGTCTTTGTTGCCGCCGAGACCGGCGTTCAACAGTTCAGCCAGGCTGGCTGAGGCTTCATCCGCAGTAACCTGCGGTGCAACCGGAACTTCACCTGCCGCTTTGCGGCGCATACGATCCTGATGGTACGCATAACCGGTACCGGCCGGGATCAGACGACCCACGATTACGTTCTCTTTCAGGCCGCGCAGTTCATCGCGCTTACCTGCTACTGCTGCTTCGGTCAGGACACGCGTGGTTTCCTGGAACGATGCTGCAGAGATGAACGATTCGGTAGCCAGTGACGCTTTGGTAATACCCAGCAGGTCACGCATGAAGGTTGCGCCAACTTTTCCGTTCGCTTCCAGATCACGGTTAGAGATCTTGATGCGAGAGAATTCAGCCTGCTCACCTTCCAGGAAGTCTGCACTTCCTGCGCTCACGATGGTTGCTTTACGCAGCATCTGACGAACGATGACTTCGATGTGCTTATCGTTAATCTTAACGCCTTGCAGACGGTAAACTTCCTGCACTTCGTTAGTGATGTAACGGGTCACCGCATGCACGCCACGCAAGCGCAGGATGTCATGTGGAGACTCTGGGCCATCGGAAACCACGTCACCGCGCTCAACACGTTCACCTTCGAACACGTTCAGCTGACGCCATTTCGGAATCATCTCTTCGTACGGCTCACTGCCATCCAGCGGAGTGATGACCAGACGACGCTTACCTTTAGTCTCTTTACCGAAGGAGATGATGCCGCTGATCTCCGCCAGAATAGCTGGCTCTTTCGGACGACGCGCTTCGAACAGGTCAGCAACGCGTGGCAGACCACCGGTAATATCCTTGGTACCGCCAGATTCCTGCGGAACACGCGCCAGCGTGTCACCAGCACTGATCTTCACGCCATCTTCCAGCTGAACAATCGCTTTACCAGGCAGGAAGTACTGAGCCGGCATGTCGGTGCCCGGGATCAGAACGTCGTTGCCGTTGGCATCAACAATTTTCAGCGCAGGACGCAGATCTTTACCGCCCGCAGTACGTTCAGCACTGTCCAGAACCACCAGCGAAGAAAGACCGGTTAAGTCATCTGTCTGACGGGTAATGGTCTGGCCATCAACCATGTCCGTGAAGCGAATGAAACCGCCCACTTCGGTGATGACTGGCATGGTATGCGGATCCCAGTTTGCGACGGTTTCGCCCGCTGCAACCTGCTCACCATCACCTTTCGCCATGGTAGAACCATAAGGAACTTTATAGCTCTCTTTGGTACGACCAAATTCGTCGATCATTTTCAGTTCAACGTTACGCGAGGTGATCACCAGCTTGCCTGCCGAGTTCGTTACCGACTTAGCGTTGGTCAGCTTGATGGTACCTTTGTTCTTCACCTGAATGCTGGATTCAGCAGCCGCACGTGATGCCGCACCACCGATGTGGAACGTACGCATCGTCAGCTGTGTACCTGGCTCACCGATGGACTGTGCCGCGATAACACCAATCGCTTCACCTTTGTTGATGATGTGACCACGTGCCAGGTCGCGACCATAGCAATGCGCACACACACCAAAGTCGGTTTCACAACCTACTACTGAGCGGACTTTCAGGCTGTCGACTGAGTTCAGTTCCAGCACGTCACACCAGTGCTCATCGAGCAGCGTGTTGCGTGGAACCAGAATGTCAGCAGTACCCGGCTTCAGAACGTCTTCAGCGGTCACACGACCCAGTACACGTTCACGCAGTGGCTCTTTAACGTCGCCACCTTCGATGACAGGTGTCATCATGATGCCTTCGTGTGTACCACAGTCATCTTCGGTAACAACCAGATCCTGTGCAACGTCAACCAGACGACGCGTCAGATAACCGGAGTTCGCCGTTTTCAGTGCGGTATCCGCCAGACCTTTACGAGCACCGTGGGTTGAGATGAAGTACTGGAGTACGTTCAACCCTTCACGGAAGTTCGCCGTGATTGGTGTTTCGATGATGGAGCCATCTGGCTTCGCCATCAGACCACGCATACCGGCCAGCTGACGAATCTGTGCAGCAGAACCACGCGCACCGGAGTCAGCCATCATAAAGATGCTGTTAAAGGAAACCTGTCGCTCTTCTACGCCGTCACGGTTAATAACGGTTTCGGTTGAGAGGTTTTCCATCATCGCCTTGGCAACACGTTCGTTGGCTGCTGCCCAGATATCGATGACTTTGTTGTAACGTTCGCCTGCGGTTACCAGACCAGACTGGAACTGCTCCTGGATCTCAGCCACTTCAGCTTCCGCTTCGGTGATGATTTCCACTTTCTTCTCTGGAATAACCATGTCGTCGATGCCGACAGACGCGCCTGAACGGGCTGCGTAAGCGAAACCGGTGTACATGGTCTGGTCAGCAAAGATAACGGTCGGCTTCAGGCCCAGAATGCGGTAACAGGTGTTCAGCATTTTGGAGATAGCTTTTTTGCCCAGCGCCTGGTTAACGATGGAGAAAGGCAGACCTTTTGGCACGATCATCCACAGGATGGCACGGCCAACAGTGGTGTCGATGATGCTGGTTTTAGCAACCCACTCATCCTGCTCATTTTTCTCGTGTTCGGTGATACGCACCTTAACGCGAGCATGCAGCGATGCGAGGCCAGCGCGATAAATACGCTCAGCTTCTTTCGGGCCAGTCAGCACCATGCCTTCGCCTTTGGCGTTAACACAGTCACGGGTCATGTAGTACAGACCCAGTACAACGTCCTGAGAAGGAACGATGATTGGCTCGCCGTTCGCAGGTGACAGGATGTTGTTGGTCGACATCATCAGCGCACGTGCTTCCAGCTGGGCTTCCAGCGTCAGCGGTACGTGAACAGCCATCTGGTCACCATCGAAGTCGGCGTTGTATGCCGCACAAACCAGCGGGTGCAGCTGGATCGCTTTACCTTCGATCAGAACCGGTTCAAAGGCCTGAATACCCAGACGGTGCAGCGTAGGCGCACGGTTCAGCAGAACCGGGTGCTCACGGATCACTTCGTCGAGGATATCCCAGACAACCGCTTCTTCGCGCTCAACCATTTTCTTCGCGGCTTTGATGGTGGTGGCCAGGCCACGCAGTTCCAGCTTGCCGTAAATGAACGGTTTGAACAGTTCGAGTGCCATTTTCTTCGGCAGACCGCACTGATGCAGGCGCAGGTATGGACCTACGGTGATAACCGAACGACCAGAATAGTCGACACGTTTACCCAGCAGGTTCTGACGGAAACGACCCTGCTTACCTTTGATCATGTCAGCCAGCGATTTCAGCGGACGCTTGTTGGAACCGGTGATCGCACGACCGCGACGACCGTTGTCCAGCAGTGCATCGACCGCTTCCTGCAACATACGCTTTTCGTTGCGCACGATGATATCTGGCGCAGCCAGATCCAGCAGGCGTTTCAGGCGGTTGTTACGGTTGATCACGCGACGATAGAGATCATTCAGATCCGACGTTGCGAAACGGCCACCATCCAGCGGTACCAGCGGACGCAGATCCGGTGGCAGAACAGGCAGCACGGTCAGGATCATCCACTCTGGCTTGTTGCCAGACTGTACGAACGCTTCCAGCAGCTTGATGCGCTTGGTCAGTTTTTTACGTTTGGTTTCGGAGTTAGTTTCGTTCAGCTCTTCACGCAGCTGCTCGCACTCCTGCTCCAGATCCATGTTTTTCAACAGGGCCTGGATCGCTTCGGCGCCCATTTTGGCGTCGAACTCGTCACCGAACTCTTCCAGAGCGTCAAGGTACTGCTCTTCAGTCAGAATCTGACGCTTCTCGAGGTTGGTCATGCCACCTTCGATTACTACGTAAGATTCAAAATAGAGCACGCGCTCGATGTCACGCAGTGGCATATCCAGCAGTAAGCCGATACGCGATGGCAGTGACTTCAGGAACCAGATGTGCGCAGTCGGCGACGCCAGTTCGATGTGGCCCATACGCTCACGGCGTACTTTAGTCTGGGTCACTTCAACGCCGCACTTCTCACAAATCACACCACGGTGTTTCAGGCGCTTGTATTTGCCGCACAGGCACTCATAGTCTTTTACCGGCCCGAAGATACGGGCACAGAACAGACCATCGCGCTCTGGCTTAAAAGTACGGTAGTTAATGGTTTCTGGCTTTTTCACTTCACCAAAAGACCAGGAACGGATCATGTCTGGCGAAGCCAGCGCAATTTTGATCGCATCAAACTCTTCGGTCTTAGTTTGCGCTTTCAGAAACTTAAGTAAGTCTTTCACGGATTAGCTCCCGTCGGAGTGAGACTCAGAGGGCGTCCAACCGAAATTGAACGCCCCGTAACCAGTACAATTGCGAGCGCTTTAAACCCTGCGCTTTCAGGCGGCGGCGAACCGCAGCCTGAAAAGGGGGTTACTCGTCTTCCAGCTCGATGTTGATACCCAGCGAGCGAATCTCTTTCAACAGTACGTTGAAGGATTCCGGCATGCCCGGTTCCATCTGATGGTTACCGTCAACGATGTTTTTATACATCTTGGTACGGCCGTTGACGTCATCAGACTTAACGGTAAGCATTTCCTGCAGGGTATACGCGGCACCATATGCTTCCAGTGCCCATACTTCCATCTCACCAAAGCGCTGACCACCGAACTGTGCCTTACCACCCAGCGGCTGCTGAGTAACCAGGCTGTAGGAACCGGTTGAACGCGCATGCATCTTGTCATCAACCAGGTGGTTGAGTTTCAGCATGTACATGTAGCCAACGGTTACCTGACGTTCGAACTGCTCACCGGTACGGCCGTCAAACAGGGTAATCTGACCGGAAGAAGGCAAGCCGCCGAGCTGCAGCAGCTCTTTGATTTCGCTCTCTTTCGCGCCATCAAACACCGGAGTGGCGATTGGCATACCTTTCTTCAGGTTCTCAGCCAGACGCAATACTTCGTCGTCGGAGAAGGTGTTCAGGTCAACTTTCTGACGCAGATCGCTACCCAGGTCATAGGCGCGCTGGATGAATTCGCGCAGTTTCGCGACGTCTTCCTGCTTTTTGAGCATGGCGTTGATCTTCTCGCCGATGCCTTTCGCTGCCATACCCAGGTGGGTTTCCAGAATCTGACCGATGTTCATACGCGATGGTACGCCCAGCGGGTTCAGAACGATGTCAACCGGCGTGCCGTTTTCATCGTAAGGCATATCTTCGATCGGGTTGATCTTAGAGATAACACCTTTGTTACCGTGACGGCCTGCCATTTTGTCACCCGGCTGAATCTGACGCTTAACAGCCAGATAAACCTTAACGATTTTCAGCACGCCTGGTGCCAGATCATCGCCCTGGGTGATTTTACGACGCTTACCTTCAAGTTTTTTCTCAAACTCGTGCTTCAGCTCGTCGTACTGCTCTGCCAGCTGCTCCAGCTGGTTTTGCTTGGCTTCGTCAGTCAGACCCAGTTCCAGCCAGCGCTCGCGCGGCAGCTTGTCCAGTTTGTCTGCTTCAACGCCACCAGAAATCAATACGTTCTGGATACGGCTGAACAGGCCCGCTTCCAGAATCTGCAGTTCTTCAGACAGGTCTTTCTTGGCCTGCTTCAGCTGCATCTCTTCAATTTCCAGCGCACGTTTGTCTTTTTCCACGCCATCGCGGGTAAAGACCTGAACGTCGATCACGGTGCCTGACACGCCATTCGGTACGCGCAGTGACGAATCTTTCACGTCAGAGGCTTTTTCACCGAAGATAGCGCGCAGCAGTTTCTCTTCTGGCGTCAGCTGGGTTTCACCTTTTGGCGTAACCTTACCAACCAGAATGTCACCACCGGTCACTTCAGCACCGATGTAGACGATGCCTGACTCATCCAGTTTAGAGAGTGCAGCTTCACCCACGTTCGGGATATCAGCGGTAATCTCTTCCGGCCCCAGTTTGGTGTCACGCGACACGCAAGCCAGTTCCTGAATGTGGATAGTCGTAAAGCGATCTTCCTGAACCACACGCTCGGAGACCAGGATGGAGTCTTCGAAGTTGTAACCGTTCCACGGCATGAACGCTACGCGCATGTTCTGGCCCAGCGCCAGTTCACCCAGATCGGTGGACGGGCCATCTGCCAGCACGTCGCCGCGCTCAACCGGCTCACCCAGAGAAACACATGGCATCTGGTTGATGCAGGTGTTCTGGTTAGAACGGGTATATTTGGTCAGGTTGTAGATGTCGATACCGGCTTCGCCAGCATGCATTTCGTCTTCGTTAACTTTGATAACGATACGTGATGCGTCGACGTACTGTACGGTACCGCCACGTTTGGCAACGGCAGTTACACCGGAGTCAACGGCAACAGCACGTTCCATACCCGTACCAACCAGCGGCTTATCAGCACGCAGAGTCGGAACGGCCTGACGTTGCATGTTCGCACCCATCAGGGCGCGGTTAGCATCATCGTGTTCCAGGAACGGGATCAGGGACGCACCGACAGAAACGATCTGTTGAGTCGAAACGTCCATGTAGTCAACCTGATCGCGGCTGAACAGACTTGATTCGCCTTTGCTACGGCAGGTGACCAGGTCATCAACAAACGCGCCGTTATCATCAAGAGGGGCGTTCGCCTGAGCGATAACGTAGTTACCCTCTTCGATAGCAGAGAGGTAGTGAATCTCGTCAGAAACCAGACCGTCGATAACACGGCGGTAAGGCGTCTCAAGGAAACCGTACTCGTTGGTCTGTGCATACACAGACAAGGAGTTGATCAGACCGATGTTCGGGCCTTCAGGGGTTTCGATTGGGCAGACACGACCGTAGTGCGTTGGGTGTACGTCACGCACTTCGAAGCCGGCACGCTCACGCGTCAAACCACCCGGGCCGAGAGCAGAGATACGACGTTTGTGCGTAATCTCTGACAGCGGGTTGTTCTGATCCATAAACTGAGAAAGCTGGCTGGAACCAAAGAACTCTTTCACCGCGGCCGAAATTGGCTTCGCGTTGATCATGTCCTGTGGCATCAGGGTATCAAGGTCGCCCAGTGACAGACGCTCTTTCACCGCACGCTCAACACGTACCAGACCGACACGGAACTGGTTCTCAGCCATTTCACCGACTGAACGAATACGACGGTTACCGAGGTGGTCGATATCGTCCACTTCGCCTTTACCGTTACGGATGTCGATCAGCTTCTTCATCACTTCGATGATGTCATCTTTGCTCAGGATGCCTGAACCTTCGATTTCATCACGCAGCAATGAACGGTTGAACTTCATACGACCCACAGCAGAAAGATCGTAACGATCTTCAGAGAAGAACAGGTTCTCAAACAGGTTCTCTGCTGCTTCGCGTGTTGGCGGCTCACCAGGACGCATCATGCGGTAGATCTCAACCAGTGCGCTCAGACGATCGCTGGTTGGGTCGACACGCAGGGTCTCGGACATATATGGACCGTGGTCCAGATCGTTGGTGAACAGCGTTTCGATGCGCTTGTGACCGGACTGGCTCAGTTTGGCCAGCAGATCCAGTGACAGTTCCATGTTCGCTGCAATGATCAGCTCACCGGTGCTCTCATCGATGTAGTCTTTAGCGACCACTTTGCCCGCGATATATTCAACCGGAACTTCGATGTGCTGAATGCCATCTTTTTCCAGCTGACGGATATGGCGCGCAGTAATACGGCGTGCTTTTTCGACGTAGACGGTGCCGTTCGCTTCGATATCGAAGGTCGCAGTTTCACCGCGCAGGCGCTCAGGCACCAGCTCCATCTGCAGCTTGTTGTCGCGAATTTCAAACACCACTTTCTCGAAGAAGATATCGAGGATCTGAGGTGTAGTGAACTGCAACGCACGCAGGATGATAGTGGCCGGCAGCTTACGACGACGGTCAATACGGACAAACAGGTTATCTTTCGGGTCAAACTCAAAGTCGAGCCATGAACCGCGGTAAGGGATGATACGTGCGTTGTAGAGCACTTTACCCGATGAGTGGGTTTTACCCTTATCGCTATCAAAGAACACGCCAGGACTACGGTGCAGCTGAGAAACGATAACGCGCTCGGTACCATTGATAACAAAGGTACCATTGTCGGTCATGAGCGGAATTTCGCCCATGTAGACTTCTTGTTCTTTAATGTCTTTTACGGTGCCTTCTGGCGCTTCGCGCTCATAGACCACCAGACGCAGTTTCACGCGCAGCGGTGCCGAATAGGTCACGCCACGGATCTGACACTCTTTCACGTCAAAGACAGGTTCACCCAGGCGATAGCTGACATACTGCAACTCAGAGTTGCCGCTGTAGCTCGCAATAGGGAATACAGAGCGGAATGCAGCTTCCAGTCCGTACTGACCTTCTGGATCTTGCTCGATAAACTTCTGGAACGAGTCGAGCTGGATGGAAAGGAGATAAGGTATGTCCAGTACTTGCGGACGTTTACCAAAATCCTTACGAATACGTTTTTTCTCGGTATAGGAGTAAACCATAGGGTTCCTCAGCTAGCTGACAAGTCGACCCACGCTGTCCGTCCTGACAGGACAGTTCATGCAACACGATTTTGTTTGATTCACTGGCTGCGCAGCAGCAGTGCAATACCTCTTTCTATCACGCTTAAATCATTTCATCGCTGTTGCGAGGGCAGGGAACCCGCACAGGTAGAGCGGTATATTAAGTCGTCGATAGAGAAAGATATTGAAGAGTAACAATGGACAAACAGTGTGAAACCCCATTGAGACCCTGTAGCGCAAAAAGGCTGGTGACCAAAAAGTCACCAGCCATCAGCCTGAAACTACTCAGACTGCAACCCGAAGGCTGTCTTACTTAACTTCAACTTCAGCGCCAGCTTCTTTCAGAGCAGCTTCAAGTGCAGCTGCGTCATCTTTGCTGATCGCTTCTTTGATTACGCCAGTTGCTTCAACCAGATCTTTGGCTTCTTTCAGGCCCAGACCAGTTGCAGTACGTACGGCTTTGATTACTGCAACCTTGTTCGGGCCAACAGCTTTCAGGACTACGTCGAATTCAGTTTTTTCTTCAACAGCTTCAGCCGGGCCCGCAGCAACAGCTACAGCAGCAGCAGCAGAAACGCCGAATTTTTCTTCCATAGCAGAAACCAGCTCAACTACTTCCATTACGGACATCGCTGCAACAGCTTCCAGAATTTGGTCTTTAGTAATAGACATGACAATTGTTCCTAAGAATCAGAAAAAGTTTATACGTAAGCAAGTACGAAGAAAAGAAGATGGCCTTAAGCCGCTTCTTTTGCATCGCGTACAGCAGCCAGAGTGCGGACCAGTTTGCCGGCAGCGGCTTCTTTCATGGTCGACATCAGACGTGCCAGTGCTTCTTCGTAGGTCGGCAGCGTTGCCAGACGGTCAATATTGGCCGCCGTGATCAGCTCACCTTCAAAGGCTGCAGCTTTGACCTCAAATTTTGCATTCGCTTTCGCGAAATCTTTGAACAGACGAGCAGCAGCGCCCGGGTGTTCCATAGAATATGCAATCAGGGTCGGACCAACAAACGTGTCTTTCAGGCACTCAAACTGAGTTCCTTCAACGACGCGGCGCAGCAGGGTGTTACGAACAACACGCATGTAAACGCCAGCTTCACGGCCTGCTTTACGCAGTTCGGTCATTTTATCAACGGTAACGCCACGGGAATCCGCAACAACCGCTGAAAGCGCACCTTTGGCTACTTCGCTGACTTCAGCAACAATCGCTTGTTTGTCTTGAAGATTTAATGCCATTAGCTTTTGCTCCTGGATTTGACCGGGAAAGGATTTCCCCGGAACTCACTTCACTTACTCACCCCAAGGGGAAATAAGCGCTCGAACACGGTGAGCAGAATCCAGCTAAGAAAAAATTCTTTTGGTTCTGTCACCGTCTACGCAGGGTATTAAGCGGAATATCCGGAGATAAGCAGCTCCTGCGGTCTTGGACGGAGGCCAGGATAAGGCCTGGCTCCAACCTAAATTCTGTGCGACGCAGCAGAGTCAGAGGGAAAGGCGATACACGCAACAATCAGTTCTGGCTCTCTGGTGTCCTGTTCCGTTAATAACAGAACAACGGGCGTAAGATTCTAGGTGAATTTTTCGCCCGTTTCAAGCAGCAATTAGTTTGCTGTTGCGTTCAGACCAGCCTGGTCAACGGCAACGCCGGCGCCCATGGTGGTTGAAAGGCTAACTTTCTTGATGTACACGCCTTTCGCCTGAGATGGTTTTGCTTTTTTCAGCGCAACCAGCAGAGACTCCAGGTTTTCTTTCAGTTTGTCAGCGTCAAAGTCCACTTTACCGATGGTAGTGTGGATGATGCCGTTTTTGTCGTTACGATAACGAACCTGACCCGCTTTAGCGTTCTTAACCGCTTCAGCAACGTTAGGCGTTACAGTACCGACTTTCGGGTTTGGCATCAGGCCACGTGGACCCAGAATCTGGCCCAGCTGGCCAACAACGCGCATTGCATCCGGAGAAGCAATAACAACGTCAAAATTCATTTCGCCTTTCTTGATCTGATCAGCCAGGTCTTCCATGCCTACCAGCTCAGCGCCTGCTGCTTTAGCAGCTTCAGCGTTGGCGCCCTGGGCGAAGACAGCAACACGTACTGAACGACCAGTACCGTGTGGCAGAACGGTCGCGCCGCGAACGTTCTGATCAGATTTACGTGCATCAATGCCGAGGTTGACAGCAACGTCAACGCTTTCAACGAACTTGGCAGTAGCCAGTTCTTTCAGCAGAGCAACAGCTTCAGCAATATCATACTGCTTGGTCGCGTCAACTTTGTCGCGAATTACGGTCATGCGCTTGGTCAGCTTAGCCATTTCTTAGTCCTCTACTACCAGGCCCATGGAACGAGCAGTACCTTCGATTGAGCGAGTCATCGCTTCAACGTCAGAACCAGTCATGTCCGCAGCTTTGGTTTCTGCGATTTCACGTACCTGAGCACGAGTCACTTTACCGACTTTATCTTTGTTCGGCTTACCAGAACCAGACTTGATGCCCGCTGCTTTTTTCAGCAGTACGGCAGCCGGAGGCGTTTTGGTAATGAAGGTAAAAGAACGGTCGCTGTATACGGTGATAACAACAGGAGTCGGCAGACCTTTTTCCAGAGATTCGGTCTTAGCGTTGAACGCTTTGCAGAATTCCATGATGTTAACACCCTGCTGACCCAGAGCTGGACCAACCGGTGGACTTGGGTTCGCCATACCAGCTGCAACCTGCAGCTTGACGTAGGCTTGGACTTTCTTAGCCATGATATTTCCTCAATTGGGTTATAGCGCCTGTAAAGGCTCCCCGTGATAACGATTTACACGCTGTTGCCAGCGCATAAAAACAAAAGGCGCGAAATTGTAGTTAAATTTCGCGCCTGCTGCAACAGCTAATTTGTGAGCGGAAAGAGGTTAACCTTTCTCCACCTGACCGAAGTCGAGCTCAACCGGCGTGGCACGTCCAAAGATGGAAACGGATACCGTCAGGCGGCTCTTCTCGTAATCCACATCTTCAACCACACCGTTAAAGTCAGCAAAAGGACCGTCATTAACGCGAACCATTTCACCTGGCTCAAACAGGGTTTTCGGACGAGGCTTGTCGCCGACCTGCTGCAGACGGTTCATGATCGCATCAACTTCTTTATCGCTGATAGGTGCCGGACGGTCAGATGTACCGCCGATGAAACCCATCACGCGTGGGACGCTGCGTACCAGGTGCCAGCTGGCGTCATTCATCACCATCTGAACCAGTACGTATCCCGGGAAAAACTTGCGCTCGCTCTTACGACGCTGGCCACCACGAATTTCAACGACTTCTTCAGTCGGAACCATGACGTCGCCAAACAGCTCTTCCATGTTGTGCAATTTGATATGCTCGCGCAGCGATTGTGCTACGCGGCCTTCAAAACCGGAAAACGCCTGTACGACGTACCAGCGTTTCTTTGGAGCTTCAGACATCTCAGAACCTCAGGCCAGTGATAAACGATACCAGACGGACCAGAATACCATCCAGCCCCCACAAAATCAGTGACATCACGGCAGTAACCGCGGCAACGATTAACGTGGTGTGCAGCGTTTCCTGGCGGGTTGGCCAGATAACCTTACGCATTTCTGTTCTTGCTTCACGAGCAAAAGCCACGGTCGCTTTGCCTTTGGTCGTTAAAAGCGCAATGCCGCCAGCCGCTGCAATCAGTACAACTACGGCTAAAGCACGCAGTGGCAGTGACACATCACGATAGAGGTAGTTACCTACAATCGCTGCAAGCAGCAGTAATACGACTACTACCCACTTTACCGCTTCCAGGCCACGCCCGCTCCCTTGAGCTTCGGTATTCGCACTCATAAACCAACCTGCCACAATAATTCAGAAACTATTCTGCCCCGCAGTGCGAGGCGTCCAAACCGAATGAGCTTTTGGGGCGTAACTCGGTATCCAACGCCGCATAACAGAGCCTGTCTCAGCAATGATTATGATTCAAAAAATCACTGATGAGCCAGGTTCTATGAAACAGCGTGCAAAAAGGGCATCAAATGATGCCCTTTCCGTGTGCATTGCGTCAAACGTTATCGGTAATTATGCGATAACTTTAGCAACAACACCCGCGCCAACGGTACGGCCACCTTCGCGGATTGCGAAGCGCAGACCTTCGTCCATTGCGATTGGGTGAATCAGGGTAACAACCATTTTGATGTTGTCGCCTGGCATGACCATCTCAACGCCTTCTGGCAGCTCTACTGAACCGGTTACGTCAGTTGTACGGAAGTAGAACTGTGGACGATAGCCTTTGAAGAACGGAGTATGGCGGCCACCTTCGTCTTTAGACAGAACGTAAACTTCTGACTCGAACTGGGTGTGCGGCTTGATTGAGCCTGGCTTAGCCAGAACCTGGCCACGCTGGATGTCTTCACGCTTGATACCGCGCAGCAGAACACCACAGTTTTCGCCTGCCTGACCCTGGTCCAGCAGCTTACGGAACATCTCAACACCGGTACAGGTTGATTTCGCAGTATCTTTGATACCCACGATTTCAACTTCGTCGCCGACTTTAACGATGCCGCGCTCAACACGACCGGTAACAACGGTACCACGGCCAGAGATTGAGAATACGTCTTCGATTGGCAGCAGGAACGGCATGTCGATCGCACGGACTGGATCCGGGATGTAGTTGTCCAGGTGTTCAGCCAGCTCAACGATTTTTGCTTCCCACTCAGGAACGCCTTCCAGCGCTTTCAGAGCAGAACCACGAACGATTGGAGTGTCATCGCCTGGGAAGTCGTACTGTGACAGCAGGTCACGTACTTCCATCTCTACCAGTTCCAGCAGCTCTTCATCATCAACCATGTCACACTTGTTCAGGAACACGATGATGTAAGGAACGCCAACCTGGCGACCCAGCAGGATGTGCTCACGGGTCTGTGGCATTGGGCCATCAGTCGCAGCAACAACCAGGATCGCGCCGTCCATCTGCGCAGCACCGGTGATCATGTTTTTCACATAGTCGGCGTGGCCTGGGCAGTCAACGTGAGCGTAGTGACGTGCAGCAGTCTCATACTCAACGTGTGCGGTGTTGATGGTGATACCGCGGGCTTTTTCTTCAGGCGTGCTGTCGATCTGATCGAATGCACGAGCCTGGCCGCCGTTGGTTTTAGCCAGTACGGTAGTGATAGCTGCAGTCAGGGTGGTTTTACCGTGGTCAACGTGACCGATGGTGCCCACGTTTACGTGCAGTTTGTTACGTTGAAATTGCTCTTTAGCCATCGCTAGTCCCTCTAAGACACGGATATATCAATGATATCATCACATTAACCAGGCAATGCCTGACTGCAAGGAAGTTACAGAGAAAATCAGGAGGGAGATTAAAGGAAGTGGTGCTGATACCCAGAGTCGAACTGGGGACCTCACCCTTACCAAGGGTGCGCTCTACCAACTGAGCCATATCAGCACATCTGGAGCGGGCAGCGGGAATCGAACCCGCATCATCAGCTTGGAAGGCTGAGGTAATAGCCATTATACGATGCCCGCATCCTGGAACTCGGCTACCTGTTCTTTCTGTAGCTTGCAGATAACAGAGATGTTTCTCTGCTATCTACTGCCTGTCAGCGAAGCTGACCGACTTTGACTTCGCTAACGCTCAGTCTGAATTCAGGGTGATAATTGACTCACCTGACAGATAAACAGGTTGTTTATCTGTGTACCCAACCGCGAGGTTGAGATGGTGGTGGGAGAAGGATTCGAACCTTCGAAGTCTGTGACGGCAGATTTACAGTCTGCTCCCTTTGGCCGCTCGGGAATCCCACCTACTTGATGGTGCCGGCTACCGGAATCGAACTGGTGACCTACTGATTACAAGTCAGTTGCTCTACCAACTGAGCTAAGCCGGCATCAAGTGGAGCGCATTCTAGGAAGGTCGGGCTCTGGATGCAACTAAAAAATCGCTTATTTTTTTCTATCGCTTACTATTTGTGCAAATCATCGCATTTTAGTGTTTTTGTGCAGAATATTTGTGCAATCTGGTCCTGTTTTCATAGGATCAGTCAGCCCGCGCTAATGCCTCACGCCTCTCCCTGGGTCGCTTTTCAGCAGGTAAATGATCTGCAGGCAGTATTTTTATTTCACACGCCTGTACCGAACGATGCTTTTTTGACCTCGCCTGCGCTTTTTTTTCATGTGCAGGCACTTTTCTGTAGAAAGCAGGCCTGTTTTGACATGCGTGTCCCTTATGTCGGTACGACGATGACCAGGCGTGGAGCCTTTCAAAATGACTCTACGCCGTTTGTTCTTTTGCTGAAGTTCTTATGGGACATATTGAATTTGTACCGCATCAGCCTCTCTCTATGCCCTTATAGCGGCGTTTTGTCATTCAGACGTGTCAGATGTAAAAAGCAGATAAAAGCCGCACATGCGCTGTGATGACCTGCAATATCATAAACAACGATAAAGCAGTAAAAATTAAAGCCACCATGATGTTTTGTGGGTATGCCGACGAAAGCGAGATCACGTTTATCTTTTTACTTCTGTTAAAAGCCATACTGGTGATACCCTCCAGCCCATTGTTCTCACTGATAAACCAGCGATTCGTGATTCACTTCACCTGTGCTGTCCTGCTTATCGGATAACACGCGGTTGATAGCCATGAATTTGCGGTCAGATGCATGCTTATGGATAAAACGACCCCCCTGACAACGCCTTATTTAGAGTTCACTCGTGAGCAATGGGCTGCATTACGTGATTCCGTTCCTATGACGCTGTCAGAGGAAGAGATCGCGCAGCTGGAGGGCATCAACGAGGATCTCTCGCTGGAGGAAGTAGCGGAAATTTATCTGCCACTTTCGCGTCTGCTTAATTTTTATATAAGTTCTAACGTTCGCCGGCAGGCTGTACTGGAGCAATTTCTGGGCACCAATGGCCAGAAAATCCCCTATATCATCAGTATTGCGGGTAGCGTAGCGGTCGGTAAAAGCACGACTGCGCGTGTCTTGCAGGCTTTGCTCAGCCGCTGGCCTGAACATCGCAAAGTCGAATTGATCACTACTGATGGCTTCCTTCACCCTAATGCCGTGCTGAAAGAGCGTGGGTTAATGAAGAAAAAAGGATTCCCGCAATCCTACGATATGCACCGGTTGGTCAATTTCGTCTCCGATTTGAAGTCGGGAGCCAGTCAGGTGACTGCTCCGGTCTATTCACATCTGATTTATGATGTCATCCCTGATGGCGATAAAGTGATACAGCAGCCTGATATTCTGATTCTGGAAGGTCTGAATGTATTACAGAGTGGAATGGACTATCCCCACGATCCCCATCATGTCTTTGTTTCAGACTTCGTCGATTTTTCTATCTATGTTGATGCAGAGGAAGATCTCCTGCAAAGCTGGTATATCAATCGATTCCTGAAATTCCGCCAGGGCGCATTTACCAATCCGGACTCCTATTTCCATCATTACGCCCAGCTCTCAGAGGCAGAAGCAGTTGAAATTGCTGGCAATTTATGGAAAGAGATTAACTGGCTTAACCTGCAGGAAAATATCCTGCCGACGCGCGAGCGAGCCAGCCTGATCATGACCAAAAGTGGCGATCATGCGGTCGATAAGGTTCGCTTGCGTAAATAACTGCTGTCATAAAAAAGCCTGCGTTGCTGCAGGCTTTTTTTACTCAGACAGGACGCAGTGATATTTCTCCACCCACCCAGGCTTTTATTTCGCCATCCTGTTCCAGTAACAGGCCACCCTGGCTGTCTACGCCTCGCGCAATACCATGGACCTCACGTTCACCGATAAGCAGCTTAACCGGCCGGTTAATAAAATTATCCAGCGCAGCCCAGCGTGCGACAAACGGGGTTAATCCCTCCTGCTCAAAGAGCGGCAGAGCTTCGCGCAGACTATTGATCAGACGTGCCGCCAGCTCATTGCGGTTTACCGTTACCCCGGCCTCCTGCAGGTTAATCCAGCCCTGATTAATCTGTGATGCATCGGCTGTTCGCATCGCCAGGTTAATCCCCGCACCAATCACGATCTGCGCAGCATCGCCGGTTTTACCTGTCAGTTCGACCAGAATACCCGCCAGTTTACGATCGTTCAGGTAAATATCATTGGGCCATTTTACGCGGACATTATCGGCCCCTAATGAACGTAATGTCTCAGCCATGATAATGCCAATTACCAGGCTCAGACCCATCGCCGCTGCCGGCCCCTGCTCCAGACGCCAGTACATAGACATGTAGAGGTTCGCGCCAAAGGGCGAAAACCACTGACGGCCACGACGGCCTCGACCCGCCTGCTGATATTCCGCAATGCAGGCAGCACCCGACTCCATTTCATGCATACGTTCCAGCAGATACTGATTTGTGGAATCAATCACCGGGATTACCGAGACGTTACCCTGCGTAACCTGTGAGAGTATCGCCTGCTCATCCAGCAGCTGTATCGGGGCAGAGAGACTGTAACCTTTACCTGTCACGGTATAGACGTCAAGACCCCAGCTTTTTAACGTCTGGATATGCTTATTTATGGCTGCGCGACTCATGCCCAGCGTTTCACCCAGTTGCTCACCGGAATGAAACTCACCATCAGATAAGATATCAACCAGCTTTAGCGGAACATTATGGTCTTTCATGCGATCACCCCGACGGCATTACATTCACCCTGCGCCTGAATAAAGCGCACTTCGGGCTCAAGCCAGACATCAAATTTTTCACCAACCTGAGCGCGCACGGTTTTTGCCAGCGCAACGATATCGCCGGGTGTGGCATTTTCAGCGTTGATCAGCACCAGAGCCTGTTGCTGGTGAACTGCCGCGCCCCCGATGCGATAACCTTTCAGCTGGCACTGATCGATAAGCCATCCTGCTGCCAGTTTGATTTCACCATTTGGCATCAGATAGTGTGGCAAAGTCGGAAAATGCGTCAGTAGTGAGCTGCACTGCGCCTCGGTGACGACAGGATTTTTAAAAAAGCTGCCTACATTACCGGTGACTTTCGGATCGGGTAATTTGCTCTGCCGCATCTGGCATACCGCGTGATAGACATCCCAGGCATTGGCCGTCACCGGATTGAGCGTTTTCAGATCGCCGTAGGTTAATACCGGTTGCCATTGCTTAGGCAATATTATCCCGACTGCGACGATGACATAGCCTGACTGGTAGTGATGTTTAAAAATGCTGTCACGATAGCCAAACTCACAGGCTTCACGATCGAGACGTTCTGTCTGACCACTGTGCAGATTAAGTACATCCACGTATTCGCAGACGTCTTTTAATTCCACGCCATAAGCACCTATGTTCTGAATCGGTGCCGAACCGGTCATACCAGGGATCAACGCCAGATTTTCCAGGCCTGTGATCCCTTTTTCCAGCGTGCTTTTAACCAGCTGATGCCAGTTCTCACCTGCCCCAACGTGCAATTTCCAGCACTCATATTCATCCTGAATTTTGATGCCTTTGATGCGGTTCAGCACCACTGTACCGGCAAAATCTTCCAGGAAGAGGACATTGCTGCCTTCACCGAGCACAAGGAAAGGCGTTTGATCACTCTGGCTGGCCTGCCATGCTGCCAGAATGGCGGCTGGCGTCTCGGCGACGATGCGTTTCTGTGTATGTACTTCAAGCCCAAGCGTATTGTCGGCTTTTAAGGAGGGATGCTGGCTGGACATTTGACGGCCTTTACTGAGTTATCTGGCCGTAGTTTACCGTATCAGAGAGGGGTTCTCAGGCTGTTTTCGGAGGTTATGATGAGGTTTTTCACGATCTGCAGACGTAAAAAAGCCCCGCACTTTCGTGCGGGGCTTCTTCACTTATTTAATGCCTGGCAGTTCCCTACTCTCGCATGGGGAGACCCCACACTACCATCGGC
>NZ_JALNPO010000022.1:0-40778 GCF_024520895.1 Pantoea sp. Fr-CA_6 | reverse complement strand
GCACTGCGGCTCGCTCGCCCGGAAAAAAAGCTGCCACGTTTGACCGTGACAGCCTTTACAAATCTAATCTTAACTGACCAGCATTGGAGCCCCGGCTCCGCTTTTTTTTACTTTAAATCCCCTGCCTGTGATGGCTGCATTATCTCTCCCTTACCGCAGCACTCATAAAAATGTCGACGTTTACTGCTATTACTGCTCGGCGAAACCGAGCATATAGCGCGGTATAAGCTGCTTTTAACGAACTATATGAATCGTTACACTGTTTAACATTCTGTCTCTGCTCAGGAAGATGAACGTTGAACAAGCCGCGCAAATTAAAAAATCTGCTAAAAAGTTTTATTGAAAGTGATGCCAGCAATGGCGTGATGTTGATTGTGGCGGCGGTCGCGGCGATGATCCTCGCCAATACGGCCGCTACCGCCCAGGGTTACCAGGCGTTGCTGAATGAACCGGTACAAATCCGCTTCGGAGCGCTGGATATCAGCAAAAACTTGCTGTTGTGGATCAACGATGCGCTGATGGCGCTTTTCTTTCTGGTTATTGGCCTGGAAGTAAAGCGTGAGTTGATGGTCGGCGAACTTGCCAGCCGTGACAAGGCGATCTTCCCGGTCATCGCGGCAATAGGCGGCATGGCGTTACCCGCCCTGATCTTCCTGCTTTTCAACCATGGTGATGAGATTGCACGTAACGGCTGGGCCATTCCCACCGCAACCGATATCGCTTTTGCGCTGGGTGTGCTGGCCCTTCTGGGCAGCCGTGTTCCCGTTGCGCTGAAAGTCTTTCTGATGGCACTGGCGATTATTGATGACCTGGGTGCCATTGTGATTATCGCTCTGTTCTATACCAGTGACCTCTCAGTGCTCTCCCTGTGCGTGGCTGCTGGCGCAATTGTCGTGCTGGCACTCCTGAACCGCTTTAACGTCCGTAGAATCTCAGTCTACATACTGGTGGGTATCATACTCTGGACCGCCGTGCTGAAGTCGGGCGTCCACGCAACCCTGGCTGGCGTCATTGTGGGCTTCTTCGTGCCTCTGGAGAAGAAAGAGGGGCACTCTCCAGCGGAACATCTGGCGCATGGTCTGATGCCGTGGGTGAACTGGATGATTCTGCCGCTGTTTGCCTTTGCTAATGCTGGTATCTCACTTGCTGGCATTACGCTGAGTGATGTCCTCTCGCCTGAACCGTCAGGTATCATCTTCGGCCTGTTAATCGGTAAGCCATTAGGCATTACGCTCTTCTGCTGGCTGGCGGTAAAACTGCGGCTGGCAGTATTACCCAACGGCACAACCATACGCGATATTATGGCGATTGGTGTGCTGTGCGGAATTGGCTTCACTATGTCAATTTTTATCAGTTCGCTGGCCTTTGATGCCGCGCATGAACAGCTGGTGACCTTTTCTAAACTGGGCATACTGACCGGCTCTCTGCTTTCAGCCGTCATCGGCTATACGCTGCTGCGAATTAAACTGCGTTAATGGGGAGGAGGCGAAAGCCTCCTTTTTGCTATGAATCAGCTCAATTTCAATCATCTCTACTACTTCTGGCACGCCTGCCGTGCGGGATCAATTACGGCGGCAGCAGAGGCACTCTCCCTGACGCCGCAGACCATTACCGGGCAGATTAAGGCACTGGAGGAGCGCCTGCAGGGCAAGCTTTTCCGGCGTCAGGGACGGGGCCTGGTACCGACTGAACTGGGGCAGCTGGTTTTTCGCTATGCTGACCGCATGTTTATGCTGAGTCAGGAGATGCTGGATATTGTGAATTACCGCAAAGAGTCTCATCTGCTACTGGATGTTGGCGTGGCAGATGCGCTCTCAAAGCAGCTGGTCAGCAAGGTGCTGGAGACGGCGGTGGTCGCAGAGGAGAAAATTCATCTGCGCTGTTTTGAATCGACCCATGAAATGCTGCTGGAGCAACTCAGTCAGCATAAGCTGGATATGATTATCTCTGACTGCTCCATCGACCCCACCCAACAGGAAGGGCTATTTTCGGTGAAGCTGGGGGAATGCCCGATCAGCTTCTGGTCAACCCAGCCGCTCAGCGATCTCTCTTTTCCGGCCTGCCTGGAGACGCGTCCCCTGCTGATTCCGGGGCGCCGCTCCATGCTGGGGCGCAAAATCCTCAACTGGATCAGCACCCAGGGGCTGCAGGTGGAGATTCTGGGTGAGTTCGATGATGCGGCACTGATGACGGCGTTTGGTGCGCGACAGAATGCGATTTTTGTCGCGCCTTTGCTGGAGATGGGTCAACGTGAGGGGATATATGAAGTCGGGCGGCTCGACGCGGTGTCAGAGGAGTATCACATACTCTTCGCGGAGCGGATGATTCAGCATCCGGCGGTGCAGCGACTCTGTCACGCAGACTTCAGCGAACTCTTTCCCCGCCAGGGTACAGACGAAAAAAAACCGGCGTAAGCGCCGGCTTTTTTAACAAAGCGATTAACAACAGGCGATTAAGCCAGTTTGTTGATCTGTGCAGTCAGGTTAGACTTATAACGTGCAGCTTTGTTCTTGTGGATCAGACCTTTAGCAGCCTGACGGTCCACGAGTGGTTGCATTTCATTGAATGCGTTCTGCGCAGCAGCTTTGTCGCCTGAAGCGATCGCCGCGTATACTTTCTTAACGAAGGTACGCATCATAGAGCGGCGGCTAGCGTTATGCTTACGGCGTTTCTCAGATGTTACGGCGCGTTTCTTAGCTGATTTGATATTAGCCAAGGTACAACTCCCAAATGTGTTCTATAGAGACAAATCAAAGGCCGAGGACTATGCCCTTCTAACCTGATTTTGTCAATGGATTTGTGCAAATAAGCGTCGCCCTGAGAGCGGCACTCGGTTACGTATTTGATGGCGCAGGATTCTACCAGCTTCCCCTCGCTGAATACAGTATTTCGCGACAAAATTCTTAACATGCGCTTCTGCAACAGGAAATGCAGCGCCTAAAGCATGAAAGGCGTGCTGACGGGTTAACCTGAGTCGCTTTCAAGGGTATAATCCGCCGATTTCCACCGGTTTGGGCCAGCCATGAAGTTTATCCGCGGTATTCATAATCTTAACGAGCAGCATCGCGGCTGCGTTCTGACCATTGGTAATTTCGATGGCGTGCACCGTGGGCATCAGGCGCTGATGTCGCGGCTGTGTGAAGAGGGACGTAAGCGTAATCTGCCGGTGGTGGTCATGGTTTTTGAGCCACAGCCGCTGGAGCTGTTTGCCGGTGACAAAGCGCCGGCTCGTCTGACGCGTCTGCGTGAAAAACTGCGATACATGGCGGAAGCCGGCGTCGATAAAGTGTTGTGCGTGCGGTTCGACCGTCGCTTTGCGGCCTTGTCCGCCCAGCGTTTTATCAGTGACCTGTTAGTCGAAAAGCTGGACGTAAAGTACCTTGCGGTAGGCGATGATTTCCGCTTCGGCGCTGGTCGCCAGGGTGATTTCCTGTTATTACAGAAAGCCGGTGCGGAGTACGGCTTTGAGGTCGTCAGCACCGAAACCTTCTGTGATGGCGGTAAGCGAATCAGCAGTACTGCCGTGCGTCAGGCGCTGGCCGTGGATGATTTAGCGCTGGCGCAGTCGCTGCTTGGTCACCCTTTCACTATTTCCGGCCGCGTTGTGCACGGTGATGCACTGGGACGCACGCTGGGTTTCCCCACGGCGAACCTCCCTTTACGCCGCAGCGTCTCGCCGGTGAAAGGGGTTTATGCGGTAGAGGTACGGGGTCTGACGCCCGAGCCACTGCCAGGTGTCGCCAATATCGGCACCCGTCCGACCGTAAAAGGTTTACGCCAGCAGCTTGAAGTTCACCTGCTCGACATCAATATGGATCTCTATGGTCGTCACATTGATGTGGTGCTGAAACAGAAAATACGAAACGAGCAGCGCTTTGCCTCACTGGAGGCGTTGAAAGAACAAATTGCGAACGATGTGGTAACGGCCCGGCAGTTCTTTGGGCTGCTTTAACCTGAGCGAAAAACGGAATCGAGAATCTGATGAGTGACTATAAATCTACCCTGAATTTGCCGGAAACGGGATTCCCGATGCGTGGCGATCTGGCCAAACGCGAACCGGGAATGTTGCAACGCTGGTATGCCGACAATCTGTACGGCATCATCCGCGAAGCCAAAAAAGGGAAAAAAACCTTTATCCTGCATGATGGCCCTCCGTATGCGAACGGCAGCATTCATATTGGTCACTCCGTTAACAAGATTCTGAAAGACATTATCGTTAAGTCGAAAGGCATGGCGGGTTATGACTCGCCGTATGTGCCGGGCTGGGACTGTCACGGTCTGCCAATCGAACACAAAGTTGAGCAGATGATCGGCAAGCCAGGCGAGAAAGTCACCGCTGCTGAATTCCGCGAAGCGTGCCGCAAATACGCCGCAGAACAGGTTGAAGGCCAGAAGGCGGACTTTATCCGTCTGGGCGTGCTGGGCGACTGGGATCGTCCTTACCTGACCATGGATTTCGGTACCGAAGCCAACATCATTCGTGCGCTGAGTAAAATCATCGGCAACGGCCACCTGCACAAAGGCGCTAAGCCCGTGCACTGGTGCCTGGATTGCCGTTCTGCCTTAGCAGAAGCGGAAGTGGAGTATTACGACAAAACGTCACCGTCGATTGATGTGATGTTCAACGCCATTGATGCCGACGCGGTGCGTCAGGCGTTTGGTGTGGCACAGGTTAATGGTCCGATTTCACTGGTGATCTGGACGACGACACCGTGGACGCTGCCAGCTAACCGCGCCATCTCGTTAAACGCGGAATTTGAGTATCAGCTGCTGCAGATCGACGGTCGCGCGCTGATCCTGGCAAAAGATCTGGTCGAGAGCGTGATGAAGCGCGCGGGCGTCAGCGAATGGCAGGTACTGGGCGAATGCAAAGGCGCGGTGCTGGAGCTACAGAAATTCCAGCATCCGTTCCTGGCGCTTGAGTCGCTGGTGGTGCTGGGCGATCACGTCACCCTGGAAGCGGGTACCGGTGCAGTCCACACGGCACCTGGCCACGGTCCGGATGACTATGTTATCGGTCAGAAATATGGCATCGAAACCGCCAATCCGGTCGGACCGGATGGCCGCTATCTGCCAGGCACCTATCCGACGCTGGATGGGGTCAACGTCTTTAAAGCCAACGACATGATCGTTGAGCTGCTGAAAGAGAAGGGCGCGCTGCTGCACGTTGAGAAACTGCTGCACAGCTACCCGCACTGCTGGCGCCATAAAACGCCGATCATCTTCCGCGCCACACCGCAATGGTTCATCAGCATGGATCAGAAAGGATTGCGTGCGCAGTCGCTGAAGGAGATCAAAGGCGTGCAGTGGATCCCGGACTGGGGCCAGGCGCGTATCGAATCGATGGTGGCTAACCGCCCTGACTGGTGTATCTCTCGTCAGCGTACCTGGGGCGTACCGATGGCCCTGTTCGTTCATAAAGAGAGCGAAGAGCTGCACCCGGACACGCTGGCACTGATGGAAAAAGTGGCGCAGCGCGTTGAGCAGGAGGGGATTCAGGCCTGGTGGGATCTCGATCCGCGCGAGCTGATGGGCGACGATGCCGATCATTACGTAAAAGTGCCGGATACGCTGGATGTCTGGTTTGACTCCGGTTCAACCAGCTATTCCGTGGTTGATGCGCGTCCGGAATTTGGCGGACATGCGCCTGACCTTTATCTGGAAGGGTCCGATCAGCATCGCGGCTGGTTTATGTCCTCGCTGATGATCTCCACGGCGATGAAGGGCAAAGCGCCTTATCGTCAGGTACTGACGCACGGTTTCACCGTGGATGGTCAGGGCCGCAAGATGTCGAAATCGATCGGTAACACGGTTGCGCCGCAGGATGTGATGAACAAACTGGGCGCCGATATTCTGCGCCTGTGGGTGGCATCAACCGACTACTCGGGCGAAATGGCGGTCTCCGATGAGATCCTTAAACGTTCTGCCGATGCCTATCGCCGCATCCGTAACACCGCGCGTTTCCTGCTGGCTAATCTCAGCGGCTTTAACCCGGCTACCGATCTGGTGAAACCGGAAGAGATGGTGGTGGTGGATCGCTGGGCCGTCGGTCGCGCTCAGGCGGCACAGGCCGATATCGTTGCCTCTTACGAGAACTACGATTTCCACGAAGTGATCCAGCGTCTGATGCAGTTCTGCTCAATTGAGATGGGCAGCTTCTATCTCGACATCATCAAGGATCGTCAGTACACCGCGAAAGGCGATGGCCTGGCGCGTCGCAGCTGCCAGACCGCGCTGTGGCATATCGTCGAAGCGCTGGTGCGCTGGATGGCACCGATCATGTCCTTTACGGCGGATGAGATCTGGGGCTACCTGCCAGGCGAACGTGCGCAGTATGTCTTTACCGAAGAGTGGTATCAGGGGCTGTTTGGCCTGGCTGAAGATGAAGCGCTGAATGACGCCTACTGGGCTGAGCTGCTGAAAGTGCGTGGCGAAGTGAACAAGGTGATCGAGCAGGCGCGTGCGGATAAACGTATCGGTGGCGCACTGGAAGCAACGGTCACGCTCTATGCCGATCCGGAGCTGGCGGCTAAACTGCAGGCGCTGGGTAATGAGCTGCGCTTTGTGCTGCTGACCTCTGGCGCACAGGTGGCTGATTACGCCCTGGCGAACGACGAAGCGCAGCAGAGTGAGCTGCTGAAAGGTCTGAAAATCGCGCTGCACAAGGCGGAAGGCGAGAAATGTCAGCGCTGCTGGCATTACACTACCGACGTCGGACAGAATCCTGAGCATGCTGAGGTCTGTGGTCGTTGTTACACTAACGTAGCCGGTGACGGCGAACAGCGTGAATTTGCCTGATGCGTAAACCTATTTTATCAACCGGATTGCGCTGGCTGTGGCTGGTGCTGGTGGTGATTGTTGTCGACTTCGCCAGCAAGCAGTGGGTGATGAACAACATGATGCTGCATGAAACCCAGCCACTGATGCCCTACCTGAACCTGTTCTACGCGCACAACTACGGCGCGGCGTTCAGTTTCCTGGCGGACAAAGGCGGCTGGCAGCGCTGGTTCTTTGCCGGTATTGCGCTGGCTATCGTGATCTCACTGGTCGTGATGATGTATCGTAATCATGCCAGTCAGAAGATCGCTAACATCGCGTATGCCCTGATCATCGGCGGCGCGATAGGCAATCTGTTTGATCGCTCATACCATGGCTTTGTGGTCGATTTTATCGATTTCTATGTCGGTAACTGGCACTTCGCTACATTTAATATCGCTGACTGCGGCATCTGTATCGGTGCTGCATTGGTGGTGCTGGAGGGCTTTTTCAGCCCGAACGGCAAACAGGCTAAACAGAAAGGGTAAGTGATGACTGAGTCCGTACAGCGCGAAAGCGCGGTGTTGGTGCATTTTACGCTGAAGCTGGAAGATGGCTCGACGGCGGAATCGACCCGTGCAAACGGCAAGCCCGCGCTGTTCCGTCTCGGTGATGGCAGCCTCTCTGCGGCACTTGAGCAGGCACTGCTGGGGCTGAAAGCGGGTGAAACTAAACAGTTTACCCTGGAACCGGACGACGCCTTTGGCGGCGTCAGCCCTGACCTGATCCAGTATTTCTCGCGTCGGGACTTTATCGATGCGGGTGAGCCGGAAGTGGGAGCCATCATGCTGTTCAGCGGCATGGGCGGCAGTGAAATGCCTGGCGTGATCCGTGAAATCTCCGGTGACTCTATCACTGTGGATTTCAACCATCCGCTGGCAGGTCGTCGTATTCAGTTTGATGTAGAGGTGCTGGAAATCGATCCCGCACTGGAGGCCAACGATGCAAATCCTGTTAGCTAATCCGCGCGGCTTCTGCGCTGGCGTTGATCGTGCCATCAGTATTGTTGAGCGCGCGCTGGAGATGTATGGCGCGCCAATCTATGTCCGTCACGAAGTGGTGCATAACCGTTACGTGGTAAACAGCCTGCGTGAGCGCGGTGCCATCTTCATTGAAGAGATCAGTGAAGTGCCGGATAACGCGATTCTGATCTTCTCTGCGCACGGTGTTTCTCAGGCAGTGCGTGCCGAAGCCAAAGCGCGCAATCTGACTATGCTGTTTGACGCTACCTGTCCGCTGGTGACCAAGGTGCATATGGAAGTGGCACGCGCCAGCCGTAAAGGCGTTGAGGCAATACTGATTGGTCATGCAGGTCATCCGGAAGTCGAAGGCACCATGGGGCAGTACAACAACCCTAATGGCGGCATGTATCTGGTGGAGTCACCGGAAGATGTCTTCAGACTGACAGTGAAAGACGAAAACAATCTGAGCTTCATGACGCAGACCACGCTCTCTGTGGACGACACCTCTGACATCATTGATGCTCTGCGCCAGCGCTTCCCGGCGATTATCGGGCCGCGTAAAGATGATATCTGCTACGCCACCACCAACCGTCAGGAAGCGGTTCGTACTCTGGCTAAAGATGCGGAAGTGGTGCTGGTGGTGGGGTCGAAGAACTCCTCTAACTCTAACCGTCTGGCTGAGCTGGCTCAGCGTGCCGGTAAGCTGGCGAAGCTGATCGACTCTGCGGATGATATTCAGGAAGAGTGGGTAAAAGGCGTGGCCTGCATCGGCGTCACCGCAGGCGCGTCAGCGCCCGATATTCTGGTGCAGCAGGTGATCCAGCGGCTGCGTGAACTGGGCGGCGAAGCGGCAATTGAGCTGATTGGCCGTGAAGAGAATATTGTCTTCGAAGTGCCCAAAGAGCTGCGTGTCGAAGTGCGTAACGTGCAGTAACTCTGCGATATTACTGATAAAAAGGCCGACTCTGTTCGGCCTTTTTTGTTTTTTGAATCTGACAAAAAAAGCCGTTATTTGCTGCGGTGATTGCTTTTACTGATAATCACGGGCGGCTGGCATAAAATTCTTATTATCACGGATTAATAGTGGCGTGACTGTTAACTCATCGTTAACCTGATGACGCTTTGGATGCATAGTTTTGTTTTAGGAATGAATAAATATGAACACAATCCGCATTGCTATTGTGGGCGCGCCGGGCCGTATGGGCCGTAATCTGATTCAGGCGACGCAGCAGGCAGAAGGCGCAGAACTGGGTGCGGCACTGGCTCGCTCGGGCTCATCGCTGACCGGCAGCGACGCTGGTGAATTAGCGGGCATCGGAAAAAATGGCATCATCATCGCTGACGATTTACGCGCGGTGATTAACGATTTTGATGTGCTGGTCGACTTCACCCGCCCGGAAGGCACGCTGGAGTATATGGCGATCTGCCGTGAGCAGGGCAAAGCGATGGTGATCGGCACCACCGGTTTTGATGAAGCAGGCAAAGCGGCCATTCGGGCCGCGGCAGAAGATATCCCTATTGTGTTCGCCGCTAACTTCAGCGTGGGGGTTAACCTGGTGCTGAAGCTGCTGGAGAAGGCTGCCAAAGTGATGGGGGAGTACGCAGATATTGAGATCGTTGAAGCGCACCACCGCCATAAAGTGGATGCGCCCTCCGGAACCGCGCTGGCGATGGGTGAGGCGATTGCCGATGCGATGCAGTGGAAACTGGATGAGCATGCGGTCTATACGCGTGAGGGCCACACCGGCGAACGCCAGCCGCAGAGCATCGGTTTTGCAACAGTACGCGCGGGTGACATCGTCGGTGAGCATACTGCGATGTTTGCAGATATCGGCGAGCGCGTAGAGATAACCCACAAGGCTTCAAGCCGTATGACCTTTGCAAATGGCGCGGTTAAGTCCGCTTTATGGTTGAAAGATAAGAAATCTGGCCTGTTTGACATGCGTGATGTGCTGGATTTGTCGATGTTGTGAGTGTTGTTAACCATCGTGATGTGGTTGTTTCAATCGATAATCGCTTGATTGAAAAGGGGCAATGTTTTCATTGCCCTTAATTTTACCTTAAATGTGCCTTCCCGATATAAATTTATCTCTGGCTTCTGTTTTTGCCTGTTTTCTTCATTTATTTGCTCTGCTGGATGCTTTTTTTGACCATTTGGTCAAAAATAAAGGCCGCGCTGCATCTGTTTTGCTTTTACGCTGCCTGGCAAACGATTATTCCGCCGAGTTTTCCTCTCTTTTTGCTGCTTATGCCCGTTATTTTCCTCAGAAGGCAGATAAGGGTGAAAAAATCCCGCCGCAGGGTAGACAATGGCCAGGGCGATCATTAGAATGCGCGCAATTTGCCAAAAATCGACAATTCAGGCGGTTTTTGCATTGATTCAGGCGGCTATTTTGAATTAATATGCAGATATTGTGACTGTTTATTCCCTGGAGGATGTTTTGATTAAGTCAGCGCTCTTGGTTCTGGAAGACGGAACCCAATTCCACGGTCGGGCCATCGGGGCAACAGGGTCGGCAGTGGGAGAAGTCGTTTTCAATACCTCAATGACCGGTTATCAAGAAATCCTCACTGATCCTTCCTATTCCCGCCAAATCGTTACTCTCACTTATCCCCATATCGGTAATGTCGGAACCAATGCCGCCGACGAAGAATCCAGCCAGATTCATGCGCAGGGCCTGGTTATCCGTGACCTGCCGCTGATTGCCAGCAACTTCCGTAGTGAAGAGGGCTTATCCGCCTACCTGCAGCGCAACAACATCGTGGCGATTGCCGATATCGATACCCGCAAGCTGACGCGCTTGCTGCGTGAGAAAGGTGCACAAAACGGCTGCATCATTGCGGGCGATAATCCGGATGCCGCGCTGGCGCTGCAAAAAGCTCAGGCGTTCCCGGGACTGAAAGGGATGGATTTGGCGAAAGAGGTCTGCACCACTGAGACCTATAGCTGGCAGCAGGGCAGCTGGACGCTGGAGGGAGGGCTGCCAGAGCAGGCCGACGCTGAATCACTGCCTTACCATGTGGTGGCTTACGATTACGGTGCCAAGCGCAACATTCTGCGGATGCTGGTCGATCGCGGCTGTCGTCTGACCGTCGTTCCGGCACAGACGCCTGCCGAAGAAGTACTGAAGCTTAATCCGGATGGCATCTTCCTCTCTAACGGTCCTGGCGACCCGGAGCCGTGCGACTACGCCATCAGCGCGATTCAGGCCTTCCTGAAAACAGAGATCCCGGTGTTCGGAATCTGTCTGGGTCATCAGCTGCTGGCGCTGGCCAGCGGGGCTAAGACCGTGAAGATGAAACTGGGTCACCACGGTGGCAACCATCCGGTGAAAGATCTCGATAACAATCGCGTGATGATCACCGCGCAGAACCACGGTTTTGCGGTTGATGAGAACAATCTTCCCGCTAACCTGCGTGTAACTCACATTTCGTTGTTCGATAAAACCGTGCAGGGCATTCACCGCACTGACAAGCCCGCATTCAGCTTCCAGGGACACCCGGAAGCGAGCCCGGGCCCAGGCGATGCTGCGCCGCTGTTTGACCACTTTATTGAATTGATTGACGCATTCCGTCTGCAAGCGAAGTAATCAGGAGCTAATTCATGCCAAAACGTACAGACCTAAAATCCATCCTGATTCTTGGTGCCGGTCCGATTGTGATCGGCCAGGCCTGCGAATTTGACTATTCCGGTGCGCAGGCGTGTAAAGCGCTGCGTGAAGAGGGTTACCGCGTCATTCTGGTGAACTCCAACCCGGCGACGATCATGACCGACCCGGAAATGGCTGATGCGACTTACATTGAGCCGATTCACTGGGAAGTGGTGCGCAAAATCATCGAAAAAGAGCGCCCGGACGCGGTACTGCCGACCATGGGCGGTCAGACAGCGCTGAACTGTGCGCTGGAGCTGGAACGTCATGGCGTGCTGGAAGAGTTTGGCGTCACCATGATCGGCGCAACGGCTGATGCGATCGACAAAGCAGAAGATCGTCGTCGTTTCGACGTGGCGATGAAAAGCATCGGTCTGGATACCGCGCGCTCCGGCATTGCGCACACCATGGAAGAAGCGCTGGCCGTGGCTGAAGATGTCGGTTTCCCCTGCATTATCCGTCCCTCATTTACTATGGGCGGAACCGGTGGCGGCATCGCCTACAACCGCGAAGAGTATGAAGAGATTTGCGAACGCGGTCTCGACCTTTCACCGACCAATGAGCTGCTGATTGATGAGTCGCTGATTGGCTGGAAAGAGTATGAGATGGAAGTGGTGCGCGATAAAAACGACAACTGCATCATCGTCTGCTCAATTGAAAACTTCGATGCGATGGGGATCCACACCGGTGACTCCATCACGGTGGCACCTGCCCAGACGCTGACCGACAAAGAGTATCAGATCATGCGTAACGCCTCGCTGGCGGTATTGCGTGAGATCGGTGTTGAAACCGGTGGCTCCAACGTGCAGTTCTCGGTTAACCCGAAAGATGGCCGACTGATTGTCATTGAGATGAACCCGCGCGTGTCACGCTCCTCGGCGCTGGCCTCCAAAGCGACCGGTTTCCCGATTGCTAAAGTGGCGGCCAAACTGGCGGTCGGCTATACCCTCGACGAGCTGATGAATGATATCACCGGCGGTTTAACGCCAGCCTCGTTCGAGCCTTCCATCGACTACGTTGTCACCAAGATCCCGCGTTTCAACTTCGAAAAATTTGCCGGTGCCAACGATCGCCTGACCACGCAGATGAAGTCGGTCGGGGAAGTGATGGCAATTGGTCGTACTTTCCAGGAATCCATGCAGAAAGCGCTGCGCGGCCTGGAAGTAGGCGCTAACGGCTTCGACCCGAAAGTCCACCTCGACGACCCGGAAGCATTAACCCGCATCCGCCGTGAGCTGAAAGATGCCGGTTCAGACCGCATCTGGTACATCGCAGACGCTTTCCGTGCCGGCATGTCAGTGGATGGCGTGTTTAACCTGACCAATATTGACCGCTGGTTCCTGGTGCAGATCGAAGAACTGGTGCGGCTGGAAGAGCAGGTTGCCCGTGAAGGGGTTAATAGCCTGGATGAGACGTTCCTGCGCGCCCTGAAGCGTAAAGGCTTTGCTGATGCACGGCTGGCAACACTGGCGGGCGTGGCAGAGAGCGAAATCCGCAAGCTGCGTCAGCAGTTTAACCTGCACCCGGTTTACAAGCGCGTGGATACCTGCGCCGCAGAGTTCGCGACAGACACCGCCTACATGTACTCCACCTATGAGGAGGAGTGCGAAGCCAATCCAAGTCCGGATCGCGAAAAAATCATGATTCTGGGCGGTGGGCCAAACCGTATCGGTCAGGGTATCGAATTCGACTATTGCTGCGTTCACGCCGCCCTCGCGCTGCGTGAAGATGGTTATCAGACCATTATGGTCAACTGTAACCCGGAAACAGTCTCGACCGATTACGACACCTCTGATCGCCTCTACTTCGAGCCGGTCACGCTGGAAGATGTGCTGGAGATTGTGCGCATTGAGCAGCCAAAAGGTGTGATTGTGCAGTATGGCGGTCAGACTCCGCTGAAACTGGCGCGTGCGCTGGAAGCCGCAGGCGTACCGGTCATCGGCACCAGCCCGGATTCCATCGACCGTGCTGAAGACCGTGAACGTTTCCAGCAGGCGGTTGATCGCCTGAACCTGAAGCAACCCGCCAACGCCACGGTGGCGACACTGGAGCAGGCGGTTGAGAAAGCCGCGGGTCTGGGTTATCCGCTGGTGGTGCGTCCTTCTTATGTGCTGGGTGGCCGTGCCATGGAGATCGTCTACGACGAGATCGACCTCAAGCGCTACTTCCAGACGGCGGTCTCGGTTTCCAACGATGCACCGGTGCTGCTGGATCGCTTCCTGGATGATGCGGTCGAAGTGGATGTTGATGCGATTTGCGACGGTGAGCGGGTGCTGATTGGCGGCATCATGGAACACATCGAGCAGGCTGGCGTCCACTCCGGTGACTCCGCCTGTTCACTGCCGGCCTACACCCTGAGTCAGGAGATTCAGAATGTGATGCGCCAGCAGGTTGAGAAGCTGGCGTTTGAGCTGAACGTTCGTGGCCTGATGAACGTCCAGTTCGCGGTGAAAGACAACGAAGTCTACCTGATCGAAGTTAACCCTCGCGCGGCGCGTACCGTGCCGTTCGTCTCTAAAGCGACCGGTGTCCCGCTGGCGAAAGTTGCCGCGCGCGTGATGGCAGGCAAAACGCTGGCAGAGCAGGGCGTCACTGAAGAGGTGATTCCGCCTTACTACTCTGTCAAAGAAGTGGTGCTGCCGTTTAACAAGTTCCAGGGCGTTGACCCGATTCTGGGGCCAGAAATGCGCTCTACCGGTGAAGTCATGGGCGTGGGCCGCACCTTCGCTGAGGCGTTTTCTAAAGCGATGCTGGGCGCACAGAGCAACATGAAGAAGTCGGGCCGTGCGCTGCTGTCGGTGCGTGAAGGCGACAAGAAACGTATTGTCGACCTGGCCGCTAAGCTGCAGAAGTTTGGTTTCGAACTGGATGCGACTCACGGCACGGCGGTTGTGCTGGGCGAAGCGGGCATCAATCCGCGCCTGGTGAACAAGGTGCACGAAGGGCGTCCGCACATTCAGGACCGTCTGAAGAACGGCGAGTATAGCTACATCGTTAATACCACGGCGGGTCGTCAGGCGATTGAAGATTCGAAACTGATTCGCCGCAGTGCTCTGCAGTATAAAGTGCACTACGACACCACGCTGAACGGCGGCTTCGCCACCGCGATGGCGCTGAATGCAGACCCGACGGAACAGGTTATCTCCGTTCAGGAGATGCATGCCCAGATCAAGGCGATGTAAGGCGATATAATGTGAAAAACGGCTCCTGCGGGAGCCGTTTTTTTTGACCAAAATCTGGCCCGGTCAGCTGTGAGATCGAGCCTGCGAAGGGAACACGGTCAGATCGGAAAGTCGCTTAAGCCAATCCCTGGCCGCTCGGCCCGCGCCGTCCATGGCGCGGGACGCTTTCCTCTTCTGCCCGTGTTCCCTGCGCGTTGAGCCTATGCATTGTGGAAAAAAAACCTGAATTGAATTTGTCAGCTGTCTGAACGGCTCCTGCGGGAGCCGTTTTTTTTGACCATCTTATTGGCGATAATCCGAAAAAAGGGTCCAGGGAAAGCAAAGAGTTTGCGTTAAAGTGACTGATTTGGCTTAATTTTTTAGCTATAGGTGCGAATAAGGCCGGTTCGCACAAATTTATAATATAAACACTTCCTGTGCGGATTTTTCGTCAGTACTATGCCTGCCGCTCATCACTGGAGCGTATCAGGACATAAATAAAAAATGAAAATGCGTACTTTTTCTCTGAGTGCAGTGGCTGCACTGATGGCAATTCTTCCTTTCGCCAGCCAGGCGGAAATTACCCTGTTAAAACAGGATCCGCAGGCAGGCGATCCGCTTAGCCGTCTTAACTTTACTTTTGGCGGCAGCATTCGTGCTCAGTTCAATCATCAGACCGGCGTGGATGACAAATCCTACAAGCGCGACGGTTTTGATGGCGGCACCCGTTTCCGTTTCGGCGCTGACTACTACCTGTTTGATGACGTCAGCTGGATCAGCTACTACGAGCTGGGCGTTAACGTCCCGGCGGTCTTCAGCTGGGATCGTCACTATGCGGACGGTGCCAATAACACCACGCGTCGTCAGCTCTACACCGGTCTGAAAAGCAAAACCTGGGGCCAGCTTACCTTTGGTCAGCAGAACAGCGTCTATTACGATACCGTGGGCGCCAAGACCGATATCTGGGATTACGACATGGTCGGCCAGGCTCCGGGTAACGGGATCAATGGCGACTACGACGGATCTTACCGCTCACGCAAACAGCTGAAGTATAAAAACAGCTTCGGCGATGCGGATCTTTACGCCTCTTATCTGTTCGAAGATAACGAGTATCTGCCAGGCAACGGCCTGCGCTATAAGCGCAAAGGCGGCGGCTCGCTGGGTGTGGACTACCACATCACGGACGATCTGAGCTGGGGCACGGCGTGGAACTACACCCGCGCGGCGATGCGTAACCCGAACAACGGCGACAGCCGCGATTACGATCAGAACATTTACGGCACCGCGCTGAGCTGGACCCCAGGTAACTGGACGTTGTCAGCCGGCGGTGGCTGGTATGAGAACTTCATGACCACCAAACGCAAAGATGTGCATGACTACTTTGCCGGCGACGCGTGGGGCATTGAATATTTCGCCGGTTACAAGATTCCGGTGGGGCAGTATGGTCTGAAAGCGGTACAGCCGTATGTCATGGGCGATCGCATTGAGTATGCGACAGGCCGTGATTATCAGCGCATCGACAACGGTCTGGGTGTGGTGCTGTTCCTCGACTATGGTTTCCGTGTGGATTACGAACATGTGTTTACCTCCAGCACCGATAACCTGGGTGATATGAATCTGGTGCGTCTGCGCTACGACTTCTGATAACCCTGACGGCTCCTCCGGGAGCCGTTTTCTTTTGCGCACGACTTTTGTGCCAGCCTGAGGCCGATCGCTGGCGAGCTGCGGCAAACTGACGTGATTAGGCGGTGAAAAACGCTGCACAGGCCGTGAAAAACGACGTCATGAAAAGCTTTACGCAATTAGACCTTTCCCCCTATCGACGAAAGTTTCACCTTTACGTATCATGGCGCCAATTTTTTTCAGTGAGTGGTTAACATGATTAGTCTTATCGCGGCATTAGCAGCAGATCGCATTATTGGAATGGAGAACGCCATGCCGTGGGACCTGCCTGCAGATCTGGCGTGGTTCAAGCGCCATACGCTGAAGAAACCGGTGATTATGGGCCGACTGACCTTTGAATCTATTGGCCGTCCGTTACCTGGCCGACTGAATATCGTGGTCAGCAGCCAGCCGGGCACCACCGAAGGCGTTACCTGGGTCACTTCGCTGGATGAGGCGTTACAGGCAGCCGGTGACGCTGAAGAGATCATGGTGATTGGCGGTGGCCGCGTCTATGAGCAGATGCTGAAGCGTGCCGATCGTCTCTATCTGACGCACATTGATGCGGAAGTCGAAGGTGATACGCAGTTTCCGGATTACGAGCCGGATGAGTGGCAGTCAACGTTCAGCGAATTCCACGACGCTGACGAGCAAAATTCCCACAGCTACTGCTTTGAGATCCTTGACCGTCGTCGCTAATCCCACCCCTGCCGGGCTGTAACCTGGCTGTCATCTTTATTCATTAGCATTGCTTCTTTTCTGGGATCGACACAAAGGAAGCAATCACTAATGAAAATCGAACTCTCCGCATTAAGCACTGACCGCCTGCCTGATCCACTGCGTCGTAAATTCCTTGCCGGTTCCGGTGCTATCGGCCTGACCGGCTTTCTCAGCGGCGGCCTGACGCTCTCGGGCAGTGCACTGGCGCAGGAGAAGCCTGCGGGCAGTCCACTGCTGGGCTTTCAGGCGATTGCCGCGTCCACGGCCGATGAGATTGTGGTGGCCCCTGGCTATCGCGCCGACGTGTTGATCTCCTGGGGTGATCCGCTGGTGAATGGCGCAGCCGCGTTTGATCCGCAGGGCAACAACAGCGCCGAAGATCAGGAAAAGCAGTTCGGTGACAACAACGACGGTATGAGCTTCTTCGCGATTAATGACCAACGCGGCGTGATGGCGATTAACAATGAATATGTGAATGAGCCGACGCTGTTCGCCCACGGCGGCAGTAAAGCGACCAGCCTGGAAGATGTCAAAAAGTCGCAGGCGGCGCACGGTATCTCCATCGTTGAAGTCAAACGGGGTGAGGACAATCGCTGGCAGGTGGTACGTCCTTCTGACTATAACCGCCGCATTACCGCCAATACCCCGATGCGCTTCTCCGGTCCGGCTGCGGGGGATAAAGCGCTGCAGACTGCCGCCGATCCGCAGGGAATGCATGTCCTGGGCACCTTTGGTAACTGCGCCAACGGCAAAACGCCGTGGGGCACCTATCTCACCTGTGAAGAGAACTACGACACCTACTTTGGCACCCATCAGGCGGACTTTACGCCGACCCCACAGCAGAAGCGCTATACCCTGAATGCCGCTGAGCCGGAGCGCAACTGGGCCGATTTTGATCCCCGCTTCGATATCGCTAAGAATCCCAACGAATTCAACCGTCACGGCTGGATTGTCGAAATCGATCCTTTCGATCCTCACTCCGTGCCGGTAAAGCGGACCGCACTGGGCCGCTTCAAGCACGAGAATGCCGCCGTGACGGTCGCGAAAACCGGCCAGCTGGTGGTTTATATGGGCGACGACGAGCGCGGCGAGTATATCTATAAATTTGTCTCAGATGACAAGGTCACTCCGGATGATGCTAAAGCCAATCACGGACTGCTTGATAAGGGCACGCTCTATGTGGCGCAGTTCAACGGCGATGCGCAGGGCACACCGCTTAAAGGCACCGGGCGCTGGCTGGCGCTGAAGTGGGGCGAAAATGGACTCACCGCTGAAAAGGGATTCAATAGCCAGGCAGATGTTTTGATCAATGCGCGTGCCGCGGCAGATGTGGTCAACGCAACGCGAATGGACCGGCCGGAGTGGATTGCGGTTAACCCGCATGACGGCCGTGCCTACTGCACCCTGACCAACAACAACAAGCGCGGAAATGAAGGCATGCCGGTCAATGCAGCGAATCCGCGGCCAAAAAATATCTACGGTCAGATTATCCGCTGGGATGAGAAAGGCGATGCTACCGCGCAGACGTTTGAGTGGGATATCTATGCGCTGTGCGGCAACCCGATAGCGCATCCTGAGGGGATCTATCGTGGCACACCGAACATCACCGCGGAGAATACCTTTAACAGTCCGGATGGGCTGGGGTTTGATGCGCAGGGGCGGTTATGGATCCTGACCGACGGCAAATACAGCAACAAAGAGGATTATCAGGGGCAGGGGAATAATCAGATGCTGGTGGGTGATCCTGATAGTGGCGAAATCCGCCGGTTTATGGTCGGTCCAAAATCGTGCGAGCTGACCGGTATTACCTTCACGCCCGATTACAAAACGCTGTTCGTGAATGTGCAGCATCCCGGCGAAGAGGGTGACTCGCACTTCCCGGACAACAGTCTGCGTCCGCGGTCGTCGGTGATTATGATCACCCGTGAAGATGGCGGCATTATCGGCGCATAAAACAGGATGCTGGCCTGATGGCCAGCATCGCCGTTATAGCGTGGGCGGTGCCAGACTTTCGCTGGAGGCCAGGGCTTTTTCGCGATTAGAAGGTTGCACCACATAGCGTTGTGTCTCCCAGTGCAGCAGGGTCAGCGTTCCGCCCCAGCAGCAGCCGGTATCCAGCCCGATAATGCCCTCTGGCGTGCCTTTGCCTTCCAGCGAGGCCCAGTGACCAAAGACGATGGTGTAGTCACGTGCGACCGGCCCCTCAATGTTAAACCAGGGTTTCAGCGGCGGAAGCGCCGATTCCGGGGCATCTTTGCAGATCATGTCCAGCTGGCCGTTGGGGAAGCAGTAGCGCATGCGGGTGAGGGCGTTGGTGCTGAAGCGCAGACGCGCCAGGCCGGTCAGATCCTCACTCCAGTTGTTCGGCATGTCGCCATACATGGCATCCAGGAACAGCGGATAACTGTCGCTGGCGAGAACCGCTTCGACTTCACGCGCGCACTTTTTCGCGGTCTCAATATCCCATTGCGGCGTGATACCGGCGTGTCCCATCACCAGCTTTTTCTCTTCATCAACCTGTAACAGCGGCTGACGACGCAGCCAGTTGATCAGCTCATCCGCATCATCCGCTTCCAGCAACGGGGTCAGGCGATCTTTAGGCTTGTTACGGCTGATGCCGGCGTAGACCGCCAGCAGATGCAAATCGTGATTGCCCAGCACCAGACGCACCGCGTCGCCCAGCGATTTTACGTAGCGTAATACTTCCAGTGAGCCAGGACCGCGCGCCACTAAGTCGCCGGTCAGCCAAAGGGTATCCTGCTCAGGATTGAAGTCGACCTGTTGCAGCAATGCACGTAATTCATCGTAGCAACCGTGAACGTCGCCAATCAGGTATGTGCTCATAACGTTTTATCCATCAGGAAGGTGCCCGACTTAACGGGCAAAAAGCGTGTGAATCAATGAATGTGGGTCTGAATGGCGAGGCGGAACACCGGGATCTCTACGTGAAAGGTGTCGCCCTGTTCGTCGACCATCACATAGTGCCCCTGCATGGTGCCCATCGGTGTTTCGATCACGGCACCGCTGGTGTACTGAAATTCATTGCCTGGCGCGATAAGCGGCTGTTCACCGACCACGCCTTCACCCTGAACTTCCGTTTCGCGGCCGTTACCGTTGGTAATCAACCAGTAGCGTCCCAGCAGTTGCACTGAGGAACGGCCCAGATTGCGTATCGTAATGGTATAGGCGAAGACGTAGCGATCATCATCCGGTGAGGATTGTGAGGCGACGTACTGGCTTTGCACATGGACGGAGACGCGGGCCGTTTCACTCATGACTTACTCCTGCGATTTTCCCTGATGATTCGCCAGCCAGTTCGCCAGCTGACAATATTGCGCCACCGAGACGTTCTCGGCACGCAGGGTTGGATCTATGGATAACTCTTCCAGCGCACCGGCGGCCACCATGTGGCTCAGGCTGTTGCGCAGCGTTTTACGACGCTGGCCGAACGCTTCAGTGGTAATACGGCTCAGGATACGCACATCGCTGACCGGATACAGCGGCTCGGCATACGGCACCAGACGCACCACGGCAGAGTCCACTTTCGGTGGTGGCGTGAAAGAGTGCGGAGGCACTTCCAGCACCGGAATGATCTGGCAGTAGTACTGTGCCATCACCGTCAGGCGACCGTAGGTCTTGTTACCCGGACCGGCAACCAGACGATTAACCACCTCTTTCTGCAGCATGAAGTGCATATCTTTGATCGAACCAGTATAGCTGAAAAGGTGGAACATCAGCGGGGTCGAAATATTGTACGGCAGGTTACCAAATACCCGCAGCGGCTGGCCTCTCTCCTGCGCCAGCGCGGCGAAGTCGAAGGTCATGGCATCCTGCTGGAAGATAGTCAGTTTCGGGCCAAGGAACGGATGCGTTTCCAGACGCGCAGCGAGATCGCGGTCCAGCTCTATCACCGTTAATTTATCGAGGCGTTCGCCTACCGGCTCGGTTAAGGCACCCAGGCCTGGGCCAATCTCCACCAGCGCTTCGTCGCGCTGAGGATGGATGGCGGAGACAATGCTGTCGATAATGTACTGATCGTTCAGGAAGTTCTGCCCGAAACGTTTACGGGCGTAGTGCCCCTGATGGACGCGATTATTCATTACTGCTCTTGATCATAGTGATGGCGAGGTTAAGCGCCGTGATGAAGCTGCCCGGTTCAGCCTGACCCAGGCCAGCGAGTTCAAGCGCGGTGCCGTGGTCAACTGAAGTCCGGATAAAGGGCAGGCCCAGGGTGATATTTACCGCCCGGCCAAACCCCTGAAATTTGAGTACCGGCAGGCCCTGGTCGTGATACATCGCCAGCACCGCATCGGCGTATTGCAGATATTTGGGCTGGAAAAGGGTATCCGCAGGCAGCGGGCCGGTCAGATTAATGCCCTGCTGACGCAGTTCATTGAGTGCCGGCGTGATGGTCTCGATCTCTTCCCGACCCATGTGACCGCTTTCGCCGGCATGAGGGTTAAGACCACAGACGTAAATATGCGGCTCGGCAATCGCAAACTTCTGCTGCAGATCACGATGCAGAATCGTAATCACTTCATGCAGACATTCACGGGTTACCGCAGCGGGCACATCTTTCAGCGGCAGATGGGTGGTGGCCAGTGCGACTCGTAGCTCTTCTGTCGCCAGCATCATGACCACCCGATGGCCGCCTGCGCGATCGGCGAAGAATTCGGTATGGCCGGTAAAGGCGATGCCGGCATCGTTAATCACGCCTTTATGCACCGGGCCGGTAATCAGGGCAGCGAATTCACCGTCGAGACAACCGTCGCAGGCGCGCGTCAGCGTGGCCAGCACATAGTCGCTGTTGGCGACGCAAAGCTCGCCGGGTGTGACCAGCGCTGCCGTTTCAATTGGCAGGATAGTCAGTGTACCCGCCTGCTGTGGCTCGGCTGCCACACCAGGCTGGTAGGGCCGCAGGGTCAGCGGCAGACCGAGTTGCGCCGCACGCTGCTGCAACAGGGCAGGCGAGGCGCAGACCACCAGTTCAACCGGCCACGACTGCTGGGCCAGCTGAACGGTAAGATCGGGACCAATCCCGGCAGGTTCGCCGGGCGTGATCACCACACGGGCATTACTGCGCATTGCCATCCAGAATCTTCACGTAGGCACTGGCACGTTGTTCCTGCATCCAGGTCTGCGCTTCTTCCGCGAACTTACGGTTAAACAGCATACGGTAAGCACGCTCTTTCTGGGCGGCATCGGTTTTATCCACCTGACGGGTATCCAGCAGCTGAATCAGATGCCAGCCGAAAGAGGAGTGAACCGGCTGGCTGGTCTGGCCTTTCTGCAGGCGCAGCAGCGCGTCACGGAACGCCGGGTCAAAGACTTCCGGAGAGGTCCAGCCGAGGTCGCCGCCCTGGTTCGCCGAACCCGGATCGTCAGAATACTGTTTAGCCGCCGCCGCAAAGGTGGTTTTGCCACTGCGGATATCGTTAGCAATCTGCTCCAGCTGCGCGCGTGCCTGATCGTCTGTCAGGATCGGCGATGGCTTCAGCAGAATGTGACGCGAATGGACTTCGGTGACCGAGACATTTTTGCTCTCGCCACGCAGGTCGTTCACTTTCAGGATGTGGAAGCCCACACCAGAGCGCACCGGCCCGACGATATCGCCTTTTTTGGCGCTTGAGAGTGCCTGAGCAAACAGGGTCGGTAACTCTTCGATTTTACCCCAGCCCATGTTGCCGCCTTTCAGCGCCTGGGAGTCGGCAGAGTAGGTCACGGCCATCTTGCCGAAGTCAGCGCCATTTTTCAGTTCGCCAACCAGCTGTTTCGCCAGCGTTTCCTGCTCATCAACCTGCTGTTGCGTGGGGTTTTCCGGCAGCGGCAGCAGAATATGACTGACGTTCAGTTCAGTACCCTGGCTGTTCTGAGAGCCGATCTGGGTAGCAAGCGTATCCACTTCCTGCGGCAGAATCGTGACACGACGACGCACTTCGTTGTTGCGCACTTCGGCGATAGTCATCTCTTTGCGGATCTGAGAACGATACACGCTGTAGTTCATGCCGTCATAAGCCAGACGGCTACGCAGCTGATCAAGGCTCATCTTGTTCTGCGCAGCGATGTTCTGAATAGCCTGGTCCAGCTGCTCGTCGCTGATCTGAATTCCCGCTTTATCACCCATCTGCAGAATGATGTTGTCCATGATCTGACGTTCCAGAATCTGATGGCGCAACGTTTTATCATCCGGCAACTGCTGACCAGCCTGCTGGGCCTGAGATTTAACGGTGCTCATCATGCCATCCACGTCACTCTCAAGAACCACGCCGTTATTGACCACGGCTGCAACTTTATCAACGACTTGTGGTGCTGCGAACGCGGTGTTGGCACTGATTGCCACACCAAGAATCAGCATTCTCCAGTTCTTCATACTTTATCCATTGTTGGTTCCGCACTGCGGGATTGCCTGTCAAACATCACAACATCAGAAAGCAGGCTGGTAAGGGATAATGCCCTGACGCAGCATATCGTTGGTGCCTAAGCCATAGTTCGGACTCAGACCACGCAGCTCAATGTTGAATGAGATTTGGTTGTCGTACTTACTGTCGTTGTTTTCCCAACCGTTAATTTTGCGTTCGTAACCGACCCGGATAGCGTAACAGCATGAGCTGTATTGCAGGCCAACCAGTTGTGAAGCCGGACGCGTGTTGCGGGTATCGTAGTAGTAAGCGCCTACCACAGACCATGCGTCGGCAATCGGCCAGCTGGCCGTGGTACCTACCTGTGAAATCCCATTTTTGTAGATAGGATTCGTGACCAGGCTGCTATCGTTCAGCGCGGTCGCAACATACTCCGGGCTGCTGTAACGGTAGCTCAGCTGCACCATGCGGTCGGCATCACGACGGTATTCCAGTACGGTATTGCCCTGGGAGACGTTGTCGAGTTTGGTGTCATATTGCAGCCCACCACGGACGCCCCAGCGATCGCTGATTTTCCAGTATGTATCGCCAGCCCAGATCAGGCTGCCGGTATCATCTTCTTTACTGGTTTGATTCACACCAGTACGAGAAGGGGTAAACGAGTAGATTTGACCTACAGAAACGTTAAAACGTTCAACCAGATCGTTATCATAAATACGCGAGGTGACGCCGGTAGCCACTTCATTGGCGGAAGCGATGCGATCCAGGCCGCTATAAGTACGATCGCGGAACAGACCGGTGTAGTCGGTTTGCAGCAGCGTTGAGTCGTACGGATAGATATTGCTCTGATTACGATACGGGATATAAAGGTACTGCACGCGCGGTTCCAGCGTCTGGGTATAACCCACCGCCGAGTTCATATCGCGGTCAAACACCAGACGACCATCAACTTTAAATTGCGGCAGGGTGCGGTTGACTGACTCATCCAGTTCGCCGCTCTTATCACCCCTGAGACCATTGGCTGCGTTGTTATAGAAATCAACGTCAGTCTGCTGATAGTGGGTCGCCAGGAACTTCGCTTCGGTATCCAGGCTGGCCCAGCCGTTTGACAGCGGCAGGTTCAGCGTTGGCTCAACATGTAAACGGGTCGCTTCGGGATAGCGGCTGCTGACGTTGGTGAACTTCACCGCCTGGGCATAAACCCGGCCATCAAACGGGCCGATATCGTTCTGATAGAGATTGACGTCCAGCTGCGGCATGGCGCGGTAGACGTTATTGCTGGTGGTATCGCCGAACACCTGGAAATCTTTGGTGGAGAGCGTGGCATCCCAGTTGGTGTCCGCATAGCCGATGCTGAATTTCTGCGTGGCGTAGTTGTCGGTCGAGCTGTAGTACTTCGAGTCGAGATCGTTGAAGTAGTACTTATCGCTGACCTTGGTGTAGTCCGCGTTGAAACGCCAGTTCTGGTCATAGACACCGGCATGACGCCAGTAGAACAGCCAGCGATCGGAGCTGTCATTTTCGGCGATGCCACGCACCGCTTTGTCGTTATCGTACTGTTTGTCCGAGCCGAGGTAGTCGAATTCAACCAGACCTGCACCCAGCGTGGTCAGATAACGGAATTCGTTTTCAAACTGCATGCCGCGCTTACTCATGTAGTGCGGCGTGATGGTCGCATCGGCCTGCGGCGCGATGTTCCAGTAATAGGGCAGCGTGAACTCAAAGCCATTGTTGCTGCCATATTTTGCATTCGGGATCAGGAAACCGGAGCGGCGACGATCGCCAATCGGTAACTGCAGATAGGGGCTGTAGAACACCGGAACGGAACCGATCTTAAAGCGGGCGTTCCAGATCTCCGCTACTTCCTCTTCGCGATCCTGGATGACCTCTGAACCCACCACGCTCCAGCTGTTGGAGCCGGGCAGACAGGAGGTAAAGGTGCCGTTTTCCAGAATGGTGTAGCGGTTATCGCCGCGCAGCTTCATCTGATCTGCGACGCCGCGTCCCTGACGATCTACCATCTGGTACTGACCATTCCAGACGTTGGTATCTTTGCTGTTGAGGTTTGACCAGGCTTTCGGACCTTTCAGGATGACCTGATTGTCATCGTAGTGCACATTACCCAGCGCATCGACGGTACGTACGGGCGCGGTCTGGCCTTCCTGCTGACGCTGATGAAGCTGGACTTCATCCGCCTGCATACGGCTGTTGCCCTGCTCAATATTCACATTACCGGTGAATACCGCATCGTTGGGATAGTTCCCTTTGGCGGCGTCGGAGTGAATGGTGACGGGCATCTGATTCGTATCGCCATTCACCAGCGGGCGGTTATAACTCGGCACGCCTAACATACACTGCGACATCAAATCGTCGGCAAAGGCTTGCTGGCTAATGGCTGCGCCGATCAGTGTGGCCAGCAGGGTAGGTATATGTTTTTTCATACGCGGTATCGAGAATTCCATGAAAACTGGCATCATGCCGACAATCGGGTCAGAGACTAACTTACTGCCCGGCGTTGCGCCAGTGTTAATCCTGGTCAGTCAGCGTTGCCGTTAGGCGCTGAGATAAATGACAGGTATGATAATGCAATTTTCAGCCGCAAGCATGGCGAATTGAGGAGTTTATGCGCTACTGGGGAAAAGTTGTGGGTCTGGCGGTGGGATTACTTTCCGGCGCAGGCTTTTGGGGTATTGTGATCGGTTTGATCATTGGCCATATGATTGACAAAGTACGCGGCGCGCAAGGCAAGGCTTACTTCTCAAATAATCAGACCCGACAGACGCTGTTTTTCAGCACCACCTTTCAGGTGATGGGCCATCTGACCAAGTCAAAAGGGCGCGTCACGGAAGCGGATATTCAGATTGCTTCGCTGTTAATGGAGCGGATGCAGCTGCACGGTGACTCTCGCACGGCTGCCCAGCGCGCGTTCCGCGAAGGCAAGCAGGCGGATTATCCGTTACGCAGCAAACTGCGTGAACTGCGCAGCGCCTGTTTTGGCCGGTTTGATCTGATTCGGATGTTCCTGGAGATCCAGATTCAGGCCGCCTTTGCCGACGGTTCACTGCATCCCAATGAGCGACAGGTGCTCTATGTGATTGCCGAAGAGCTTGGCATTTCGCGCGGTCAGTTCGATCAGTTCCTGCGCATGATGGAAGGTGGCCAGCAGTTTGGCGGTGGTCAGCGCAGTTCAGGCGGTTTTCAGCAGGCGCAGCGCGGGCCAACGCTGGAAGATGCCTGTAGCGTGCTGGGTGTGAAGAGCAGCGACGACGCCACCACCATCAAACGCGCCTACCGCAAACTCATGAGCGAACATCATCCTGACAAGCTGGTAGCGAAAGGGTTGCCGCCAGAGATGATGGAGATGGCGAAGCAGAAAGCCCAGGAAATCCAGGCGGCGTACGATCTGATTCGCAAAGAGAAAGGCTTTAAGTAAACACCATGTTCCGTGGCCGCTTCTGCAACAGAGGAGGCCACGGTGACTGACTGGCGAGCAGTAAACCTTAAAAATCGGCGGGCTGACGAAATGTCATGGCATTACCAAATGCCGGATGGGTAATGGTTAGTGACTCCGCATGCAGCAGTAAACGGGGCGCCATCGCTTTGGCCTCCGGATGCGCATAGAAGTTATCCCCCAGAATCGGATGGCCCAGTGCCAGCATATGCACCCGCAGCTGGTGTGAGCGGCCGGTAATCGGTTTCAGCGAAACACGCGCACTGTTATCCGCACGATATTCCAGCACCTGATATTCCGTCTGCGCGGCTTTGCCGGTCTCGAAGCAGACCATCTGCTTCGGACGATTTGGCCAGTCGCAAATCAGCGGCAGGTCAACCAATCCCTCTTCCTTCGCCGGATGACCCCAGATGCAGGCCACGTAAGTCTTGGAAGGCTCCCGCTCACGGAACTGTCGTTTCAGCTCGCGCTCAGCAGCCTTAGTCAGCGCCACGACCATCACGCCGCTGGTCGCCATATCCAGTCGGTGGACAGATTCAGCCTGCGGGAAATCACGCTGAACCCGCGTCATCACGCTATCTTTATGTTCGTCCAGCCGACCGGGTACCGAGAGCAGACCGCTGGGTTTGTTCACCACCATGATGTGCGCATCCTGATAAAGGATGTGCAGCCAGGGTTCACGCGGTGGATTGTAAGGTTCCATGGGGCTTTCCAAAAATAAGGGGCCAGCGGCTGAGATTGTAGACAAAGTCTGGCCCGCTTAGCTGTGATAGCGTGCCAGCGCAGGAAACACGGTCAGATCGGAAAGACGCAAAAGCTGTCATCCCTGACAAGCTCGGCCCGCGCGATTACGCACCTCATCCCTGAGGTGCGCCCGTTGCCGGGCCAACGCGTTGCGTTGTTCAAAAACGCTCCTGGCGTTTTTGTCCATGGCGCGGGACGCTTTCCTCCTCTGCCCCTGTTCCCTGCGTGTTGAGTTTCTCAGTTGCGGCCAGATTCATCCAGGCCCCTGAGCTTACTGGTGTGTCACCACAATCAGGCGCAGCGCGTCGAGACGCCAGTTGGCCTGATCGAGACTTTCCAGCACCTGTTCACGGTTGCTTTCCAGCGCCTCGACTTCATCGTCACGGATGTTCGGGTTCACCGCTTTCAGCGCGTTGAGACGGGAGAGTTCTGCGCCCAGCTTCTCGTTCGCTTCGGCACGTGCTGCATCAATCACCGCACGCGCTTCGCTGACCACGCTCTCTTCGCCCTGGGTCAGAATCGCATGCACATCCTGCTGCACCGCATTCACCAGTTTACTGGCGGTATGACGGTTTACCGCATTCAGCTGACGGTTAAAGCTTTCGAACTCCACTTTGTCCGCCAGGTTAGTGCCTTTAGTATCCATCAGCAGACGGATTGGCGTTGGCGGCAGGAAGCGGGTCAGTTGCAGATGCTTCGGTGCCTGCGCTTCAACCACATAGATCAGCTCGACCAGCAGCGTCCCCACTGGCAGCGCCTTGTTCTTCAGCAGTGACAGTGCGCTGCTGCCGGTATCGCCCGACAGAATCAGATCCAGACCGTTGCGGATCAGCGGATGTTCCCAGGTAATGAACTGGGTATCTTCGCGCGACAGCGCCTGATCGCGGTTGAAGGTGATGGTGCAGCCATCTTCCGGCAGGCCAGGGAAATCGGGCACCAGCATGTGGTCGGAAGGGGTCAGCACAATCAGGTTATCGCTGCGATCTTCCTGATTGATACCAACGATATCAAACAGGTTAAGCGCGAAGTTCACCAGACCGGTGTCGTTATCCTGCTCGCTGATGGCATTGGCCAGTAGCTGAGCCGATTCGCCGCCGTTGGAGTTCAGCTCCAGCAGGCGATCGCGACCCTGTTCCAGCTGCAGTTTCAGCGCGTCATGCTGTTTACGGCAGTCGGTGATAAACGCATCAAAACCTTCGCTGTTTTCCGGCGCGGCCAGATGGCCGATCAGTTGCGAATGGACGCTGTCATAGATTGTCCGGCCGGTCGGGCAGGTGTGTTCAAACGCGTCCAGCCCTTCGTGATACCAGCGCAGCAGCACCGCCTGTGCGGTCTGCTCCAGCCACGGCACCAGAATCTGAATGTCGTGCGCCTGGCCAATACGATCCAGACGACCGATACGCTGCTCCAGCAGGTCCGGGTTAAACGGCAGGTCGAACATCACCAGACGGCTGGCAAACTGGAAGTTACGGCCTTCAGAACCGATCTCGGAGCACAACAGCACCTGCGCGCCATTCTCTTCTGAGGCGAACCAGGCGGCAGCACGGTCACGTTCAATGATCGACAGACCTTCGTGGAACACCGCTGCGCGGATACCTTCGCGTTCACGCAGTACCTGCTCCAGCTGCAGCGCGGTGGCCGCTTTGGCGCAGATCACCAGCACTTTCTCTTTGCGGTTGGTGGTGAGATAGCCCATCAGCCATTCCACGCGCGGATCGAAGTTCCACCAGGTGCCGCTGTCGCCTTCAAATTCCTGATAAATCTGTTCCGGATAGAGCAGGTCACGCGCCCGCTCTTCTGCACTTTTGCGCGCGCCCATAATGCCGGAGACTTTAATCGCCGTCTGATACTGGGCAGGCAGCGGCAGGCGGATCTGGTGCAGTTCGCGTTTCGGGAAGCCTTTAACCCCGTTACGGGTGTTACGGAACAGCACGCGGCTGGTGCCGTGGCGGTCCATCAGCATGGAGATCAGCTCCTGACGCGCCTCCAGCTTGCCGTCACGGTCGCTGTTGGCGACCTGCAGCAGTGGCTCAATATCCTGCTCGCCGACCAGATCGTTGATCCGGTTCATCTCCTCCTGGGAGATCGCTTTATCGGCCAGCAGCGCGGTGACGGCATCGGCAATCGGACGGAAATGCTGCTGCTCTTCAACAAAGGCGGCAAAGTCATGGAAACGATTAGGGTCGAGCAGGCGCAGACGGGCGAAGTGACTCTCCATGCCCAGCTGCTCAGGCGTTGCGGTCAGCAGCAGAACCCCGGCGGTTTTCTCAGCCAGCTGTTCGATAACCTGATATTCACGGCTGGGCTCGCCTTCTGACCAGGCCAGATGGTGCGCTTCATCGACCACCAGCAGATCCCATTCGGCATCGGCCAGCATCTCAAGACGCTGCTTGTTACGGCGCACGAAGTCCAGTGAGCAGATAATCAGCTGCTCCGTCTCAAACGGATTATCGCTGTCGTGCTGCGCTTCTGTATAGCGATCGTCATCAAACAGCGCAAAGCGCAGGTTGAAGCGGCGCAGCATCTCGACCAGCCACTGATGCTGTAAAGTTTCAGGCACCACGATCAGGACGCGATCGGCGCGGCCAGCCAGCAGCTGCTGCTGGATGATCATCCCGGCTTCAATGGTTTTACCCAGGCCAACTTCATCGGCCAGCAGGACGCGCGGCGCATGGCGGCGGCCGACATCGTGGGCGATATGCAGCTGGTGAGGGATCAGGTTGGTGCGCATGCCGCGTAATCCGCTGATTGGCAGGCGATATTGCTCACTCTGGTATTTACGGGCGCGGAAGCGCAGGGCAAAACGATCCATCCGGTCGAGCTGGCCGGCAAACAGGCGATCCTGCGGCTTACTGAACACCAGCTTGCTGTCGAGCATGACTTCGCGCAGCATCACTTCGCTCTCTTCGGTATCCAGACGGGTACCGATATAGGTCATCAGGTCATTTTCGTTGCGTACTTCATCGACGCGCATCTGCCAGCCTTCGTGGCTGGTGATGGTATCACCCGGATTAAAGATGACGCGGGTAACTGGCGAATCGTTGCGGGCGTAGAGGCGGTTTTCCCCCGTGGCCGGAAACAGCAGGGTGATCATGCGGGTATCGATCGCCACCACGGTGCCCAGTCCCAGTTCACTTTCCGTATCACTAATCCAGCGCTGACCTAATGTAAAAACCATATATTTTTTGCTCGAATTTTAACGTTTTTAGAGGTGTTCCCAAAGCTCAGGCAATAGCGTTACCGCCAGACAACAAGGCCTGGAGCGTACTTAAGAGCGGTGAGTTTCAGGAAGGGCGCTATGGTACTGGATGGCAGGACGTTCGTCACCTGTCAAAAAAGCCCCAGCTGTCCGGTAATAAGTGTAGCAAAGTCCCCCTCGACAAAAGGCAGAATCCCCTCTGCAACCGGCTGAAGTTGCTTCGTCACGTAGTGGTCATAGTCCAGCGGCGTGCTGCGCGCCTCCAGTGGCTCGGGGCCTGCGGTGGCGATGACATAACGGATCCGGCCACCATTCTGGTACTGCAAGGGCCGGTTTAATTTACGATTGTACTCATCGGCCAGCCTGGCGGCGCGCACGTGCGGGGGCACGTTTCGTTCATATTCTTTCAGCGGACGCCGCAGCCGCTTTTTGTAGATCAGCTGATCGTCGAGTTCACCCGCCAGCAACTGCGCCACGGTAGTACGGATATAATCCTGCCACGGCTGACGGTGGAAGATACGGTGGTAGAGCTGCTGCTGGAATGCTTTTGCCAGCGGCGTCCAGTCTGTTCGCACCGACTCCAGCCCCTTAAAGACCATGCGTTCACCGGCGGCGTCACGAATCAGTCCGGCGTAGCGTTTCTTGCTGCCCTGTTCCGCGCCGCGAATGGTGGGCATCAGAAAACGGCAGAAGTGATTTTCATACTCCAGTTCCAGTGTGCTGGTCAGCCCCTGCGTCTGCTGCAGATGGTCGCGCCACCAGGCGTTCACTTTCTGCACCAGCTGCTGACCAATCGCGGCGGCATCTTCTTCACTGTGCGCCGACTTCAGCCAGACAAAGGTGGAGTCGGTGTCGCCATAGATGACGTCGTAGCCTTCCGCCTCAATCAGCGTTCGGGTCTGCTGCATGATGGCGTGACCGCGCAGCGTAATAGAGGAGGCGAGCCGCGGATCAAAGAAGCGGCAGGCGCTGGTGCCCAGCACGCCATAAAAGGCGTTCATGATGATTTTCAGCGCCTGGGACAGCGGCTGATTATTCTGCTTTTTCGCCGCTTCGCGACCCAGCCAGATCTGTTCAACTATCGCAGGCAGGCAGTGGGTATGCCGCGAAAAACGCGCTTCACGGAAACCTTCAATCGAATCGGCATCATCAGGATGGGCCAGCCCTTCCACGAGACCCACCGGGTCAATCAGGAAGGTGCGGATAATCGACGGGTAGAGGCTTTTGTAATCCAGTACCAGCACTGAGTCATACAGGCCGGGGCGCGAATCCATCACATAACCGCCAGGACTGGCTTCCGGGGCCACATCACCCATGTTCGGGGCGACAAACCCGGCGCGATGCATCCGCGGAATATAGAGATGACCAAAGGCCGCTACCGAACCGCCGTGGCGATCCACCGCCAGTCCATTGACCGCCGCGCGTTCCAGCAGAAACGGCATAATCGCCGTTTTGTGAAAAATGCGCGTCACCAGTTCGCAGTCTTTCAGGTTGTAGCGCGCCAGCGCCGGTTTATCGTTGGCAAAGCGCCAGTTGATCTCCTCCATACGCTGCCAGGGATTATCAATCGCTTTTCCTTCTCCCAGCAGTTGCTGCGACACGGACTCGAGGCTGAATGAGGGAAAATCCCAGAACGCCGATTTCAGCGCGTCAATACCATCAATAATCAACCGGCCACTGGCCTGAGCGAAAAATACGCCGGGTTTGAAGCCATGTTCACGCCACTCCAGCGCGGCCTGCTGGCGTCCCAGGCGCAGCGGAATGCCGTAACGATCGGCATGCTTTTGCAATACCCGCAGGTCAAACTGCACGACGTTCCAGCCAATTAAGACATCCGGATCATGCTCTGCAAACCACTGGTTCAGCGCTTCAAGTAACTGCGGCCGGCTGTCGAGATAGATCAGCTCGAAATCCAGCGTGCTGGCATCACCGTTGGCCGGGCCGAGCATAAAGACCTGGCGCTGACCGCATCCCTCCAGCCCGATGCAATAAAGCTCGCCATGCTGTGTGGTTTCAATGTCCAGCGAGACCCATTTCAGCGGCGGGCGATAGTCGGGATGGGGTTTGAGCCGCGCATTGACCACGCTGTCACCGCGCTGCTCGCCGTCAAACCAGACCGGCGCGGTAATAAAACGCTCCATCAGGTAGCGCTCCGGCGGACGGATATCGGCTTCATAGACCGGAATACCTTCTTCGCGCAGCCGTTTTTCAATGCGCTGTAGCTGGCGGTTCTGCTGGCAGTAGAGGCCGAAAACCGGGCGACGCCGAAAATCTTTCAGCGCCAGCGACTGAATCCGAAACTGACGTTCATCTTTCAGTAATTCGCTGACCTGCGCCTGAAATTCCTCAGGAATAAACGCGACGGACTCCTGCACCGGCAGCACCACGCGCTGCGCGCCCGCATCGGTCGCGAGCCAGAGGATAATTTCGGTGCCATGCGGGCTGTCGCGCCAGTGGCGGGTGAGCAGAAAACCTGCGCGGGGCATATTCAGATGTTCTCCGGACTCAGCATTTCAGGATGAGAAAACCGCTTCAGTATAACATGGATATTTATACAGTTCCCGCCACCCGCTTTTGTCAACATTGTCCTACAATTCTTGCCTTGACGCTGTGTGGCTGGCTCAGGACAATCCAGCCTTCTGCTTTTACTTAGGATGATTATGGAAGCCTGGATTCAACAACTGATTACGCAGTCCCTGGAGTGGGCGCTGTTTGCCGTTGCGCTGGTGACGTTTCTGGAGTCGCTGGCGCTGGTCGGGCTGTTGCTGCCAGGTACGGTGATGATGGCCAGTCTGGGCGCGCTGGTCGGCAGTGGCGAACTTGGCCTTTACCCGGCCTGGGCGGCCGGCTTTGCGGGCTGCCTGATTGGTGACTGGGTTTCCTACGGCATTGGCTGGAAATTTCAGGGGCCGCTGCACCGCTGGAAGTATCTGCAAAAGTATAAAGGCCTGCTGGATAAAACCGAGCACGCCCTGCATCAGCACAGCATGTTTACGATTCTGGTCGGACGCTTTGTTGGCCCCACGCGTCCGCTGATCCCGCTGGCGGCCGGTATGCTGGAGCTGCCGGTGCGTAAATTCCTGCCGCCGAACATTATCGGCTGCATTCTCTGGCCGCCGCTCTATCTGCTGCCCGGTATTCTGGCGGGTGTGGCGATCGATGTGCCCAAAGCCGCGCAGGGCGGCAGCTTTAAATGGCTGTTACTCGGCGCAGCACTGCTGATCTGGCTGGGTGTCTGGTTATGCTGGCGCTGGTGGCGCAGCGGCAAGAGTCGCGACTGGGCATCGGCCTGGCTGCCGCCTGAGCGCCTGCGCTGGGCAGGGCCGCTGGGGCTGGTGATTGCCGTCGCGGCTTTCGTCGGCATTCAGTTCCATCCGATGATGCCCATTTTCCGTCATCTGCTGTGGCAGGTTTTCTTCGCCTGAATCGCTTAACGACGCGGGATGCCGAGCACTTCGGCCTCCCGCGTGTCGCCCGACAGTAACTGTCGGGTCTCGCCATCCCAGTAAACCCGGCCATCCACAATCACCACGCTGCGCGGCGCAATCTGCTGGGCATCTTCCAGACTGTGCGACACCATCAGCAGCGTGATGCTGCGCGCTTCACACACCGAACGCACCAGTTGCAGCATCTCTCCGCGAAGCGCGGGATCCAGCGCAGAAAAAGGCTCATCCAGCAGCAGCACCGGACGGTCACGCAGCAGACAGCGTGCCAGCGCCACGCGCTGTCGCTGTCCGCCTGACAGCTCGCCCGGCAGGCGCGTCAGCAGATCGCCTAATCCCACCTGATCGGCCAGCGCTGCAAGCTGCTGGCGCTGCCCGGCGCTCAGCTTCAGTCCGGGGTGCAATCCCAGCGCCATGTTCTGCTGCACGCTGAGGTGCGGAAACAGGTTGTTCTCCTGAAACAGCATCGAAACCGGCCGTCTGGCCGGCACGCTGTGGGTGTGCTCCTGGCCGTCAATCATCAGGGTGCCCTGTTTCACCGGCAGGAAACCGGCAATCAGGCTCAGCAGGGTGCTTTTACCGGCCCCGCTGGGGCCGAGGATCGCGATGCGCTCGCCGCGGGTGGCGTTGAGACTAAAGCGCATCGGCAGATGCTGATAAAGGTACGTGAGGTTATTCAGTGTCAGCATGGCGGCCTGGTAATTTTTCCATCAGGGTGAACAGCAACAAACAGAGCAGCAGCAGCAGCAGCGCGGTCACTGCACCGTCAGCACCGCGATAGGCACCGATCTGTTGATAAAGGTAGAACGGCAGGGTGCGGAAATCGGCAGTACCAAACAGCGCCACCACGCCAAAATCACCGATCGACAGCACGCAGGCAAAGGCCAGCGCCTGGGCCAGCGGACGTTTCAGCGCCCGCAGTTCAATCAGCCGCAGCCGGTTCCAGCCGTGGATATCCAGCGAATCACAGAGTCTGCCGTAACGCTCCGCGACGTCACGCATTGGGTTCTCCAGCACTTTCAGCGCATAGGGAATGGCGATCAGCGCATTGGTGAAGATCACCAGCCCGTCCGCCGACGCCGGCAGACCAATGGTGGCGTTAAACAGCAGGAAAAAGCCGGTGGCGAGCACGATGCCTGGCATCGCCAGAATCAGCATGCCGCTGGTGTCAATAAGGGTTGCCGCCGCCGGGCGCTGACGCAGGCGCAGCTCGCGACTGCTCCACAGCAGCATCATGGTCAGCACCACACAGAGCAGACCGGCGCCGGTGGCGATGCGCAGTGAGGTAAACGTCGCCTGCCAGAGTGCAGGCTGCGCAAGCGCGCCGCGCAGTCCGCCGTGCAGACCATCGATGATGACCGCCGCCAGCGGGGGCAGCAGCAGGATCAGCGCCAGCAGGATCAGCAGCGCATCAACCAGCTGCGCCGCGCGCGAATCCTGCGGATCGCGCCAGCCGTTCAGCTGGCTGGTTCCGGCGGGAATGGCCTTGCTGAAGCGCTGGCTGAGCAGCACCAGCGTCACGCAGCAGCCAAGCTGGATCAGCGCCAGCAGTGCAGCGCGCCCCGGATCGTAGTCATAACTCAGCGCCTGGAAAATCGCCAGCTCGATGGTCGTCGCCTGCGGGCCGCCGCCCAGTGAGAGCACGGTAGCAAAGCTGGCGAAACAGAGCATGAAGATCAGCGCGCCGGTCGGCAGCAGCTGACGCCGCAGCCATGGCCACTCCAGCAGACGAAAATGGTGCCAGCCGCGCAGGTCGAGCTGTGCCGCCAGCTGACGCTGTTCCGCCGGAATGCTCTCCAGCGCCTGCAGCATCAGGCGGGTCGCCAGCGGCAGGTTAAAGAAGACGTGCGCCAGCAAAATGCCCGACAGACCGTAGGGAGAGAAGTGGTAATCAATCCCTGCCAGCTGGCACAGCTGCGCCAGCCAGCCGACACGACCATAGACGGTGAGCAGACCAAATACCGCCACCAGCACCGGCAGCACCAGGGTCATGGCGCACAGACGCAGCAGCAGCTGACGGCCAGGGAAACGGCGTCGATAGAGCGCGCGCGCCAGCGGCACCGCTGGAAGCAGCGACAACAGCGCGGAGAGCAGCGCCTGACCAAAAGAGAAGGCGATAACGTGATGCAGGTAATCATCCTGCAGCACGCTGCGCCAGTCATTCTCTGGCGCGGCGCTCCAGAGTGCACCGAAGGCCAGCAGCGCCACGCTGATTAACAGCAGCGTGGCGAGCGAACCGGGGATAAGCCAGCGCGGCATCAGCGGCTGACGGCGCGTTGCCACTGGCTGATCCAGCCTGAACGCTGGCTGGCAACCTCTTCCGGCGAGAACTGCAGAGCGGTGGCGGGCACAGTGAGCGCGCTAAAACCGGCAGGCAGCGGCGTGTCGATTACCGGGTACATCCAGTTACCGGTGGGAATCGTGCGCTGGAAGTCGGGTGACACCATAAACTTCATAAACTGCTGTGCCAGCGCCGGCTGCTTGCTGCTGGCTAACTGCGCGGCAACTTCAACCTGCAGATAGTGGCCCTCTGCAAACGGCGCGGCGGCATAGTTCTCTTTTTTCTCTTCGATGATGTGGTAAGCCGGTGAGGTGGTGTAGCTCAGCACCAGATCGCCTTCGCCCTTGAGGAACAGGCCATAGGCTTCACTCCAGCCTTTGGTCACCGTCACGGTTTTCTGCGCCAGCTTCTGCCACGCCTGCGGTGCCTGATCGCCATAGACTTTCTGCATCCACAACAGCAGGCCTAAGCCGGGGGTGCTGGTACGGGGATCTTCGTAGATCACCCGCCACTTCTCCGGGCTGTCGACCAGCTCTTTCAGGCTTTTTGGCGGATTCTTCAGCCGGGTTTTGTCATAGACAAACGCGAAGTAGCCATAATCAAACGGCACGAAGGTGGTGTTGTGCCAGCCGCCGGGCAGTTTTAATGTCGAGGTATCGACCTGACTTTCGGCAAACAGACCGGTTTTCTGCGCCGCCTGTACCAGATTGTTATCCAGCCCCAGTACCAGATCGGCTTTGCTGTTTTTCCCTTCCATGCGCACGCGGTTCAGCAGCGACACGCCATCTTCCAGCGTGACGAATTTCAGCTCGCAGTTGCACTGCGCCTCGAAGGCTTTTTTAACCGCCGGGCCAGGGCCCCAGTCAGCGGAGAAGGAGTCGTAGGTGTAGACCGTGAGAACCGGCTTAGCCGCCAGAACGGGGGCGGAGAGTAACAGCAGCACCGGCAGAACTTTGTTTAACACTTTGCGCTCCTTCAGGAGAATAGGGGATGAGTCGCAAAGGATCTGAGCACAGAGGCCTCCCAAATCCCTACGTCGGTATTAACCGAATCAGGTTCGACGGGTATCTCTCAGCTGCTTGCTGGTGGCAGGCGGCACCCCGTTGAGAACGTCACATTCTAGTCATTTCAGCGCCGGGGCGAAAGCCTCACAGCGCGGGTGGCGCGAACCAGGCGGATTTAAAATCAAACCAGCCCAGCGTATTCATCCGAACGCCGCGCATGCTGCGCTGACCTTCAAGCAGCAGCCAGTGGTGAAACAGCGGATGCAGACCCGCTTCTTCGATTAACTGTTTACTCCATTCGGCCAGCGGCAGCGTTTTCTCGCGCCAGCGGGCCGCATCGCTGTGCCAGTCGATCGGCAGACAGTGATGCAGCAACGGGATCTCATAAAGCTGCGCAAACAGAGAATAATTCAGCGGCAGGGTAAAGTTCACGCTGCCAAGCCAGATATCACTTTCCGCTTCGCCCTGATACCAGTTTTCGTAGCTGATCTCGCGGGTCTCCAGCGTGACGCCATGCTCTGCCAGCAGCGGACGCAGCGCGTTAGCGATGCCTTCATGCTCCACGTGCTGGCTGTACCAGGTCAGCGTCAGGTGGGTTAAGCCGGGCGGTTTTTCCACTGGCGTCAGGTCGCGCCGATGATGCCAGCGCGGCAGCAGGCCATACGCCGGAAACCAGTAGCGCTGGTAGCCGACACCGGCGTGATTGAGCAGGGCGATAGGATTAAACAGGTAGCTGACCCAGCGCCGGACCGCCTCGTTGCGTCCCTGTTCTGAACGCTGGTCGAACAGCAGATAGTAGCAGCCCTCTTCAAGGCGGCTCTCCTCCTGAACCTCATCGGCTCCATCGCCCTGCAGACGGACACCGGCATAGACCAGCTCATCGCTGATGTCGGGCAGTACCCAGATAGAGACATCATCAATCAGGGCGCGAAAACCAAAATAGTCATCAAACGCTTCGATCTTCAGCTGACTCTCCTGATTGCGGATCACCCGGTAAGGACCGGTGCCAACGGGCTGGCGGGCAAAATCGTGCAGCGTCGGCCATTCGCGCGGCAGGATCATCGCACTGACGCTGCCCAGCAGCCAGGGTAATCCCTCGTCGGGCTGGCTTAAGCGGATATCCAGCGTCCAGGGCGCGGGCGAGTCGATCTGCTCGATATGGGAAAAGAGCGGATGGGGGCGCTGACGCTCAAGCGTGGCCAGCACATCCTCCATCTCCAGTTCTCTGCCGTGATGAAAGCGAATCGCTGGACGCAGGAAGAAGCGCCAGTGAAGCGGGGAAGTCTGCTGCCAGTGGTGCGCAATATCGGGCTCGATTTCCCCGTTTTCCTCATTTATCCGCGTCAGGCCGTTGAAAATCTGTCGCGCAATGTGGGTTTCGGAGCGCCGCAGCGGCGAACCGGGCAGCAGATTGAGCAGCGGACGATAGTAGAGCACCCGCAGGATATGCTTGCCCTGACGGAAACTGCGGCCCAGATGCGCGGCGATCATCTGCCGTACCTGATTTTTATCGCCCACCAGCTGGACCAGCTGATCGATGCGATCCTGCTCCAGCAAATCCTCGGCACGTTGCTGCTGCAAAGCCAGTCCGGTATAGCAGAAGGTAAGCTGTGAACGCTTGCCGCGTCCGGATTCCGCCTGCCAGATTAGCCAGCCCGCGGCCTGCATCCGGTTGAGCAGATTGCGCATATGGCGGCGCGAGCAGTGCAGCAGGTCAGCCAGTTCGCTAAGGGTAATCTCCTGCGTTTGCCCCTGACAGCTCTGCCACAGGCGAATGAACTGCTGCTTCAGACGTGATGAGGACATAAAAGAGGAACTCCCGATGAAAAGCGCTCTGTTTTTCTTGCCCTATTTTAAGAGCAAACTTTGCGTTATGGGAAGAGCGGGAGGCATTCAGTTCTGAATGGCGTTCGACCCTGACTTCGCTGTTCAGCGGAGTGCTTTTCTGAGTAGGGTGCATTTACACCGCCAGCAGATGATCTCTGCTGGCTTTTTTCATGTTGCGCGGTATCGTCTACCCTTCTTTTTCCCCTCTGTATGTTCTGTAAGGGATTTCGGTATGAAATCGCTGTTAACGCGGCAGCGCCGCATCAATCCGGTTTACCTCGCTTTTATGGTCGCCTCGTTCATGCTGGGCATCGCGGGCGCACTGCAGGCGCCGACGCTCAGCCTGTTTCTGACGCGCGAGGTGCAGGCGCGGCCCTTCTGGGTCGGACTGTTTTTCACCATCAATGCGGTGGCCGGTATCGTGGTGAGCATGCTGGTGGCAAAGCGCTCTGACAGCGTCGGCGATCGTCGTCATATCATTCTCTTCTGCTGCCTGATGGCGCTGGTCAATGCGCTACTGTTTGCCTTTACCCGCCACTATCTGACCTTACTGACGCTGGGCGTGCTGCTGTCAGCGCTGGCCAGCGTCTCAATGCCTCAGCTGTTTGCGCTGGCGCGGGAATATGCCGATCAGTCGGCGCGTGAAGCGGTGATGTTCAGTTCGGTGATGCGTGCGCAGCTGTCGCTGGCGTGGGTGATTGGGCCGCCGCTCTCCTTCGCGCTGGCGCTGAACTACGGCTTTGTGACGCTATTTATGGTGGCCGCCGCGCTGTTTCTGATCTGTATCCTGCTGATCTGGTTCACCGTGCCGTCGGTGCCACGTTCGCAGCCCCTGATGCAAAGCGGCGGGCTGCCGCTAAGTGGCTGGCGCGATCGGGATGTGCGTTTACTGTTCCTGGCCTCAGTCGCGATGTGGACCTGCAACACTATGTATATCATCGATATGCCGCTCTATATCAGCACCACGCTGGGCCTGCCCGAGAAGCTGGCCGGTCTGCTGATGGGGACGGCGGCAGGGCTGGAGATCCCGGTGATGCTGCTGGCCGGACATTACGCGCGGCGTATCGGCAAGCGCCGGTTAATGCTGATCGCGGTGGCGGCTGGCGTACTGTTTTATCTGGGGCTGGTGCTGTTCAATTCCCGCACGTCGCTGATGGTGTTGCAGCTGTTTAACGCGGTGTTTGTCGGGATTATTGCTGGCATAGGGATGCTGTGGTTTCAGGATCTGATGCCAGGACGGCCTGGTGCAGCGACCACCATGTTCACCAACTCGATCTCGACCGGCATGATTCTGGCTGGGGTGATTCAGGGAACGCTCAGTGAGCGACTGGGACATGAGGCGGTTTACTGGCTGGCATTCGGGCTGGCTATTGTGGCGCTGGTGATGTCGGCACGAGTGCGCGACGTATAAAGAAGAAGGGCGTAATGCCAGTCAGTTAAGCGACAGGTGATAACGCAGTCTGGTGCCGGGCAGGGGCTGGCGGTCCTCGCGCCGCTGC
>NZ_JALNPO010000021.1:0-42345 GCF_024520895.1 Pantoea sp. Fr-CA_6 | reverse complement strand
CAGAAGTGAAACGCCGTAGCGCCGATGGTAGTGTGGGGTCTCCCCATGCGAGAGTAGGGAACTGCCAGGCATCAAATAAGAGAGAGCCCTTTGCGTATGCGAAGGGCTTTTTTCGTTGTGGCAAACCGCGATAAAACTCCCTCTTCACAGCGTATCTGTCTGTCTATTCATAACAGCAACAGGTCAGTAAGCATATTAAAGCGGCTGTTCAGGCTATAAAAAAACCCGGCACCAGGCCGGGTAATGAGATAACTGAACGTCTGATCAGTGAATAACCTGCGATAAAAACGCCCGGGTACGCTCCGATTTTGGATTCGCAAAGAACTCCTGCGGTGGCGCGACTTCGACGATCTCTCCCCGATCCATAAAGATCACCCGGTCAGCCACCGTTCGGGCAAAGCCCATCTCATGGGTGACGCATAGCATAGTCATTCCATCCTCAGCCAGACCAATCATCGTATCCAGCACCTCTTTAACCATCTCAGGATCCAGCGCTGACGTGGGTTCATCAAACAGCATAATTTTGGGTTTCATACAGAGTGAGCGGGCGATGGCGACACGCTGCTGCTGTCCGCCAGAGAGCTGGCCCGGAAACTTATGTGCATGCTCGGCAATACGCACGCGTTGCAGATAGTGCATGGCCAGCTCATCAGCTTCCTTCTTTGGAATCTTTCTTACCCAGGAAGGTGCCAGCGTGCAGTTTTGCAGTACGGTCAGATGTGGAAAGAGATTGAAGTGCTGGAAGACCATACCGACTTCGGTGCGCACGCGCTCAATGTTACGAACGTCATCATTAAGATGGATACCGTCAACAACAATGCGGCCCTGCTGATGCTCTTCCAGATGGTTGATACAGCGGATCGTCGTCGATTTGCCGGAGCCGGAAGGTCCGCACAGTACGATGCGTTCACGGGGTTTAACCTGCAGGTTGATGTCTTTCAGTACATGGAATTGCCCGTACCATTTATTCACGTTCTCAAGCGAGATCATCAACGCGTCGGAAGAGTGTGTCATAGAGTCAGTCATGTAAAACCTCAGTGCGATGTACGCCCGGTGTGAAAGCGCTTTTCCAGATACTGGCTGTAGCGCGACATGCTAAAACAGAAGATCCAATAGACCAGTGCAGCAAAGACATAACCTTCGGTCGACATCCCCAGCCAGGTCGGATCGACCGTTGCCTGCTGGACGCTGCTGAACAGATCGAATAGACCAATGATGATGACCAGGCTGGTATCTTTAAACAGTGCGATGATGGTATTGACCAGGCCGGGAATAGTGAGCTTCAGCGCCTGGGGCAGAATAACCAGCATCTGCGTCTTCCAGTAGCCCAGCGCCAGAGATTCGGCTGCTTCGTACTGACCTTTCGGCAGTGCCTGCAGGCCACCGCGAACCACCTCTGCCACATAGGCGGACTGGAACAGAATGACGCCGACCAGCGCGCGCACCAGCTTGTCGATGTTAGTGCCTTCAGACATAAACAGCGGCAGCATCACGGATGACATAAATAGCACGGTAATCAGCGGCACGCCGCGCCAGAACTCAATAAAGATAATCGACAGCGTGCGCACGACCGGCATGCGTGAGCGACGGCCCAGCGCCAGCAAAATACCCAGCGGCAGCGCACCGGCAATACCCACTGACGCAATAATCAGCGTCAGCGTTAATCCGCCCCATTGACGTGTTTCGACACGTTCCAGCCCCAGATAGCCGCCATACAGCAGAAACCAGACAATCACCGGATAGATGACGGCCCAGGCAGCAATATAGCGTCCACGATACGGCAGGCTCTTAATGAACATCGGCACAATCGACAGCAGGCCGATCACCAGCGCCAGGTTAATACGCCAGCGCAACTCATGCGGGTAAAGCCCATACATGAACTGGCCGAAGCGAGCATGGATAAAGACCCAGCAGGCACCCTCTTTGGTGCAATCGGCGCGCGTGGTGCCGATCCAGTTTGCCTGAAAGACCAGCCAGTTCAGCGCGGGTGGAATGACGTGCCAGATAACCCAGATGCAAAACAGCGTCAGTAGCGTATTAAACCAGCTGGAAAACAGGTTTTTACGAGCCCAAAACCAGGCGCGACTGACCAGAGTCGTCGGGACGGGGGGCGTTTCATGCGTAGTCACAGACATAGTTATCCCGTTCTCTTAACGCTCAACCAGCGCAATTTTGCGGTTGTAGAAGTTCATAAGCATTGATATCAGCAGGCTGATAATCAGGTAAACGCCCATCGTGATAGCAATCGTCTCGATGGCCTGACCGGTCTGATTCAGTACCGATCCGGCAAACAGCGACACCATATCGGGATAACCGATAGCGGCGGCGAGTGAGGAGTTCTTCACGATGTTCAGATACTGGCTGGTCAGTGGCGGAATAATGACGCGCATGGCCTGCGGAATAATCACCTGGCGCAGCGTAACCGGATTAGGCAGCCCCAGCGATCGCGCCGCTTCATGCTGACCATAGGGTACCGACTGGATCCCGGAGCGGATCACTTCAGCAATAAATGACGAGGTATAAATCGACAGTGCCAGCGTCAGGGCTGCCAACTCCGGTATCATCACCGAGCCGCCACGGAAATTGAAACCGCGCAGTTGTGGCACATCCCAGTGCGTGGCTGGGCCAAACCCAAGGTGCGCAAGCAAAGGAAAGAGAATCAGCATCACAACGGCAGCGGGCCATGTGCGACGTAACTGACCGGTTTTCAGCTGATGTTTACGGTTAAAGCGGTACAGGCCATAGCTCACAGCCGCGGCCAGAAGCAGTGCAATAACAAACGGCCAGCTGCCTGCTGCATAGGTCGGCCATGGAACGTAGAGTCCGCGATTACTGACATATGCCAGGTCAAAAGCATTCAGCGCCTGACGTGGGCCCGGTAGATTGCGTAAGACTGCAAAGTACCAGAAGAAGATTTGCAGCAGGGGTGGGATATTACGGAAGGTTTCGATATAGATATTCGAGAGTTTCCGCAGCAGCCAGTTGTCAGAAAGGCGGGCAAGACCGACCGCGAATCCGAGAATCGAAGCGAAAACAATACAGAGTGCAGAGACCAGCAGCGTGTTGGTTAATCCGACCAGAAACACGCGCGCGTAGGTATCTCCCTCAGTGTACTCAATCAGATGCTGAACGATGCCGAAACCGGCAGTGCGCTCAAGAAATCCAAACCCCGATGTAATACCGCGATTAGCAAGGTTAATAATGGTGTTATGCACCAGATAACCCACCACACCAAGCACCGCGACGACGGCGATGAGCTGATAAATCCAGGCGCGAACCGTGGGATTACCAAATGAAAAATCCCTTTTCACGGTTGGGCGTTGTGACATGTTGAAACCTCAGTAACGAAAGCTGGGGTAGGGCACCACAGAATAGGGTGCCCGATTAGTGAGGTCTGTTAACGTACCGGTGGTGCGTACTGAATACCGCCCTGGTTCCACAACGCATTCTGACCACGTGCGATCTTCAGTGCGCTGTCTTTACCGACGTTACGGTCAAAGCTTTCCTGATAGTTACCCACCTGCTTGACGATGTTGTAGGCCCACTTGTTATCCAGCTTCAGATCCTTACCAAAATCACCTTCTGCGCCCAGGAAGTGTGCCATGTCTGGTGTGGTTGGCTTGGCCGTCATCTGATCAACGTTCTTCGAGGAGATGCCCATCTCCTCCGCATTCAGCATGGCGTAGAGCGACCACTTCACGATGGTGAACCAGTCATCATCACCACGACGCACCAACGGCCCCAGCGGCTCTTTGGAGATCACTTCGGGCAGAACAATAAATTCGTCCGGTTTGCCCAGTTTAATGCGTAATGCGTAAAGCTGAGACTGGTCAGACGCCAGCGTATCGCAACGTCCGCTATCCAGCGCTTTAGCCGATTCATCAGAGCGGTCGAAGGTTACAGGCGTATATTGCATTTTGTTGGCTTTAAAGAAGTCCGCTACGTTCAGCTCGGTGTCGGTTCCCGCCTGAATACAGACGGTGGCACCATCCAGCTCTTTCGCACTTTTCAGGCCGGCCTTCTGGTGAGTCAGGAAGCCGATACCGTCGTAATAGTTCACGCCCGCAAACAGGAAGCCCATGCCGCCATCGCGCGATGAGGTCCATGTGGTATTACGTGAAAGCACATCCACCTCGCCGGACTGCAGAGCGGTAAAACGCTCTTTCGCGGTCAGCGGGGTATATTTCACTTTGGTCGCATCACCAAACACAGCGGCAGCCGTCGCACGACACACATCCACATCGATACCGGTAAACTTGCCGCCAGCATCTGCATAGGAGAAGCCCGGCAAGCCGTCACTGATACCACATTGAACAAAACCTTTTTTCTTTATCGCATCCAGTGTGGTGCCTGCGTGTGCTTGCTGAGCAACGGCAACCAGCGAGGCAGCAGCGATCAGCGTAGAGAGCATCATCTTTTTCATAAAGCATCCTGTGTGGCGGGATCATGTTGTTATGTTTGCGCACTTTAGTGTGCGTTTTTCCTGTCTGTGGCGGTCAGCCATCCACGACTCTGCAAAGCTGATGCCAGGTTTGCAGGTTCCTGAATTCGTATGAAAGAACGGTTAATAATCGGAAGCACTTAGAAAGTTCCGCTAATATGGCGCACCAAAAGGAAGCAATGCGAGTCGACCCGATCACATTTAGTGCAAATAGTTTCACTATGTGGGAGCAGTGTGAGCATTCACTCAGGCAGAAATGTATGAAGAGATTGCGTTGCTTTTTAATGCGCAGAAAGTCACATACCCAGCAGTGGCGGGGATGTGAAGCGAGGTGAGGGTCAGGCAGGCACTAAGTCAAATCACAGCGGGCGAAAGCGAGAGGGTGAAATATCACGCCAGCGATTGCAACTACAGTTACCATATTACCGGAAACTGTTTCACTATCATTACCGTGGCTTTGTGCGTCGACGCACAAATAAAAACGCCAGCCCGAAGGCTGGCGTGATTTACAGACAGAACTAAAAATCAGTTCATGCCGTATTTTTTCAATTTCTTACGCAGCGTACCGCGGTTGATACCCATCATCAGGGCAGCACGGGTCTGATTGCCACGGGTATACTGCATCACCATGTCCAACAGAGGCTGCTCGACTTCAGCCAAAACCAGCTCATACAGGTCGCTCACATCCTGACCATTCAGTTGAGCAAAATAGTTCTTCAGTGCCTGTTTAACCGAATCACGCAAAGGTTTTTGAGTTACCTGATCCTGTGAGTTAACGGTTGAAACGGTCAGTACGTCAGAATTTACGCGTTGTTCGAACATAGTTCTTTCAGCTCTTTATTTCGTTACGCAAGATTTTCGAAGTATGCCTCCAACGCCTCCAGCTGTTCGCTGGCATCCTCAATGGCGTTGAATGTGCGCCGAAACTGGTCATTCGGGGCGTGCTCCTGCAGGTACCAGGAGACGTGCTTTCGCGCTATACGGTATCCCTTGCCTGAACCGTAAAAGTCGTGCAGCTCACGTATATGCGAAACAAGCAAGCGCTTGACCTCTGCCATCGGCAGCGGGGCAAGCAACTCCCCAGTGTCCAGATAATGCTGGATTTCCCGGAAGATCCACGGTCTTCCCTGAGCAGCACGTCCTATCATCAGAGCATCGGCCCCTGTATAGTCGAGCACCGCTCTGGCTTTATGCGGGTCAGTTATGTCTCCATTCGCGATAATCGGAATGGAGACACTCTGCTTAACTGTCCGAATGCTGTCATATTCAGCTTCTCCGTTGAACAGGCAGGCACGAGTGCGACCATGTATCGTCAGAGCCTGTATACCGCAGCGTTCAGCCAATTGGGCAATCGCGACACAGTTCCTGTTTTCAGGATCCCAGCCAGTACGAATTTTCAGCGTAACCGGCACATTCACTGCATTAACCACTGCGGAGAGAATTGACTCCACCACGGTGGGATATTGCAGCAAGGCTGAACCCGCCATTTTGCGGTTAACCTTCTTGGCAGGGCATCCCATATTAATGTCGATGACCTGTGCACCAGCCTCAACATTAATGCGTGCAGCTTGCGCCATTTCACTGGGATCGCAACCGGCAATTTGCACGGCGCGAATGCCTGGCTCATCGCTGTGAACCATACGTAATCGAGATTTGTCGCTTGCCCAGACTTCCGGGTTTGAAGACAACATCTCAGAAACTGCCATGCCTGCACCCATTTCGTGACACAGCGCCCTGAACGGCCTGTCGGTAATACCGGCCATCGGTGCTGCAATCAGTCGATTTCTCAGCTGGAGGTTTCCAATACGCATGAAGTCAGAATGGCCATACTGTGTCTGCAAGGCGGCGTATATTACGCATTTTTGCAGGAAGATGAAAGGCCAAACTTTGAACAATCAGCAAGAAAGATCAATGAAATCCGGGTCATGATCGATGTGCATATTTATTAAGCTTAAATATCAATGATTTAACAACTTATGCTGAAATTGTGAGCAAAAGTTTTTCCAGAAAAGTACGTCAATTCGCCAGATAAAAAACGTCACATGCCGTGATTAACGATACAAGCATCCATTTCAAATCGGGAAAGCCCGCAACTTACGCTACGGGCTGGCTGAATGTTCTGTTAAGGCACTTTGTTACGGGCAGCGCGATATCAGAGGGGGCAGACAGGCGCTATATTCAGGATTTAATCCCGGTAATCCGGCACCACTCCTCTTTAACCGCAACCGGGTCGAGCGTGAACTCGCTGACATACGCTTCGCAGACGCTCTCTGCCTGGCTCTCTAACACGCCCGAGAGGCCCAGATGACCGCCAGACTTCGGCAGTACGCTGATCAGCGGGGCCAGTTCACGTAGCGGGCCGGCCAGGATATTGGCCACCACCACATCAGCCTGCAGATTTTCGGGTTGCTGGTGGGGCAGATAGAGCGACAGGCGATCAGAGACGCCGTTGCGCTCAGCATTATCCCGGCTGGCCTGAATAGCCTGCGGATCGATATCAATCCCGATCGCCTGAGCCGCGCCCAGCTTCAGTGCGGCGATCGCCAGGATCCCCGAACCACAGCCGAAATCGATCACCGTTTTGCCCACCAGATCCAGCCCGTCAAGCCAGGTAAGGCAGAGTGAGGTGGTCGGATGCGTGCCGGTCCCAAACGCCAGGCCGGGATCGAGCATTACGTTGACGGCATCGGGATCCGGCACATCACGCCAGCTCGGACAGATCCAGAGCCGCTCACCGAAGCGCATCGGATGGAAGTTTTCCATCCATTCGCGCTCCCAGTCTTTATCTTCGATCTGCTCGATCCGGTGACGAAAACCGGCGCCCAGCAACGGATGCTGCGCCAGTTCGGCGGTAATCGCGGCCATATCAGTTTCTGCATCGAACAGGCCGATAACATCGGTATCGCCCCACAGGCGGGTTTCACCTGGCAGCGGCTCATACACCGGCGTGTCGTTGGTATCCTGAAAGGTCACTGAAACCGCACCGATGTCCATCAGCGCATCGCTCAGCGTTTCCGCGTGTTCACCTGAGCTATTAATTTTGATTTGAATCCACGGCATAACGTCTCTCTTTCCGTCAATGTTGCGGCGCGTCGACCGTTTGCGGCGCGCGTCCAAACAGGTTGCCCACTAAAAATGCCAGCAGGCTTAAAAGCAGTGAGGGCACAATGGGATGAAAACCCAGAATCTGCAGGTTCAGGCTCGCCAGAAAAGCGTAGCAGCCTCCACCCACCACCATGCCGGTGATGGCGCCTGCGGCATTAGCGCGTTCCCAGTAGAGACCCAGTACCAGCGGCCAGAGGAAAACCGCCTCAAGGCCGCCAAAGGCCAGCAGGTTGAGCCAGATAATCATATCGGGTGGATTCCAGGCCGCAATCAGCAGCAGGATACCCAGTGCGAACGTAATGGTGCCAGATAACAGCCGCAGCCGCGTCTCATTTTCCATCTGCTGCGGGGCGACACGCAGATAGAGATCTTTGATCAGCGTGGCCGAAGCCTGTAACAGCTGGGCATTAATGGTCGACATAATAGCGGCCATGGGGGCTGCCAGAAACAGTCCGGCAGCTAACGGTGGCAGCACAGTGATCATCAGGGTGGGTATAACACTATCCGGCACGGTCAGATTCGGCAGTATCGCCCGGCCCAGCGCACCGGCCAGATGCATTCCCAGCATCAGGATCACCACCACAATGGTACCCAGAATAATGGCCCGATGGACTGCCTTGCTGTCTTTATAAGAGATGCAGCGCACCGCAGTATGCGGCAAGCCAATCACCCCAAAGCAGACCAGCACGACAAATGAACTGAGGAAGGTCGGCGTTATAATCTCACCCGGTCCCTGCGGCGACAGCAGAGCGGGATCAATGTCTTGCAGTTTCTGCACGGCCGTGCTCAGGCCGCCAGCCTGATGAATCACCGCGAACAGCAGCAGAAATGTGCCAATCAGCATCACGATGCCCTGCATGGCGTCATTGAGAACGCTGGCACGGAACCCGCCAAAAGCGGTGTAGAGCGCAATAGTGCCGCCAAAAATCAGCAGACCCGTGTCATACGGGATGCCTGCGGCGGTTTCGAGCAGCCGCGCGCCGCCAATAAACTGCACCGTCATGGCACCGATAAAGGCAACCAGCAGGCTCAGACTTGCCAGCCAGATCAGCAGCGGGCTCTGATAGCGGGCGTAGAGCATGTCATTCAGCGTCACCGCATTATGCTTACGCGCCAGGATGGCAAACTTTTTCCCCAGCACACCCAGCGAGAGCCAGACGGCGGGCACCTGCACCATCGCCAGCAATACCCATCCCAGCCCATATTTGTAGGCGGCACCGGGACCACCAATAAACGAGCTGGCGCTGATATAGGTGGTGGTGAGCGTCATCGCCAGCACAAATCCGCCCATGGAGCGGCTGCCAAGGAAATATTCAGTGAGGAAGCTACCCTCGCGCCTTTTGCGCACGGCAAACACCGACAGCGCGGCAATCAACACCAGATAAATCAGTAACGGCAGGATAATTTCACTGTTCATTTGTGTCCTCCAGCGGCATGTCGCGGAAAATTAACCGCACCATCATCCAGCACAGGAATATGAACAACAGGGGAGCAAACAGGCAGGAGAGTTCAAACCAGCGCGGCAGGCCGGTGATACCGATTTCACTGCCACCCAGCCAGGCAGAAAGCCCCCAGGCAGCGAGCCAGAGCAGGGTGAGGTAGAGCGACCAGCGCGCCTCTTTATGTGCCTGTATAAAACGAGCATCCATGATTCAACCTTAACGCCAGCGGCAAAAGAAAAAGGCCGGATTAACCGGCCTCTGACTGACTCAGCGTTGCGTTTACTTCTCGTGCAAGCCGAGTTTTTTCTCCAGATAGTGGATATTGGTTCCACCGTGCTGGAAGTTTTCGTCGGACATGATTTTCATCTGCAGTTCAACGTTGGTTTTGATACCGTCGATGATCAGTTCCGCCAGCGCATTCTTCATGCGGGCGATAGCCACGTCGCGCGTTTCGCCATAGGTGATCAGCTTACCGATCATGGAGTCGTAATACGGCGGTACGGTGTAGCCTGAGTAAATATGCGACTCCCAGCGCACGCCAAAACCGCCTGGCGCATGGAAGCGGGTGATTTTACCCGGACTTGGCAGGAAGGTGACCGGATCTTCAGCGTTAATACGGCACTCGACCGCATGTCCGCGAATAACCACTTCGTCCTGTTTGATCGACAGTGGCTGACCCGCAGCAATGCGCAACTGCTCTTTGATCAGATCCACACCAGTGATCATCTCGGTCACCGGATGTTCCACCTGAATACGGGTGTTCATCTCAATGAAGTAGAACTCACCGTTTTCGTACAGAAACTCGAAGGTACCTGCGCCACGATAGCCAATCTCAATACAGGCTTTGGCACAACGATTGCCGATAAAGCTGCGCTGTTCTTCAGTAATACCTGGGCCTGGCGCTTCTTCAACCACTTTCTGGTGACGACGCTGCATAGAGCAGTCACGTTCGCCCAGATAGATCGCGTTGCCCTGGCCGTCAGCCAGAACCTGAATCTCAATGTGGCGCGGATTCTCCAGATACTTCTCCATGTAAACCATGTCGTTGCTGAAAGCCGCTTTGGCTTCCGCTTTCGTCATGTTGATGGATTGTTCCAGATCTTTGTCGCTGCGTACAACGCGCATACCACGACCGCCGCCGCCGCCAGAGGCTTTGATGATGACCGGATAACCGATGCGCTTCGCAAAGGCACGGTTTTTTTCCATATCATCGGTCAGCGAACCGTCAGAACCGGGTACGGTTGGGACGCCTGCTTTCTTCATCGCATTAATCGCAGAGACTTTGTCGCCCATCAGGCGAATGGTGTCTGCTTTCGGACCGATAAAGATAAAGCCGGAGCGCTCAACCTGCTCAGCAAAATCGGCATTCTCAGAGAGGAAGCCGTAGCCAGGGTGAATCGCCACCGCGCCGGTGATCTCTGCAGCAGAGATCAGCGCCGGGATGTTGAGGTAACTTTTAACTGACTGCGCCGGGCCGATGCAGACGGTTTCGTCTGCCAGCAGCACGTGCTTCAGGTCACGATCCGCGCTTGAGTGTACCGCAACAGTCTTGATGCCCAGTTCTTTACAGGCACGCAGAATGCGCAGCGCAATCTCACCACGGTTAGCAATAACAATTTTATCCAGCATGATCTGCCCCGTTACTCGATGATAACCAGTGGCTCGTCAAATTCGACCGGCTGACCGCTTTCAACCAGGATAGCTTTCACTACACCTGATTTGTCAGCTTCGATCTGGTTCATCATTTTCATGGCTTCGACGATGCACAAGGTATCGCCGGCATTCACTTTCTGGCCGACTTCCACAAAGGCTTTCGCATCCGGGCTCGGCGTACGGTAGAAGGTCCCTACCATTGGTGAACGCACGATGTGACCGCTGATTTCAGCCGGTGCCGCTTCGGCAACCGCTGCAACAGGAGCAACAGCTGTTGCCAGAGCAGGCTGTTGAACCGGCGCAGCGTAAGTCTGCTGCATCATCGGGTAACCCACGTTTGCAGGTGCACGGCTGATGCGAACGGACTCTTCACCTTCAGAAATTTCCAGCTCTGAAATGCCAGACTCTTCAACCAGTTCGATCAGTTTTTTAATTTTACGAATATCCATGAGTGGGGTTCCGTACTCAGTTTGATTAATTAGTTTGAGACAGGCGTTTTACTGCCGTTTGTAAAGCCCATGTGTAGCCGTCAGCGCCAAGCCCACAGATCACGCCAGCAGAGACATCAGAAAGATAGGAGTGATGGCGGAAGGGCTCGCGGGCATGCACGTTGGAGAGATGAACCTCGATAAACGGTATTTCTACCGCCAGCAGGGCATCACGTAGTGCGACACTGGTATGGGTAAACGCGGCAGGATTAATAATGATGTAATCCACATTGCCTTTGGCCTCATGAATGCGATCAATCAGCTGAAATTCAGCATTGGTTTGCAGGTGGCTCAATTCCACATTCAACTGGTCTGCCTGACGTGTCAAATCGTCAACGATCTGACGCAGCGTGGTATGACCATACTTCTCAGGTTCACGCGTTCCCAACAGGTTCAGGTTGGGTCCGTTTAAAAGCAGAATATGTAATTTATGCGCCATCGTGCTGCCATCTCCCGCAATCATTGAGGCATCGCGTAAAATACCTTGCGAATCTTCATTTGTCACCTTTGAGAATGAAAAAGAAGACCCGACGAGCAATAAAGCCGGGCATTATATCCGTTTCGTGTCATTTCGCAGCAAAATACTGGTCTTATCTGCGAAGATGATCGGATGTGGCCTGCGGGCCACATCTTTTATCAGAAAAGTGCAGAGGAAAACAACGGGTGAAGCGCTAGCGAGGCCACCATTTGAGAAATTTTTTGTAACGCCAGGCTAACAGTATTGCAGCAAGTAGTGCGTAGATAAGTGGCTGGGGTGACACGGTTTTCACTGACCAGATATAGTGAATCGGCACCAGAATGGCCACCAGATAGACCGCGTTGTGCAGGGTTTGCCAGCGCTTACCGAGCTTGCGCTGAGCGCGCTGAAACGACGTCAGCGCCAGGGCCAGTAATATCAGCCAGCTGATAATCCCCAGTGTCAGATAGGGACGGGAAATCAGCTCGCTGCCCAGCAGACGCAGATTGTCAGCGCCCAGCTCCAGCAGGTAATAACTCAGCAGATGGAGAGAAGCCCAGACAAACGTCCAGACGCCAAGCAGACGCCGGGTGCGGATTAACAGCGGTTGCCTGCCATAACGTGCCAGCGGTGAGACCAGCAGCGTACCCAGCAGCAGTTTCAGCGCCATGCGGCCGGTAAAATGCTGAATATCTTTTGCCGGATCCGCACTCAGGCCGCCCTGCATCGCGGCAAGAACCAGATAAATCAGCGGCAACAGGGCCGCCAGATGCAGAATCACCTTAAGCCAGGTGATCTGTTTTATCGACAGGCGTACCACCTAGTAATTCTCCCGTAAATCCAGGCCACGATAGAGCGACGCAACCTGTTCGGCATAGCCGTTAAACAGCAGCGTTGGCTGACGTTCGACCTTCAGACTGCCGCCCGGGCCAATAAATCGCTCAGTAGCCTGCGACCAGCGTGGATGATTAACATGCGGATTCACATTGGCATAAAAACCATATTCATCTGCGGCGATCTGGTTCCAGGTCGTTGGCGGCTGATTTGCGGTCAGGGTGATTTTGACAATCGACTTAATGCCCTTAAAACCATATTTCCACGGCACCGTCAGGCGAATCGGCGCGCCATTCTGCGGCGGCAGCGCTTTGCCATAGACGCCGGTGGTCAGAATGGTCAGCGGATGCATGGCTTCATCCAGACGTAAACCTTCGACATAGGGATAATTGAGTCCGCCGCCAATAAAGCGATCTTTCTGACCTGGCATCTGCTCAGGATCGTACAGTGTCTGAAAGGCGACAAAACGCGCTTTGCTGGTGGGTTCCGCCAGAGAGATAAGCTTATTCAGCTCAAAGCCTATCCAGGGCACCACCATCGACCAGGCCTCCACGCAGCGCATGCGATAGATTCGCTGCTCCATGGCAAACCGTTTAAAGATGTCATCCATATCCAGGGTCACGGGTTTAGCCACTTCGCCATCAATGGTCAGTTTCCAGGGTTCTGTTTTCAGCGTACCGGCATTGGCGGCCGGATCGGCCTTATCCAGCCCGAACTCATAGAAGTTGTTATAGCCGGAAACTTTATCCGCAGGCGTTAAGGTCAGATCGGCCTGATATTGCGCTGGTTTGGTAAAGTCCAGCGGCCGGCCTGCTGGCGCGGGTGGGCGATCGTTGCCTTTGAACCAGCTGAGAATATCGGCTTGCGCCACGCCCGGCATACCCATCGCCGCTGCGCTCAGTCCCAGCGTTTTCAGCACCTGGCGGCGCTTCATGTTAAAAATGCTTTCCGGCGTTACGTCGGCTTCGGTCAGACGGGGTGTGCGTTTCATGGTGCGTTCTCCAGACAGGATGTCATTAACCAGCATGATGACTATTACTGATATCAGCCAGTTTCGCCCTGAAAATGTGAAATTTCCTGGCTGGCCGGTACGATGAGAATGCACCGAAAAGTGCCAGGATCAACGTCAGCGATGATATCCCGACGATATACTTCGGCTTCATACGTCCCGGCGCTGTCGGCAACGGCAAATTATGCTATTTTTGCTCGCGTTTTCGTCAGGCTGACGGTACAAGGTTGGGTGATCCGGTTATCACCGCAGTAATACAGGCACAGGGATGCGATTAACCACAAAATTATCTGCGTTTATTACCTTTTTAAGCCTGCTGGCCATGTCGTTGATGCTGGCAGGCTGTGCATTCAGTGTTTTCTGGTTCAGTCATCAGCGGGTTGAACATCGGGCGCAGATACTGGCGACCGAAGTGGATCAGGCGATGTTCACCCAGACGCCGGCAGAGCTGCATGTCTGGCTCACGCGTATGATGCCGATAATGAATGCCGAGCAGATTTCTCTTCACAACGGCAGGCAGACTTTCCTTACCCTCTCCCGACACGAAAACCAGATGCTGGAAGACGAACCTAATCGTTTTATCCAGGTCGATGTGCCTTTGATGCACCAGACGGGGTTAGAGCTGCGGGTCGTCACCCTTGATCCTGCCAAAACCTGGCTGCGCTCCATTACCGGCACCTCTACGCTGGGCATCCTGTTTACCGTCATGCTGGTGATGAGTCTGGTGCTGCTGCTGATGCATCGCTGGCTCAGTCGTCAGTGGCGCGGTATGGAGCATCTGGAAGTGCGGGCAGAGGCGATTATCAGCGGTGAGCGCGGTGTAATGCCGAAACGCGGTGCGGATGAGTGGCCACCGAGAGCGAGCCGCGCACTGGATGTGTTGCTGGCGGATCTGCAGGAGGCGGGCGAGCAGCGTCTGCGTATCGACACGCTGATCCGCACCTTTGCTGCGCAGGATGGACGCACCGGTCTCAACAACCGGCTGTTCTTTGATAACCAGCTCGCCACCCTGCTGGAGGATCAGGAAGCTGTCGGCACCCATGGTGTGGTGATGATGGTGCGCCTGCCCGATCTGGACACGCTGAAGGATTCGCTGGAGCCGGGGCTGGTTGAGGAGTACCTCTTCAATTTCGTCAACATGCTTTCCACCTTTGTGCTGCGCTATCCTGGCGCCCTGCTGGCACGCTATTTCCGCAGTGATTTTGCCGTGCTACTGCCGCATCGCAGTCTTAAAGAGGCAAACAGTATTGCGGATCAGCTGATCAATGCCGTTGATTCCCTGCCGCCGATGCGGCTGGTTAATCGTGATGATCTCATCCATATCGGCATCAGCGCCTGGCACAGCGGGCAGACTGTGCCGCAGGTGATGGAAAATGCCGAAATGGCTACCCGACGTGCGGCACTGCTGGGCGGCAACAACTGGACCAATGGTGCCGGAAATCCGCAGGACGCCGGGCGGGGTAGTGTGCGCTGGCGAACCCTGCTGGAGAACACGCTTAGCCGTGGCGGCCCGCGGCTCTATCATAAACCCACCGTCAATATTGAGGGTAAGGTACAGCACCGGGTGATGCTGACCCGCATCTTCGACGGCGATAAAGAAGTGCTGGCCGCAGAATATATGCCCCTGGTACAGCAGCTCGGCATGGCTGATGGCTGGGATCGCCAGTTAATGACCCGCATTGCGGCACTCTCTGAACTCTGGCCAGAAGAGACGCTGGTGATCCCGGTGACGATTACCTCGCTTCTGCAACGCTCTTTTGTCCTCTGGCTGCAGAACATGCTGCTGCAGTGCCCGAAAGCGCAAAGAAAACGATTTTTATTTGAACTTGCCGAGGCAGATGTTTGTCAACACATCAACCGTTTAACGCCAGTTTTCCGCGCACTTAAGGCTTTTGGCTGTCGGGTTGCGGTAAATCAGGCGGGTTTAACCGTGGTAAGCAGCGCCTACATACGACAGCTGCCGCTGGAACTGATCAAGCTTGATGCCGGTCTGGTACGCAATATTGAGCGCCGGACTGAAAATCAGCTGTTTGTGCAGAGTCTGCTGGAAGTCTGTAAATGTACGGGCATTCAGGTGTTTGCTACCGGTGTCCGCACTAAAGCGGAGTGGCAAACCTTAGTCGCGTTGGGCGTAGCAGGTGGGCAGGGCGACTTTTTTGCTCCCTCGCTTCCGGTTAACAGTAACGTGAAGAAGTATTCACAACGTTACCGTATTTAATGAATTGCGGTCGTACTGACGGAAATTTACGGTTTTTTTTAATGTTTATCCGCGTCTGAACCTCTGAACTTACTGCCGGAAATGTTAGATTTTATGTCGGACAGGGCGAGGGGAAATAGCGTGAAATGCAGTGCTGATGGCGTCTGGTCGCCATTCTGCTGTTGTGGATCGCCAGTTCAGATGACTTAAACGCAATCAGGCGTCTTTTTTCACCGAAGCAGAACGTTTTTGCGCCTTGTGGCAGCTTCGTGTGGTTGGTAAAGTAAGCGGATTTTATTTTCCGCCCCCAGCTTGCAGGATTACCCCTTAGTATGTTTAAAAAATTTCGTGGCATGTTTTCCAACGACTTGTCCATTGACCTGGGTACCGCGAATACCCTGATTTACGTGAAAGGACAGGGCATCGTACTGAACGAGCCCTCCGTCGTCGCTATTCGACAGGATCGTGCCGGTTCACCGAAAAGTGTTGCGGCCGTGGGCCATGAGGCCAAACAGATGCTTGGCCGTACGCCAGGCAATATCGCAGCGATTCGTCCGATGAAAGATGGCGTTATCGCTGACTTCTTCGTGACCGAAAAGATGCTGCAACACTTCATCAAGCAGGTTCACAGCAACAGTTTTATGCGTCCCAGCCCGCGTGTGCTGGTCTGCGTACCCGTCGGGGCAACACAGGTTGAACGCCGCGCGATTCGTGAATCCGCTCAGGGCGCAGGCGCGCGTGAAGTGTTTCTGATTGAAGAGCCGATGGCTGCAGCAATTGGTGCGGGTCTGCCCGTTTCAGAAGCGACTGGCTCAATGGTGGTGGATATTGGTGGCGGTACCACAGAAGTGGCGGTGATCTCGCTGAACGGTGTGGTCTACTCCTCGTCAGTGCGTATTGGTGGCGATCGTTTCGATGAAGCTATTATTAATTATGTGCGTCGTAACTACGGTTCACTGATCGGCGAAGCGACCGCAGAACGTATTAAGCATGAGATCGGTTCAGCCTATCCGGGTGATGAAGTCCGTGAGATCGAAGTGCGTGGTCGTAACCTGGCAGAAGGTGTACCGCGCGGCTTTACACTGAACTCTAATGAAATTCTGGAAGCGCTGCAGGAGCCATTAACCGGCATCGTTAGCGCGGTGATGGTTGCCCTTGAGCAGTGTCCGCCTGAGCTGGCTTCAGATATTTCGGAGCGCGGCATGGTGCTGACCGGCGGTGGTGCGTTACTGCGCAACCTGGATCGTCTGCTGATGGAAGAGACGGGCATTCCGGTTGTGGTTGCTGAGGATCCACTGACCTGTGTGGCTCGCGGTGGCGGCAAAGCGCTGGAAATGATCGACATGCATGGCGGCGATTTGTTCAGCGAAGAATAATTGCCTCAACCGGCTAAGAACGCAATGATCATGCGAGGGAGTGGCATGTGAACCGGCGCAATCTGTGCCGGTGCAGTGCGTTCAGCCCAGGGAAGCACGGTGTTATGCCGTCGCTTCCTCTCCTGTTGTCGAGGATCACGCAGATTATATGAAGCCGATTTTTAGCAGGGGACCTTCCCTGCAGTTGCGTCTATTCCTGGCGGTTATCGTGGCGATTGCCATTATCATTGCCGACAGCCGTGTGGGTTCTTTTACCCAAATACGCAACTATCTGGATACGTCGGTCAGTCCGTTTTACTTCCTGGCCAATGGGCCACGTCAGTTGCTGGATGGCGTGTCAGAGTCGCTGGCGTCGCGTCAGCAACTCGAGCAGGAAAACAAAGCGTTACGTCGTGAGCTCTTCCTGAAAAACAGTAACCTGCTAATGCTGGGGCAATATAAGCAGGAAAACGCACGCCTGCGTGAACTGCTGGGTTCACCGCTGCGTCAGGATGAGCAAAAGATGGTGACACAGGTCATTTCTACCGGCACCGATCCTTACACCGACCAGGTGGTAATCGACAAAGGCAGCGTTAACGGCGTCTATGAAGGCCAGCCGGTCATCAGTGATAAAGGGGTAGTCGGTCAGGTCATCGCTGTCGGACAACTCACCAGCCGTGTTCTGCTCATCTGTGATGCGTCACATGCCCTGCCGATTCAGGTGCTGCGTAATGACATCCGTGTCATTGCCGCAGGTAACGGCTGTACTGAAGATCTTCAGCTTGAGCATCTGCCAGGTAATACGGACATTCGGGTCGGCGATGTACTGGTGACTTCAGGTATCGGTGGCCGATTCCCTGAAGGCTATCCGGTGGGTGTGGTTTCCTCGGTAAAAGTGGATACCCAACGCGCCTATACGGTGATTCAGGCGCATCCGACCGCGGGTCTGCAGCGTCTGCGTTACCTGCTGCTGCTGTGGGGCGCCGATCGCAATGGTGATATGCCGCTGCCGCAGGATGAAGTTCATCGCGTTGCGAACGAGCGTCTGATGCAGATGATGCCGCAGGTCTTACCGCCTGCGGGAGAAATGGGCCCGCCTGCGCCTGCCGTACAGATGGGACCGCCTGCACCGTCAGCCACCAGCAGCAGTGGACAAAGCAACTCCTCGCGTTCACGCGGGGGGCAGCCTTGAGTCGATATCGCAGCCAGGGACGTTGGGTCATCTGGCTCTCTTTCCTGGTTGCGCTTGTCCTGCAGATCATGCCCTGGCCGGATGAAATTTATATGTTCCGGCCCTCATGGCTGCTGTTGATCCTTATCTATTGGGTGCTCGCACTGCCGCATCGGGTCAATGTCGGTAGCGGATTTGTGCTGGGTGCCATCATGGATCTGATTGCGGGTTCCACACTCGGCGTGCGTGCGCTGGCGCTCAGTATCATCGCCTACCTGATTGCCTTTAAGTTCCAGTTATTCCGCAACTTAGCGTTGTGGCAGCAAGCGTTAATGGTTATGGTGCTGTCGCTGGCTATGGATGTGATTGTCTTCTGGGCTGAATTCCTGGTAATCAACGTTTCATTCCGACCTGAAATTTTCTGGAGCAGTGTCGTCGACGGTATTCTCTGGCCCTGGCTATTCTTATTAATGAGAAAAATTCGTCGTCAGTTCGCTGTTCAATAAGGAAATTTATGGTAACCCTCTATCTTGCTTCCGGTTCACCGCGTCGTCGTGAGCTGTTAACTCAACTTGGGCTGACATTCGAGCGCATCGTGACTGACGTTGAAGAGCAGCGTCAGCCGAACGAAGCGGCGGAAATCTATGTCCGCCGTCTGGCCAATGATAAAGCGCAGGCGGGTGTCAAACTGGCCGCGCAGGATCTGCCGGTGCTGGGCGCGGATACGATTGTGGTGCTGAATGGCGAAGTGCTGGAAAAGCCGCGCGATGCCGCTGATGCCCGCGCGATGCTGTGCAAACTCTCTGGTCATACGCATCAGGTGATGACGGCGGTAGCGCTGGCCGACAGTCAGCAGGCGCTGGATTGCGTCGTAATCACTGATGTGACATTCCGCACCTTAACCGCCACCGACATCGACGACTATATCGCGACCGGCGAGCCAATGGATAAAGCGGGTGCATACGGTATTCAGGGCAGGGGAGGAAACTTTGTCCGCAAAATTAATGGAAGCTACCATGCAGTGGTCGGATTACCCTTGGTTGAGACAGGGGAGTTGATCAGCCATTTCGAGTCACTGCGTGCCGTAAGGGGTCAACATGACGGCTGAATTACTGGTAAACGTCACGCCTTCTGAAACACGTGTTGCCTATATTGACGGCGGCATACTGCAGGAAATTCACATTGAGCGTGAGGCGCGGCGCGGCATCGTTGGCAATATTTATAAAGGCCGTGTAAGCCGTGTTCTGCCCGGCATGCAGGCCGCTTTTGTTGATATCGGTCTGGAGAAAGCGGCCTTTCTGCATGCCTCAGATATCATGCCGCATACTGAATGTGTGGCGGGCGACGAAAAGAAAAACTTTATCGTGCGGGATATCGCCGAGCTGGTGCGGCAGGGACAGGATCTGGTGGTTCAGGTCGTCAAAGATCCGCTTGGTACCAAAGGTGCCCGGCTGACCACTGACATCACGCTGCCTTCGCGTTACCTGGTCTTTATGCCAGGCGCATCGCATGTGGGTGTCTCTCAGCGTATTGAGAGTGAGAAAGAGCGCGATCGGCTTAAAGCGGTCGTGGCTGACTACTGCGACGATCTGGGCGGCTTTATTATCCGTACCGCCGCAGAAGGCATCGGGGAAGAGGAGCTGGCGCAGGACGCGGCTTTTCTCAAACGACTCTGGACCAAAGTCAGCGAGCGTAAAAAGCGCAATCAGACCCGCTGCCTGCTCTACGGTGAGCTGGCTCTGGCCCAGCGTATTCTGCGTGATTTTGCGGGCGCGGCGCTGGATCGCATCCGGGTCGACTCCCGCCTGACCTGCGACATGCTGGTGGAATTTACCGGTGAATATATCCCGGAAATGGCCGGTAAGCTGGAGCTCTACAACGGTAAACAGCCTATTTTCGACCTGTTTGACGTCGAAAATGAGATTCAGCGCTCGCTGGATCGCAAAGTTGAACTAAAGTCAGGCGGATATCTGATCATCGATCAGACCGAAGCGATGACCACCATCGATATCAACACCGGTGCGTTTGTCGGCCATCGTAACCTTGATGAGACGATCTTTAATACCAATGTTGAAGCCACTCAGGCGATCGCACGTCAGCTGCGACTGCGTAATCTTGGTGGCATCATCATTATCGACTTCATCGATATGAGCAACGAAGACCATCGCCGCCGGGTACTGCATTCGCTGGAAAGCGCGCTCAGTAAAGATCGGGTTAAAACCGGTATTAATGGTTTCTCGGCGCTGGGTCTGGTGGAGATGACGCGTAAGCGTACCCGCGAAAGCATTGAGCACGTTTTGTGCCAGGACTGCCCGGTCTGCAAAGGGCGCGGCACGCTGAAAACCGTTGAAACGGTCTGCTATGAAATCATGCGTGAGATTGTCCGGGTTCATCACGCTTATGATTCTGACCGCTTTCTGGTCTATGTTTCACCGACGGTGGGTGAGGCGTTAAAAACCGACGAGTCTCATGCACTGGCTGAAGTCGAAATCTTTGTCGGCAAGCAGGTTAAAGTTCATGTCGAAGCGCTCTACACTCAGGAGCAGTTCGACGTGGTGATGATGTAACGCCAGCCCGGTCACCGGTTTCTTCGGATATCGGGCTGAAAAATCGCCCTTGTTTGAGATAAAATGCGCGTTTTAACGCTTTTATCGGGAGACGGTCGGGTATGAGAACCAACTATCCGTCGTTTACGGAACACAAGGAGAGGCGTGAGTGAGGCAGTTGCCGAGGATTTTGTTACTGCTGGTCGCGGCAATCATCGTGATTGTCGCGCTGCTGGTCAGCGGATTGCGTCTGGTGATGCCGCATCTCGACAGCTATCGCAGCAACCTTCTGCAATACATCTCCGACAGCAGCGGCGTGCCGGTCAACGCCAGCCAGTTACAGGGTAAATGGGAGAATTTTGGCCCAACCCTGCAGGTTCGCGATCTTAGCGTCGATCTGCATGAGAACGGCAAACTCACTATCAAACGTATCAATCTGGCTCTCGACGTCTGGCAGTCCCTGCTGCACTGGCGGTGGCAGTTTCGCGATCTGACCTTCTGGCAGTTGCACCTCGATACTAATCGCCCGCTGCTGGATAACGACAAAGAGAAAAACAGCTTCCGTCCGGCGCAGATAAACGAACTCTTCCTGCGTCAGTTTGACCACTTTGACCTGCGTGACAGCACCATCCGTTTCCGCACCCCTTCCGGTCAGCATGCTGAGCTGGCGATCCCGCGACTCACCTGGGTCAATGAAGATAACCGCCACCGGGCCGAAGGCGAAGTCAGTCTGTCGAGCTTCACCGGCCAGCACGGCGTGGTCCAGGTGCGGCTTGATCTTAACGACAGCAACGGTTTACTCAATGATGGCCGCATCTGGATGCAGGCCGACGACGTCGATATGCGCCCGTGGCTGGGCCGTTGGGTGCGTGCCAATACCCGGCTGGATAGCGCCCGATTTAGCCTGGCGGCCTGGGTTAACCTGCGCGATGGCGACATCTACGCCGGTGATCTGCTGCTGCGCAAGGGCGGAGCCAGCTGGCAGGGCGAGACCGGACGACACCGCATTGAAGTCGATGGGCTGACCGCGCATCTGTCACGTTTCCAGAATGGCTGGGTGGTCAATGTGCCACAAACCCGGCTCAGCACCGACGGCCACGCCTGGCCCGCTGGCCACTTCTCTCTGTTATGGCGCCCTGAAGATAAGCAGATGCTGGGACCGGATGGTCAGCCGGAAGTGCGCGTTCGTGCCACACAGCTGGTGCTGAGTCATATTGCGCCGATCGTTCCGCTGTTTGCGCCGCTCTCTCCGGCGCTGTTTGAAAACTGGCAGACGCTGCAGCCACAGGGCACCATCGATGGCCTGGCGCTGGATATTCCGTTACAGCAGCCTGAAAAAACCCGCGTACAGGTGAAGTGGCGTGATTTCAGCTGGCAGCACTGGAAACTGTTGCCGGGCATCAGCCATTTAAGCGGTGAAGCGCGCGGCAGCCTGAGCAATGGTCAGGTCAGTGTGGATATGGGGGCGACGACCGTTCCCTATGGCGACATGTTCCAGGCTCCGTTAGAGATTAAGCGGGTGACCGGTGCGCTGCGCTGGCTGAATGATGATCATGGCCTCACGCTGGCGGGCGAAAATCTTGACCTGGAGGCGCGCTCGCTCTGGGCGCGCGGCGACTTCAGCTACCAGCAGAACAGCGGCGGTGAGCCTCGTCTGGATATTCTGGCCGGTATCCGGCTTACCGATGCGGGCGATGCCTGGCGCTACTTCCCGGTGCCGCTGTTGGGTAACAGCCTGACGCACTATCTGAGTGGGGCAGTGAAGGGTGGCAAGGTGGACAACGCCACACTGCTGTTTGCCGGTAATCCGGCGCTGTTCCCGTTCAAGCATAATGATGGCATGTTCCAGGTCTGGGTGCCGCTTCGCCAGGCAACCTATGCGTTTCAGCCCAAATGGCCAGCATTGAGCAATCTCGATATCGACCTTAACTTCCTGAATGACGGTCTCTGGATGAAAGCGCCGGTGGCGAAACTGGGCGAGGTGGACGCGCGCAACGTCACTGCGGTCATACCCGACTACCTGAAAGAAAAACTGATCATTGAGGGTGATATCAGTGGTGAAGGCCAGCAAATCGCGGACTATTTCGGGCAGACTCCGCTGAAACCTTCACTGGGTGCCGCGCTGGAACAGCTGGAAATCAAAGGCCGCGTCGGCGGCCACCTGAATCTGGATATCCCGCTGGATGGTGAGCAGGTTCACGCCCGTGGCAATGTGGACCTGAACAATAATTCGCTGTTTATCAAACCGTTAAAAACCACCATTAACAATCTCTCCGGGCGCTTCCGTTACGACAACGGCAATCTGGCCAGTGAGGATCTGCGTGCGAACTGGTTTGGTCAGCCGATGGGCGTGCGTTTCAGCACCAAAGAGAATCCGGACGACTTTGGCGTGAACGTCAAACTTCAGGGCGACTGGCAGCCCGCTAAAATCAGCCAGCTTCCTGCAGCTGTCAGCAAGCAGCTGGGCGGAAATCTGCCGTGGCAGGGCGACGTCAATATTACGCTGCCCCATCATGGCGGGGCGCGTTATGACGTGACGCTGAACGGTAATGCAAAAGAAGTAAGTAGTCACTTACCTGCACCGCTCGATAAGAAAGCCGGTGAGGCGATGCCAGTCGCAATCAAGGCCAGTGGCGACCTGCACCATTTCGATCTCAGTGGCAGCGTCGATGCAAACCATCGCTTTAACAGCCGCTGGTTGCTGGAGCCGACGCTGCGCGTCGATCGTGGCATCTGGCTGAATGATGCGCAGAAAACACCTGCTCTGCCCGATCATCCCGGCATGGTACTGAACCTGCCCGCGCTGGATGGCGAGGCCTGGGTGGCGATGATGGCCGCAGGGGGAGCATCCGGGGGCAGCGAGTCAGGCGGCGGCCTCAAAACGGGTGGCGTCACGCTGCCCGGCAATATCACGCTTCGTAGCCCGGCGGTCACCCTGGCCGGGCAGCAATGGCATGAGGTTGAAGCGACACTGGCTCAGAGTGCGGGCGGCAAGGGCCAGGTCGGCATCAGGGCTAAAGAGCTGCGTGGTGCGCTGGCAATGGCACCGAAAGCACCGTGGCAGGTGAATCTGGATTACCTTTACTACAATCCGCAGTGGGATAACGGTGAAGGCAAAGGCGGTAAAGCGCCACCTCAAAAAGCCACGAACATTAACTTCAGCCAGTGGCCCGCTTTACAGTTGCGCTGTAAAGAGTGCTGGGTGCTGGGTCAGAAATATGGTCAGGTCTCCGCGATGCTGCAACCCCGCGGAGATACGTTAGCGCTTACTAACGGAAAAGTGGATACTGGCAGTTCACAGCTGAAAATCAACGGGGAATGGGTTAACCGCCCGGACGACCAGCGCACTTCGCTGAAGGGCACGCTGAAAGGCCCGAATATTAATAACGCGACCAACTGGTTTGGGGTCAACACGCCGCTGCGCGATGCGCCATTTGATATTGCGTATGACCTGCACTTGCGCTCTGCCCCCTGGCAGCCCTCGGCAGAGACGCTGAGCGGCACCCTGAAGACCCACTTTGGCAAAGGCCAGATCGCCGATGTGAATACCGGTGCCGCCGGGAAAATTCTGCGGCTGGTGAGCTTTGATGCGCTACTGCGCAAGCTGCGCTTCGACTTCAGCGACACCTTCACCAATTCTTTCTACTTCGACTCGATTAACGGCACCGCCTGGATCGAAAACGGCATGATGCGCACCGATAATCTGCTGGTGGATGGCCTGGAAGCGGACATTGCGATGCAGGGTAATCTCGACCTGGTGAAGCGTCAGATCGACATGGAAGCGGTGGTTGCGCCGGAAATATCCGCCTCGGTCGGTGTGGCGACAGCTTTTGCCATCAATCCGGTGATTGGCGCGGCGGTGTTTGCCGCCAGTAAAGTTCTGGGACCCCTGTGGAACAAGATATCGCTGCTGCGTTATCACATCAGTGGCCCGCTGGATAAACCAGAAATCAATGAAGTGCTGCGTAAACCGCGTGAAACTGACAACAAGTGAATTTGACGCCGTACCGGAATTACCGCAGGCTATGATTATCTGAGCACATAATGAGTGAGAAACGATGACTCTGAACCTGGTAAGTGAGCAGTTACTGACTGCTAACGGCATTAATCAGCAGGACCTATTTTCCCTGTTAGGGCAGCTTTCAGAACGTCGTCTGGATTATGCCGATCTCTATTTTCAGTCCAGCTTTCACGAATCCTGGGTGCTGGAAGACAAAATCATTAAAGATGGCTCCTACCATATCGATCAGGGTGTGGGTGTGCGCGCGGTCAGCGGGGAGAAAACCGGCTTCGCCTATGCAGACCAGATCACGCTGAATGCACTGCGTCTCTCCTCTGAAGCCGCACGCAGCATCGTACGCGAACAGGGAAATGGCAAGGCACACACGCTTTCTGCCGTGATGAACCGTTCGCTCTATCAGGCTATCGATCCGCTGAGCAGCCTGACACGTGAAGACAAAATTGCCCTGCTGCATCGCGTTGATAAAGTGGCTCGTGCGGCTGATCCGCGCGTGCAGGAAGTCAATGCCAGCCTGACCGGCGTTTACGAGCAGGTATTGGTAGCCGCGACTGACGGCACGCTGGCGGCAGATGTCCGTCCGCTGGTTCGCCTCTCTATTAGTGTCCAGGTGGAAGATCAGGGCAAACGTGAACGCGGCGCAAGCGGCGGCGGTGCGCGTACCGGTTATGCGTTTTTCCTGGCAGATGAAGATGGCGAAGTCCGCGCTGACGCCTGGGCGCGTGAAGCAGTGCGTATGGCGCTGGTGAATCTCTCCGCCGTGGCCGCACCTGCTGGTGCGTTGCCAGTGGTACTGGGTGCGGGTTGGCCGGGCGTGCTGCTGCATGAAGCGGTCGGTCACGGTCTGGAAGGCGACTTCAATCGCCGTGGCACCTCGGTGTTCAGCGGTAAAATTGGTCAGCAGGTTGCGTCTGACCTCTGTACCGTGGTGGATGACGGCACCCTTGAAGGGCTGCGCGGTTCACTGGCAGTAGATGATGAGGGCGTTCCCGGTCAGTACAACATGCTGATTGAGAATGGTGTACTGAAAGGCTACATGCAGGACAAGCTGAATGCGCGACTGATGGGGGTTAGCCCTACCGGTAACGGACGTCGTGAATCCTACGCGCATCTGCCGATGCCGCGCATGACCAACACCTATATGCTGGCTGGCAAGTCATCGCCGCAGGATATTATTGAAAGCGTTGAGTATGGCCTCTATGCGCCCAACTTTGGTGGCGGTCAGGTGGATATCACCTCCGGCAAATTTGTCTTCTCAACCTCAGAGGCTTATCTGATTGAGAACGGCAAAATCACCAAACCGGTTAAAGGCGCAACGCTGATTGGTTCCGGCATCGAAGCGATGCAGCAGATCTCGATGGTGGGTAATGACCTGGCGCTGGATAAAGGCGTCGGCGTCTGTGGTAAAGAGGGACAGAGCCTGCCGGTCGGTGTCGGTCAGCCGACCCTGAAGCTGAATAAACTGACCATCGGCGGCACCGCCTGATGTGACCCCAACAACCCTCCGCCTGGCGGGTTGTCAGAATGCTGACAAATCCATAGCCGGATGAACCTGGCAGCAATGCAATAGCTGAAAGCGCAGGGAACACGGGCAGAGGAGGAAAGCGTCCCGCGCCACGGATGGCGCGGGCCGAGCGTGTCAGGGATGACGGATTTTGCGTCTTTCCGATCTGACCGTGTTCCCTTCGCTGGCTGGGTCTTACAGCTGGTCGGGACAGATGTTGTCAACAATCTATTGTTAGCTTTTACGATGCTGCTGATACTGTTCAGCCACCTGTTCAAAATAGCCGGTCAGATAATCGATACAGACCTGCACCTTAAGCGGTAACTTATCCTTCTCGGTATAGAGCGCGTAGACCGGGCGCGGATCGGACTGATACTGCGGAAACAGAATATCGATCTCGCCTGCGGTGATCTCATCAATCACCCACATCATCGGCACATAGGCGATGCCATTGCCCGACTTCAGCCAGCGAATCAGCGTCAGGGAATCATTGGTCACAAAACGTCCCTGCGGTGCCAGGCGTGTCACTAATCCTTCCGGCGCAATCAGTTCGAAATTGTTATCGGGCCGTACGCTATATTCCAGCCAGGAAAAATTATCGATATCACCCGGCTTCTCCGGCGTACCATGCTGCGCCAGATAGCTTTTTGCGGCGCACACCACCATCGGCATCGCACCCAGGCGACGCGAAAATAAGCTGGAATCTTTTAACGCTCCCACCCGAATCACCAGATCCAGACCATCCGCGATCAGATCCGGGGCCGGAACGCCGGTGACCAGATTCACACTCAGCCCCGGATATTCCCGCAGCATATCGCTGGTCATGCCAGCTAACACGTTCTGCGCCATGGTAGAGGAGCTGCCAATTCGCAGTACGCCAATGGGCGTATTGTTAAAAGCGTAAAGCTGTTCATGCACCTGCGTCGCTTCGGCCAGCATACGGCGACAGCCCTGATAATAGATTTTGCCCGCTTCGGTCAGCCCGATACTGCGGGTACTGCGATTCAGCAGTTTCACCTGCAATGCATCTTCCAGTTTCGCGACGATCTGGCTGATTGATGAGACGCTCAGATGAAGCTGACGCGCCGCAGCGGTAAACGAACCCAGTTCGACCACTTTAGCGAAGACAGACATGCCTTTCAGTCGTTCCATTATTTACTCTGACTTAAAAGTGATTTAGATCACATTCTGTAGAAAACTTATAGTCAGGCGCGTTATTATAAGCGCGCCGGGGTATTTCCCGGTGATTCTTCATTGCCTGATACCCTTCGATGATACGCTATTATTAAGCCAGCTGCGGTTCGGATAACGCTTCCAGAGGGTTTTCCTGCGACATCTGAAGAGGCATGAGTATCCCGGCAAGGTCGAACTAAGGATTTGTGATGAGTGTGCTTCCGGTATTTGTCATGTTTGGGCTCTCTTTTCCGCCCATTTTCATCGAACTTATTATTTCACTGATGCTGTTCTGGTTAGTGAAACGCGTGCTTACGCCGAGCGGTATCTACGATCTTGTCTGGCATCCGGCACTTTTTAATACAGCGCTTTACTGCTGTGTGTTTTACCTTGTCTCCCGTTTATTAGTCTGAGGTTTAAGTGAAAGCACTCATAAGAAAAATCGCGCGCTACGCGATTACTATCCTGCTGGTCATCATCGCAGTGGTCATTATTTTCCGTGCCTGGGTCTTCTATACCGAATCGCCCTGGACCCGTGATGCGCGTTTCGCCGCTGACGTGGTGGCGATCTCCCCTGACGTCACCGGCCTGATTACCGAGGTTCCGGTGCACGACAACCAGCTGGTGAAGAAGGGCGATACGCTGTTTGTGGTTGACCGGCCGCGCTATCAAAAAGCGCTCGATCAGGCGCAGGCGGATGTTGAATATTACCAGGCACTGGTCAGTGAGAAACGTCGCGAAGCCGGGCGCCGTAACCAGCTGGGCACCTCCGCCATGTCGCGCGAGGCTATCGAACAATCCAATAACGATTTGCAAACCAGCGAACATCAGCTGGCGAAATCGGTGGCGACACGCGATCTGGCGAAGATTGACCTTGAGCGCACCACGGTGAAAGCGCCATCCGATGGCTGGGTCACTAACCTGAATGTCTACCAGGGTGAGTTTATTACCCGTGGTTCGGTTGCCGTGGCGCTGGTTCAGCAGCACTCTTTCTATGTGCTGGCTTACCTGGAAGAGACCAAACTGCACGGCGTGGAGAAGGGCTTCCGCGCGGAAGTCACCCCACTTGGCAGCAACATCGTGTTGCGCGGCACCGTAGACAGTGTGGCGGCTGGCGTCACCAACAGCAGCAGCTCGGTCGACAGCAAAGGCATGGCAACGGTGGACTCCAATCTGGAGTGGGTGCGTCTGGCGCAACGTGTGCCGGTGCGCATCCGGCTTGATCAGCAGCCCGGCAATCGCTTCCCGGCGGGCACGACAGCGACAGTGGTGATCACCGGTCAGGCCGATCGTCAGCCTGAACAGGTTTCACCGATGGTCCGACTGTTTAATCGCCTGCGTGAGTTTGGTTAAGAGGGCGATATGATCGAGTTCCTGCGGTTCCCGGTAAAGCTCACCTTTGCGCTGGTGTTAGCGCTGATGGTGGGTTTTCACTTTAACCTTGAAACGCCGCGCTGGGCGGTGATGACCGCCGGTATCGTGGCCGGCGGCACCGCGTTTGCAGCAGGGGGGGACCCCTATTCCGGGGCGCTGCGCTATCGCGGCGTTTTGCGTATTATCGGGACATTTATTGGCTGTATCGCCGCGCTGACCATCATGATTGCCACCGTGCGTGCACCGGTCGTGATGCTGCTGCTGTGCTGCATCTGGGCAGGACTCTGCGTCTGGCTCTCTTCGCTGATCAAGGTAGAAAACTCTTACGCGCTCGGACTGGCGGGCTACACCGCGCTGATTATTGTGGTGACGGCTAACGCCAGCGGCGGTCTGACGCTGGTGCCACAATATGCGGTAGAGCGCTGCAGTGAAATCGTACTCGGCATCCTGTGCGCCATTCTGGCCGACATGATTTTCTCACCCCGTTCGATTAAAAAAGTGATCGACGCTGAGGTCGATTCGCTGCTGGTGGCACACTATAACCTGCTGCAACTCTGCGTCGCTCACGGTGATAAAGAAGAGGTCGACAAGGCCTGGAGCGCGCTGGTAAGGCGCACCACGGCATTGAACAGCATGCGCAGCCAGCTGATGATGGAGTCCTCACGCTGGAAGAACAGCAACCGCCGTTTGCAGATGCTCAATACCCTGTCACTGACGCTGATTACACAGGCAGCCGAAACCTTTCTGATCCAGAATTCCCGTCCTGATTACATTCCGCCCCAGTATCGTCTGATGGTTGAAAAACCAGCCTCGACCGTTGAAGAGGTGCATAAGCGGATGAAGGTGATGCGCCGGGTGATTGGTGCCAGCGGCAAATCAACGCCGGTCACGCTGGCCAGCTGGGTAGGCACCGCCACCGAATATCTGCTGCTGCTGAAAGGGATCAAAAGTAATAGCCGGATCACCTCGCTGGAAGAGGAGATTCTGCAGCGCGAGGTGGTGATCCAGGCGCGTTCCGCTGAAACGCATCATGCGATGATCAATGGTATCCGTACCTTTGTGGCGACCGCGCTGGGTTCGCTGTTCTGGCTCTATACCGGCTGGACCTCTGGCAGTGGCTGCATGGTCATGCTGGCTGTCATCACCGCGCTGGCGATGCGTATGCCCAACCCGCTGATGATGGCAAAGGACTTTCTCTACGGCATGACGGTCGCGGTTCCGCTGGGTGCGCTCTACTTTATGTATGTTCTCCCGGCGACGCAGCAGAGCGCGCTGCTGCTCTGCATCGCAATCGGCCTGCTCGGGTTTATCGGTGGTATCTTCATTCAGCGGCGTCAGCTCGGCACGCTGGGGGCATTGATTGGCACCCTTAACGTTCTGGTGCTGGATAATCCGATGGAATTCCACATTAACGTCTTTCTCGATAACGTTCTGGGCCAGGTCATCGGCTGCTTCGTGGCGATGATGGTGATCCTGCTGATTCGTGATAAATCAAAAGCGCGCACCGGCCGCAAGCTGCTGAACCGCTTTATGTATGCGGCTGTCTCTGCCATGACGACCAATCAGGCGCGCCGGCGTGAAAACCATCTGCCAGCGCTCTATCAGCAACTGTTTCTGCTGCTGAACCTGTTTCCGGGCGATATCAACAAATATCGCATCGCCCTGACGCTGATCATCGGTCATCAGCGGTTACGCGACGCAGAAGTGCCGGTGAATGCCGATCTTTCTGCTTATCACCGGCAGTTGCGTTACACCGCTGACCGGGTGATCTCCGCCAGCAGCGATGACAAGCGGCGTTACTACTTTGAACGTCTGCTGAAAGAGCTGGATGTCTATCAGGAAAAACTGGCCCATTACGAGGCTCCCGCCAGCGTAACGGAACCGGTAAAACGACTGGCTATGATGCTGGATAAGTACCAGAACACGCTCATCCAAATCTGAATCTGGCCGCTGTGACCTGCAGCGGCCTGCGCAATCCCCACCCATCACAAAATCTGTCGCTTTTGCCAACTATACTCTCCAGACGGAAGAGCAAAACTGACAGGAGCGAATCAATGAAATCACTGCAAGAGAGCGAACTGTTCCGGACCGGTTATTTAGCGGACGGTCAGTGGCATCAGGCGGCTTCTACCTTTGACGTGACCAATCCGGCGACCGGTGAGGTGATTGCACAGGTGGCAAAAGCGGGTAAAGCTGAAACGGAACAGGCTATCGCCGCAGCGGAGCGCGCATTTCCCGCCTGGCGGGCGCAGACTGCAAAAGCGCGCGCTGAAATTCTCACTCGCTGGTACCAGCTGATCATTGAGAACAAGCGCTGGCTGGGACAGCTGATGACGACCGAACAGGGCAAGCCCCTAAAAGAGGCGGAAGGGGAAGTAGAATACGCCGCCAGTTTTATTCAGTGGTTCGCCGAGCAGGCGAAACGGACCAATGGTGAGATTATTCCGCCAGCTAAACCCGGCTCCCGTATTCTGGCAACCCGCGAACCGATTGGCGTTGTGGCCGCCATTACGCCGTGGAATTTCCCGATGGCGATGCTGACCCGCAAACTGGGGCCAGCTCTGGCTGCCGGCTGCACCGGCATTATTAAACCTGCCAATAACACGCCACTCTCCGCCTTTGCCCTGCTGGCGCTGGCGAAAGAGGCAGGCGTGCCTGATGGTGTACTGAATGCGGTAGCCGGTGATACCCATGCTATCAGCGATGCCATCATGGCCAGCAAAGCGGTGCGTAAAATCTCGTTCACCGGCTCCACCCAGGTGGGCAAGCTGCTGATGCGCAATGCTGCCGAAACCATGAAAAAAGTGTCGATGGAGCTGGGGGGTAATGCCCCCTATATCGTGTTTGACGATGCCGACATTGATGCCGCCGTACAGGGCGCCATTGCCAACAAATTCCGTAATGCGGGCCAGGTGTGCGTCAGCGTAAACCGCTTCTACATTCACAATGCTATCTATGATCGTTTTACTCAGCAGCTGGCTACCGAAGTGAACAAGCTGAAGGTGGGCAACGGCATGGAAGAGGGCGTGATTGTCGGGCCATTGATTGAGGCATCGGCGGTGGAAAAGGTTGAGCAGCACGTCAATGATGCGGTAGCAAAAGGTGGCAAATTACTGGCGGGTGGCGAGCGACATGCGCTGGGTGGCAACTTCTGGCAGCCCACTGTGATTACTGAGGCGCACGAAGGGATGCAGCTCGCGCAGGAGGAGACCTTTGGTCCGGTGGCTGCCTGTTTCCGCTTTGATGATGAAGATGACGTCATCCGCCGCGCTAACGATACGCCGTTCGGCCTTGCCGCATACTTTTACACCCAGAATCTGCAGCGGGTGTTCCGTGTTTCAGCCGCGCTGGAAAGCGGCATGATCGGCATTAATGAATGTGCCGTATCAACCGAGCTGGCGCCGTTTGGTGGTGTGAAAGAGTCGGGGCTGGGCCGCGAAGGTTCGGTACTCGGCATGGAAGAGTATCTGGAGGTCAAAGCGCTGCACCTGGGCGGTTTGAGCTAGCGGACAGTAACGGGCGGCGAAGGTCGCCCGCAGACGGAGCATGGGAGCCGTCAGCATGAAAATCGAGCGTTTTGATTTTAATGAAATTGTCGATCAGGCCCATTTCTTCCGCCAGTTCAGCGAGCGATTTGCGCTGGAGGAGCGCCGCATCTGCGATCTGGATGGATTATGGGATGTGGTGACGGGCGATCTGTTACCGCTGCCGCTGGAGATTGAATTTGTTAATCTGGGCAGGGGACAGCGACGGCGTTATGGCGCGCTGATTCTGTTATTTGATGAAGCGGAAGAGGAGCTGGAAGGTCAACTTCACTTTAATGTCAGATAAAACGTCAGATGAAAAAAGGCCCCGGCGAGCGGGGCCAAAGGGTTCGTCATACATCTGACGAGGAATTACTTATAAAGCTGTGCGGTGATGTGATAGTTATCGCCGGTGCGCGCCTCAATAACTTTATAGGCGCTGGCACCCTGTTCATCCGCTTTCTGAGAAAGCTCAGCGCGGTAATCCATTGGCGATCCCGCGGTTCCACTGATGGTTACGGTGCCCGCAGGCTGCAGGTTCTGCGTCTGATCGCCGGTGACCAGCTGTGCGGCTGATGCGCCGAACGCCATAACGGAAAGCAGACTGACTGTAGCGATGGTTGTTTTGATATTCATGATTATCTCCTCAATACTTTCAACAACCTGCGGTTACTCGTAAAGGCGGGTCGTCGATATCTTCTGACGCCCTTCAGGCGTCATCACGGTTAATTATTTATAAAGCTCAGCGGTGACATGCCAGGTGTTATCCTGGTTGTTTTCGATGATGCGATAGTGGCTTGCGCCCTGGGCATCCGCTTTCTCTGACAGCACCTGACGGATATGCGTCTGGTCGCCATTTCGTCCACCAATGCTGATGGTCTGATTCATTGGCTGCAGACCCTGTGCCTGTTCATTGGACACCAGGCTGGCGGCGTTAGCACCCACTGAGAACAGGGATGCCAGACTCAGTGCAGCGATAGCTAATTTCATTTTCATGGTCAACTCTCCTGAAATTTCTGCTTCAGCTCTCCGGAGCGCAAAAGGGCGCGTCAGACAGAGAGCAGATGGCATTATCGGTTACGCCTTAGTTATACAGTGCGGCGGTAGCGTGATAGTTGCCGTTGTTGTATGCCTCAATCACGCGATAGGCTTTTGCGCCCTGCTGATCGGCTTTGTCGCTGAGTTTCTGTTTGATATCCATCGGTGAACCCGCCACGCCGCTGACACTGATGGTGCCGACAGCCTGCAGATCCTGTGCCTGTGACGCATCAATAGATTCTGCTGCCACAGCACCAAATGAGAGGGCGGAGAGAATGCTCAGGGTAGCAATAGTAGTTTTTACGTTCATAGATTTTTCCTCGTCGTCTATTTTTATCTTTTTATTTAGTGTGATTTGCATCACGAAAAGAAGTATAGAACTAATAACGTCAGAAATTAATACCCCGCTAATAATGTTTTTTTGTGATTCTTTATCCTTATGGCTACTTTTAATAACTTAACGTTATAAAAAAAGGGCAAAAAGTAACCTTTAAGCCACTTTTAATTGCAAAAACAGTGAGATAGATCACTTTAACTTTTAGTGCGAAAGTCGGGCGTGCATCGGGCTGGAGTTTGATCTGGATCCGGGCAATGGTGCCGGTTCAGTGATGTAAAGCAGTGTAAAATAGCGCAGAAAGTGAAGCAGAGTTATCGATCTGACCAACAGCCGGGCGTGTTAAAGCAGGCTTATTACTTATCCAGAGCGGGTAATTGTTGTGGAAAGGGGTGAGCAGAGAGAACGAACTGACGATCTGGCGCATGATGGCCGGTCGTCAGTCCGCGATCAGAGTTCCTGTTCAAACAGGGTGAGGATGGCGCCGTGCAGCTGCTTAACGGTGAAGTCGCGCGCGCGGGTAATAAAGATTGTGTCATCGCCAGCGATGGTACCCAGAATCCCGTGCGACTTACCCAGTGAATCCAGCATACGTGCAATCAGCTGCGCTGCGCCGGGACTGGTATGAATCACTACCAGGGCATCGTTGTAGTCGATATCCAGTACCAGGTTTTTTAACGGGCTGGTGGTGGTCGGCACACCCAGCTCAGCGGGCAGGCAATAGACCATCTCCATCCTGGCATTCCGGGTGCGCACTGCGCCAAACTTGGTCAGCATCCGCGAGACTTTGGACTGATTGATATTTTCAAAGCCCTCGTCCTGAAGCGCCTGAACAATTTCGCCCTGGGAACTGAATTTTTCTTCTTTTAATAAGGCTTTGAAAGCCTTAACCAGATCGTCTTGTTTCGATGGGTTTCGCATAGGTTACCAATAAATAGAGAGAATAACCGCGCATCCGCCCGCGGCAGAGTGGTGATTATGCATTTATATGCATTTTTATGCAATCGTTCGATTGATGAGCAGCGTCCGGGCGGCTAGCGGGCGGCGATAATAGCAAATAAATCCGCTCAGACCAAAACACGCGTCACAGCCCCGGAAGGCGAAGGTTGCAAAGTTGTTATATTATTGGTGGTGTAGTAACAGAAAACGCACGTAGCCGTTCTCTGTCTGACGACGGCAAAGTTGTCGGTCATTCAGGTGCAATGATAAGTAACTTTTGAATCCGGAGATTAAGTGTGAAAACACGTAGAATTAACAACGGATATTTATCATCGCCTGAGCAGTTGATTAAGGTCTGACACAGATAGAATTTCGGCCCATCTCTGCCCCACCTTAATAAGGAGTTAAGAATGAAAGTTGCCGTTCTCGGTGCCGCTGGCGGCATAGGCCAGGCGCTCGCACTTCTGCTCAAAACCCAGCTTCCCGCAGGTTCAGAACTCTCGCTGTATGACATCGCGCCGGTTACGCCGGGTGTTGCCGTTGATCTCAGCCATATTCCTACCGCAGTGGCTATTCAGGGATTCAGTGGAGAAGACGCCACGCCTGCCTTACAGGGTGCCGATGTGGTACTGATTTCCGCGGGTGTCGCACGTAAGCCCGGTATGGATCGCGCCGACCTGTTTAACGTTAACGCAGGTATCGTCCGTAACCTGATCGAACAGGTTGCCACAACGGCACCTAAAGCGTTGATTGGTGTCATCACCAACCCGGTCAATACCACCGTGGCCATTGCGGCAGAAGTGCTGAAAAAGCACGGTGTTTACGACAAAAATCGGCTGTTCGGCGTGACCACGCTGGATATCATTCGCGCCAATACTTTTGTGGCTGCATTGAAAGGCAAGCAGCCTGACCAGGTTGAAGTCCCGGTCATTGGTGGCCACTCTGGCGTAACCATTCTGCCGCTGCTGTCGCAGGTTAAAGGCGTCAGCTTCAGCGATCAGGAAGTGGCCGATCTGACCAAACGCATCCAGAACGCCGGCACCGAAGTGGTGGAAGCCAAAGCGGGTGGCGGCTCGGCCACGCTGTCGATGGGCCAGGCAGCTGCACGTTTCGGTTTGTCACTGGTACGCGCGCTGAAGGGTGAAGCTAATGTGGTGGAGTGTGCTTACGTAGAAGGCGAGGGTGAACATGCGCGCTTCTTCTCCCAGCCGCTGCTGCTGGGTAAAAACGGTGTGGCTGAACGCAGGCCGATTGGTACCCTCAGCGCTTACGAACAGCAGGCGCTGTCAGGCATGCTGGATACGCTGAAGAAAGATATCGCCCAGGGCGAAGAGTTCGTTAAGCAGTAACTGACGGCTCAGACTTGCAATAACGCCCGGCTTTGCCGGGCGTTTTGCATTACAGTCCGCCAGACTTATAGGCGCGGGCAGCGGGTGTGCCGTTGCTGGCAGGCAGCTTCTTACCCAGGGTTTCCATACGCATCTGGAACGGCGGGAACGGCATCTCAATACCGTGCTGATCAAATCCGCTCAGAATCAACTGATGCAGTTCGTGACGCAGCGGCATACGGTGTCCCATCTCAGCAGCATGCACACGAAGTTCAAATAACTGAATTCCCTGCTGCAGATCGACCAGGAAGGCTTCCGGTTGCGGCGTGTCCAGGACATAGCTGCAGCGTTCAGCCGCCTGGATCAGAATGGTGGTCACCTGTTCACTACTGACTTTCGCCGGAGCCGGAATGGTGAGCACCACGCGCGTCACGGAATCGGACAGCGACCAGTTAATAAACTGCTCGGTGATAAAGGCCTTGTTTGGCACGATGATCTCTTTGCGGTCCCAGTCGGTAATGGTGGTCGCGCGGGTATTAATTCGCGTGATACTGCCGGTCAGGTCGCGGATCGTCACGGTATCGCCGATACGAATCGGCTTTTCGAACAGGATAATCAGACCTGAGATAAAGTTGGCAAAAATCTCCTGCAAACCAAACCCCAGTCCCACACCCAGCGCGGCAACCAGCCACTGCAGCTTCGACCACTCAATACCAATCATTGAGAAACCAATCAGCCCGCCAATCAACAGCAGCAGATATTTGGTCAGTGTGGTGATGGCGTAACCCGTACCTGGCGTCAGATTAAGATGCTGCAACAGCGCCAGCTCAAGCAGCGCGGGCATATTGCGCACCAGCTGGGTGGTGATAATAAACACCAGAATGGCGATCAGCACTGACCCCAGGGTGATAGGCTGAATCGACTCTACGCCCTGTACTGAGGTACTGACGTCCCACAGCTGAATATTCTCCAGGAAGCCAAAGGCCGAATGGATTTCTGACCACAGCACAATCACGGAGACCAGGGCGATAAGCATCAGGATAGAGCGTACCAGCCGCAGCGACTGCGCACTGATCGCATCCAGGTCAATTACCGGCTCTTCAATTTCAATCGCATCAGTGTTCAGAGAGCCTTGCTCCTTCTCCTCTTCACTGCGCGCACGGTTAGCCAGCATATCGGCACGGCGCTGACGGGCGCGATCAAAGCCAAGACGGCGACGCTGAATCAGCATCCAGCGCCGGATAATGTGATAGATAACCAGCAACAGGAACCAGATGGCGACAGAGGTCTCCAGTCGCGCCAGCAGCGCCTGCGCGGTAGCCAGATAACCCACAGCGGAGGCGAGGGCAGCCATCAGCGGCATAGCGATCATCAGGTTCCACAGCATCCGGTTCACCATGTTCTCGCCATTTCCCTCTTTATCGAGATAGAGCGGAATCCCGGAACGCTTCAGGCTCACGGTGACAATGCTGATTGCCCCGCAGATCAGGATGAAACAGAGACGGCCCAGCGACGAGGAGAACTGCCGATCTTCCAGATTACCAAAGGCGATCAGCAACATAATCAGCGGCACAATTAATCCGATGCTCAGCGAGTAGTAGCGCATGGCGCGCGCCACCCGGTTTTGCGGCCAGCGGAAATGCACAATGAACAGGCCGTTAGGACGGGCAAAGGCAGCGCTGATCATAAACGCCCACAGCAGCGGCAGCGTGGCGGTAATGCCATCACCAATCGCTACGGCGATAGGGTAGGGCCAGGCGTTTTGCAGGCCATAACCCAGCGCACCCCATAACACCGGCAGCGGCAGCGCCACCAGGATCGACCAGAACAGGGTACGGATAGTCAGGCGGAAACGATCCTGCGTGACCTTGCCGACTTTGCTGGCGGAACGGTCAAGGAAAGCATTGAAGTGGCGGCGCGAACTGATGCTGAAGCCGACCAGCAGCAACGCACCAATAATCGGCAGCACCGAGTTGCGGCTGGTAAACATCATCGCCATCGCTTTGCCGAGCTGACCCAGCGTATCCAGCGACAGCAGACGGGAAAGATCTTTGGCCAGATCCAGCGGATAACTCAAACCAATCGGGTTAACGTCGGCGGTCCAGAACAGATAGCGGTGCGTCGCCTCTTTGACTTCCGTCAGCGCATCCTGCAACTGCGTGTTGCCAACCTTGAGCTTGGTGATCTCCAGAATCAGCGTGTCACAGCCGGAGATCAGCGAATTGAGCAGTTCCCTCTGAGTGCGTAGCTGCGCATCAAGAATACGCTTCTGGTCTGCGGTGAAGGGCTGACCATCGGTCTGCCGTCCCTTGCGCAGCGCCTCCTGGCGCTCCAGCAGATCTTCATAATTGAGACGCTGCACGCGAAGCTGTGCCATCTCATTATCAATCTGCTGCGACTTGGGCATCTCCGGCAGACGCGCGACCTGCGCCCGTAGCGCTTCGCCCAGCAGATTAGAGGCACCCAGCCACTGCGACTGTTCACGCAGGGTAGAGAGCGCCTGACGGACCTGAATAATCTGGTTGGTGGCCAGTCGCTGCTGCGACGCCACCAGATCCATGCGCTGCGCCTGCTGATTCAGGGCAACCGAGAGTTCGCGGTTAACCCGAAACTGATCGCTGATCTCTGGCGGAAGATCGCCACTGTTTTCTGCCAGTTGCTCGGTGCGGGCCAGCGCGACTTCGGCTTCACGTTGCCGCTGATCGTTGAGCTGGTTGCGCAGCGCCTGAAGATAGTTATCGAGCTGAGTTGCTTTGCGCTGGTGGGCTTCAGCCCGCATCCGCGCCAGTTCCTGACGGTTGTTGGCAGAGAGCTGTGCCAGCTCAAGTTCATCGACCAGCGCTTTATTCGCGGCGCTTTCCGCCTGGCGAGCCGCCAGCTGCAGCTGCCCCTGTGGCGAACTGCTGCTGACGCTCTGCAAACGGCGTTCACTCTCCGTCATCGCCCGGCGTGCTTCCGTCTGCTGCTGCGGCAGTTGCGACAGCGAATCACTGATTTCCCGCGCCCGATCCTGCTCCTGCCGTGCCTGACGCCCCTCTTCCAGCAGCTGGCTGCTGACCTGCAGGATCTCCTGATCCAGCTCGGCGCTGCTCATGTTGTTGCGCACGGTTTTCCCGCTGTCACTCAGCGCGGCGATCTGCTGACGCAGTTCGCGCGCCAGACGCGGAAAATCATCAATAACCTGCTGATATTGCGCCGCGCGCTCCAGCGATTCATCGCGTTCAGAGAGAAAGTTTAAGGCGGCTTCAATCGTCTGGATCTGTTCAGCCTGAGAGGGTGAACTTTTGGCCGATTTTATCTCTTCCAGCTGCTGTTTGAGCTGGCTGGCATCAGGAAGGCTGGCCGCGAAGGCCGGGCTGCTGAGCCACAGGCTCAGCAGCAGGAGGAGAATCGAACGCACAGAGGACACTCAATTTAATCGACGATGACGTCTGAAATGTCTGTCGCGACCGGCAGCGCAATCGCCAGCGGTTGACCCAGACGGGTTTTGCTTTCTGCTTCCAGGCTTTCAGCCAGTTTGACGCGGCCAGGTGCGAACAGATTGATGACGGTAGAGCCAAGCTTGAAGCGGCCCATTTCCTGGCCTTTCAACAGCACCACGGCGCTTTCATCATCCGCTGCCGGATAGTGCCAGCGCTTGATCACGCCTTCACGCGGTGGCGTGATGGTGCCAGCCCAGACGGTTTCGATGCTGCCGACAATGGTGGCACCCACCAGGATCTGCACCATCGGCCCGATATCGGTTTCAAAGTAGCAGATGACGCGCTCGTTACGGGCGAACAGGTTGGGAATATTACGCGCGGTCAGCGGGTTGACGGAGTAGAGGTCGCCAGGCACATAAATCATCTCACGCAGGATGCCGTTGCACGGCATATGGACGCGGTGATAATCACGGGGCGCCAGATAGGTGGTGACGAACTCGCCATCAACAAATTGGGCTGCCATCCGCTCATCACCCGCCAGCAGGGCGTCAATGGTGTAGTGATGACCTTTAGCCTGGAAAATCTGATCGCCATCAATGTGGCCGAGCTGGCTGATAGCACCATCCGCGGGCAGGGCGATGAGATTGGCATCGGCATCCACCGGACGCGCATCGTCTTTCAGCGGACGAACGAAAAAGTCATTAAAGGTGCGATAGCTGGCGGTATCGGGCTTACGCGCTTCCGCCATGTCGACTTTGTAAAACCAGACAAAGATGTCAATGACCAGTTTGGTCAACCAACCACCGCGGCGACTGGCGCCCCAACCGGCAAGTTCAGTCAGCCATTTCTTCGGGAGAATATGATTCAAGCCGAGTTTTAAACGATCAAACACCTTAGCCTCCTGGCTATTTATGACGTTGTAAAAAAGGGGGCGGATTGTAGCAGCGCCCCGTTCAGATGGCGACTATACCCGAATTCCGGCACGCTGCACGGTCTGGACGCGCGACTGGAATGCACCTCGCAAAATGCTCCGGCTTATCCGTTCAGACGCGGTTATACCGATTAACTTTCACCATCAGGGAAATTTTTACGCGTTTTTACCTGCGCCATGCTCTCCAGGATACGGTGGTAGTTATCAAAACGGGACCTGTTGATTTTGCCCTGTTCGACCGCTTCGCGAATGGCACAGCCGGGATCGCTGCCGTGTTTACAATCGCGGAATTTGCAATCGCCAAGGAATGCGCGGAATTCGACAAATCCGCGGGTAATTTGTTCCGGCTCAAGATGCCATAAACCGAACTCACGCACGCCAGGTGAATCGATCACATCGCCGCCGTCCGGGAAGTGATAAAGGCGCGATGCGGTGGTGGTGTGCTGGCCTAAGCCTGAGCCATCCGAAACCTCGTTAGTCAGAATAGCGACCTGCTCTTCTTTGTCGAAGCCGAGCAGGGCATTCAGCAGACTCGATTTGCCGACGCCAGACTGACCGGCAAAGATACTGATGCGGTCGGTCAGCGCCGCTTTCAGGTCGTCCATGCCGTTTTTCGCCCGGCTGGAGACCATCACCACGCGATAGCCAATATTGCGATAGATATCCATCTGCTTATCGACAAAGGCGCGCGCCTTGTCATCCAGCAGATCGGTTTTGTTCAGTACCAGCAACGGTTCAATATCCAGCGTTTCGCTGGCAACCAGATAGCGGTCGATGATGTTTAACGACAGTTCAGGCAGGATTGCGGAGACGACGATGATCTGGTCGATATTCGCCGCCATCGGCTTCACGCCGTCGTAAAAATCGGGGCGGGTTAATACGCTGGTGCGCTCATGCACCGCTTCAACAATACCTTTGTTGCCGCTGGTTGCCGGACGCCACAGCACCCGGTCGCCGGTGACCAGCGAACGAATGGTACGGCGGATATTGCAGCGGTGGGCGACGCCTGCGCTATCCTCAACATCAGCGTGCATGCCAAAACGGCTGACAACGACCCCATCTGCAGCTTCACCAAACAGGTTGTCATCCGCTTCCGGACGCTCTCTGCGTTGGTTGAGACGGCGATCGTGGTTAGCGCTTACGCGGCGTTGTTGGCCCTTCGACAGTTTATTTTTACTCACTCACCCTCACAGCGTTAGCCAGATTTCGCCCGGCTGGGCAAAACGTCTATGATACACCTTATTCATCGTAAATGACGACTACAGCAACCGCAGGAAACAGCATGGCTACTGGAAATGAACAGAATCTGATCTGGATTGATCTTGAGATGACCGGACTTGATCCGACGCACGATCGCATTATTGAAATTGCGACCCTGGTGACTGACGCCAACCTGAACATTCTGGCGGAAGGGCCGGTCATGGCCGTTCATCAGTCTGATGCGCAGCTGGCGCTGATGGATGAGTGGAATGTCCGCACCCACACCAACAGCGGTCTGGTTGCGCGGGTGAAGGAGAGTCAGATTGACGATCGTGCAGCAGAGCTGGCGACCATTGAGTTCCTGAAACAGTGGGTTCCGGCGAACACCTCGCCTATCTGCGGCAACAGCATCGGGCAGGATCGTCGTTTCCTGTTTAAGTATATGCCTGAGCTGGAAGCGTACTTCCACTATCGTTATCTGGATGTCAGTACCCTGAAAGAGCTGGCTCGTCGCTGGAAACCCGATATCCTTCCTGGCTTCAAAAAAGGGGGGACGCACCAGGCTCTGGATGATATCCGTGAGTCCGTGGCGGAGCTGGCGTACTACCGCGAACACTTTTTGCAGCTTTAATCGGCGACGGGTGCGCATGAAATCACCAGGTTGCTGATTTAATCAGCAAACGCGCTGAAAGCGAAAATTTTTGCTTTCAGACGCTTGCAGCAGCAACGATTTCTCGTATAATGCGCACCCCGTACCGGTGAAGAATTTATTAACGGTACAAGGCGCGGGAATAGCTCAGTTGGTAGAGCACGACCTTGCCAAGGTCGGGGTCGCGAGTTCGAGTCTCGTTTCCCGCTCCAG
>NZ_JALNPO010000020.1:0-43893 GCF_024520895.1 Pantoea sp. Fr-CA_6 | reverse complement strand
TCACGCTATCACTCAGACACGCATACACGCACACACGCACACACGCACACACGCACACACGCACACACGCACACACTTTCCTGATTCCTGATAAGCGAGGAGGGGAGGTTAATTATCCTCTGTCCGCTGGCGGGCAGAATCGCAGGCATAAAAAAACCCCGGCTTGCAGGCCGGGGTTCAGTTCACAACAGCTTGTGCGTTACGGCTTGGTCGCCGGGGCAGTGGCATGATGTGTGGCGCTATGACCACCCGCAGAACCGCGACCGTCGAACTCATAAGGTGCACGCACCCAGTCACTGTGCGGTGCCGGTTCTGACTGCCAGACTGGCGCAGGTGCTTTAGTCATCGGCGCAGAGGCAAAATGCTTCCAGCGCGTACCGTCATTCGGCACTGAGGCAGTTGCAGGCTCGGATGCCGTTGCAGGCACTGATGCAACAGGTTCGGCCGCAGTCACCGGTGCTGCAGGGGCGACATCGCGTGCGGCCACCGGAGCATGAGGTTCACGAACTGGCGCTGTTTCAGCTTCAGCAGCGACCGGCGCATTCAGAACTTCTTCAACTTCTGCTGCGATCGCTTCGCTGACGTCGGTAGCCGATTGCTCAGCAACCTCTGAAGGCTGTGCTTCTTCTGCAACTGCTGCAGGCTGTGCAGTCTCAACCGCAGGTGTCACAACCGGCGCTTCGGTGACAGGCTCAGCAGGCACGGCTTCGGCTGCTACCGCTTCCGCTTTTGCTTCATCTGCCGCCGGAACAACGGAAGGCTGCTCGTCAACCGGCGCGTCGATAGCACGGGTATCGTCAGTATTCACAACCGGCACTGGCGTTTTTGCCTGCGGCTCGGCCTGTTGCACTGGCGCCTCCTGAGCAACAGATTCAACAGCGGCAGCAACGGGCTGTGCACTGGCGGCGTCTGCTGTCTTTTCGCGGTTGTACGCTGGCGTCTCGTGAGTCACATTCTGAACCTGCTCTTCGCTGGCCTGGCTCACCGGGTAACGGATCCAGACTTTACCGGATGCCATCTCTGGTGATGCAGCTGCAGCGGCCAGCGGCATTGCTGACTGAGTCGGATAACGCTCATCACGGTAACGACGACGACGCTGTCCGCTGACGCGCAGATGACGAGGCGAACGACGTGAACGACGCGGCATATTGGCGTTATCACGGTTGTCGTTGTCATCCTGCTCTTCACCCTGCGGTGCCTGGAACTCAGGCTGCGGCTGAGCCACGTCTGTCTGCTGAGGCTGACGCACTTCAGCCGGCTGGGCAAAGTCGCTGGCTTCGGCTGGCATAGGTGGACGTTTATCATCAACACGCACCTTCTGGTTCAGCTGACGCGGCTTGCGACGCGGCATAACCTGTACGCGCTCATCATCCTGCGGCTCGGTCACGTCCGGAACGTCGGCTACCACTACCGGCTGCTCAGCCACTTTGGCGGCTTCTTCACCGGCGCGTTTCTCTTCCTGACGACGACGCTGACGCTCAGCACGCTGTTCACGGCGCTGTTGCTGCTGCTCATCACGCTGCTGGCGCGCTTCTTCGCTCAGTGCCGGACGCTCTTCACGCACTTCACCAGCCTGGGACTGACGCTTGTTACGGCGATTATCGTTACCCTCGCGCGGCTCGCGATTTTCACGTGGCTCGCGACTTTCGCGCGGTTCACGACTTTCACGAGGTTCGCGGTTTTCACGAGGCTCACGGTTTTCGCGTGGTTCGCGGCCTTCACGCGACTGCGCGTTATCTCCGTTACGCGGCGTACGTTCACGACGATTATTGTTACGACGGTTGTTATTGTTGCTGCGGCGCTCGCCACGGCCGTTGCCGTTTTCCTGCTCGCTTTCAGGCGCTTTCTGCGGTTCTGCAACCTCAGTGGCCACGGGTGCGGCGGCAGGGGCTTCTTCGCCTGCGAACATTTTTTTCAGGCCACCAAGCAGACGGCCAAAGAAGCCGGTGCTGACGGTAGCAGGCGCAGCCACAGCAGGTGCTGCTTTTGCGGCTGGCTGGGCTTCAGCGCGCTGCGCTTCTGGCTCAACTTCTACCGGTGCCGGAGGCGCATCAGGCATCACAAACGCGGCCAGAGCAGGCTGCTCAGGACGACGACGTTCAGCATGTTCCTCTTCCGACGGCATCGCCATTTCGGCTTCATGCAGCTTCGGCAGATGATAGCTCAGGGTCTGCGTCTCTTCGCCTTTGCGCACGCGCAGCACGGAGTAGTGTGGGGTCTGCATCTTGTCATCAGGAACGATGATAGCCCGCACGCCACCCTGGCGTGTTTCAATAGCGTTAACCGCTTCACGTTTTTCATTCAGCAGGTAAGAGGCCACCTGAACCGGAACAATGGCGTGAACTTCTTTGGTGTTGTCTTTCAGCGCTTCTTCTTCAATCAGACGCAGGATCGACAGCGCCAGTGACTCGTTATCACGGATGGTGCCGGTGCCGCTACAGCGTGGGCAGACGTGATGGCTGGATTCACCTAATGACGGGCTCAGACGCTGACGGGACATCTCCAGCAGGCCGAAACGTGAAATGTGGCTGATCTGAATGCGGGCGCGGTCCTGACGAACAGCTTCACGCAGACGATTCTCAACCGCGCGCTGATGGCGTACCGGCGTCATATCGATGTAATCGATAACGATCAGGCCGCCCAGGTCACGCAGACGCAGCTGACGAGCAATCTCATCGGCCGCTTCAAGGTTGGTGTTGAACGCCGTCTCTTCGATATCACCGCCGCGCGTTGCACGTGCTGAGTTGATATCGATAGCGGTCAGCGCTTCGGTACTGTCGATCACAATCGAGCCACCGGAAGGCAGGCGGACTTCACGCTGGAAAGCGGATTCGATTTGCGATTCGATCTGATAGTGGCTGAACAGCGGGATTTCACCGGTGTAGAGCTTAATTTTGCTGCTGAAGTCCGGACGGCCCAGCGCAGCGATATGCTGACGCGCCAGTTCCAGTACTTTCGGGTTATCGATAAGGATTTCACCGATGTCCTGACGCAGATAGTCGCGGAAGGCACGCACAATCACGTTACTTTCCTGATGGATCAGGAACGGAGCAGGGCGGTTTTCAGCGGCTTTCTTGATCGCTTCCCAGTGTTTAAGACGGAAGCTTAAATCCCACTGCAGCGATTCGGCTGATTTACCAACGCCCGCAGTACGGACAATCAGGCCCATGCCTTCCGGCAGTTCCAGCGCCGACAGGGCTTCTTTCAGCTCGGTACGATCGTCACCTTCGATACGGCGAGAGATACCGCCTGCACGTGGGTTATTCGGCATCAGTACCAGATAGCTGCCCGCCAGAGAGATAAAGGTGGTCAGCGCAGCGCCTTTATTGCCGCGTTCTTCTTTATCGATCTGAACAATGACTTCCTGACCTTCACGCAGCACGTCTTTAATATTCGGACGACCATGCGCGTTGTAGCTGGAGGGGAAGTATTCGCGGGAGATTTCTTTTAACGGGAGGAAACCGTGACGCTCTGCGCCGTAATCGACAAACGCAGCTTCAAGGCTGGGTTCAATGCGAGTGATTTTACCTTTGTAAATGTTGGCTTTTTTCTGCTCGTGTCCAGGACTTTCAATATCCAGATCGTACAGACGCTGACCGTCAACCAGGGCAACGCGCAACTCCTCCTGCTGAGTTGCGTTTATTAACATTCTTTTCATCGTGACTTACTCGTTATTCTTTCATGAGTGATTACAGCTGCGGGCATAGTTACCCTGGACGAGTATCAACCGATGGCCCCGTGACTTAGTGCAATGTCGTCAACCTCACGGCTGTCGACCGCGCGAGGGGCGCAAATAACGTCGGTGGCCTGTTTTTCATAAGGGAAAACAGCACCAGATAGTGGAAATGCCTGAGAGAATAAAGAAAACCCGTGCATCCCATACTGTTGTCCAGGCCGCAACCCGCAGCCCGCTAAGTGCCTGATTTCGCATTACGTCTTACGCCATTGCTGCGTGTCTGCTCAATCCGGCAAAATGACAATTTCGCTCTTTTTCTGCCCTGAAATGGTTCAGGTAAGAAACTCAAGCATTATTCCATTGCTAACCTTCATATAGCAAGGCGACTTTAGCCAGCTTGTGAAGTTTCTTTACATTTAAATCGCTAATGTGTCGGACAAAACAGCGCTTTGCTGAAAAAGCCAGCAGAGAGGCGACCTGCCGTCACATCAACTCCAGAGTTAAGCACAGAAAAAGGGGTGGCGCTATCAGGGGACACTATTTAGAATCGCCGCCATGAAAACAGAGAATCCCGGCGTACATTTTGTCGCCATCACGGCTGAAAATGCCGGACAACGCATTGATAACTTTTTGCGCACCCAGCTCAAGGGTGTGCCCAAAAGCATGATTTATCGCATCGTTCGCAAAGGCGAGGTGCGGGTGAATAAAAAGCGCGTCAAGCCAGAATATAAGCTGGAGGAGGGCGATGAGGTGCGCATTCCGCCGGTTCGGGTAGCGGAACGCGATGAAGATGCCGTTTCCCCCAAACTGGCGAAAGTGGCGTCACTGGCCGATGCCATCCTGTTTGAGGATGAGTCGCTGCTGGTGATGAACAAGCCTTCCGGCACAGCCGTGCATGGCGGTAGCGGACTCAGCTTCGGGGTGATTGAAGGGTTACGTGCCCTGCGACCGGAAGCGCGCTTTCTGGAGCTGGTGCATCGCCTGGATCGTGACACCTCCGGCATTCTGCTGGTCGCTAAAAAGCGTTCGGCGCTGCGTTCTCTTCATGAGCAACTGCGTGAAAAGGGGATGCAGAAAGATTATCTGGCCCTGGTGCGCGGCAACTGGCCGTCACACCTGAAGGTGGTTCAGGCGCCGCTGCTGAAAAACATCCTGCAAAGCGGTGAGCGCGTGGTGCGCGTCAGCAGCGAAGGCAAAGCCTCAGAAACCCGCTTTAAAGTAGAAGAGCGGTTTGAGTTTGCCACGCTGGTGAAAGCGAGCCCGGTCACCGGTCGTACCCATCAGATTCGCGTCCATACGCTGCATGCCGGGCATCCCATTGCCTTCGACGATCGCTACGGAGAACGTGAGTTTGACAGTCAGCTGGCGGCAACCGGTTTAAAACGCCTTTTCCTGCATGCTGCGGCGCTGACCTTTACGCATCCCGGCACTGGCGAAGTGATGCGGGTCGAAGCGCCACTGGATGATGGCCTGAAGCAATGCCTGCTTAAGCTGCGTCAGCGGAAAGCGTAATCTCTCCGGCATCAGTTCGTTAAAGGATTGATGCCGGCCTGCTGCAACATCTCATTGAGCGCGATCAACGGCAGCCCGACCAGCGTATTGGGATCGCGTCCCTCCAGCCGATCAAACAGACAAATCCCCAGACCTTCACTTTTAAAACTGCCCGCACACTGAAGCGGCTGTTCCTTTTCCACATAGCCGCTGATTTCAGCGTCAGTTAACGTGCGGAAATGAACCACAAAGGGCTCACAGCAGTGCAGCAGCGTGCCACTGGCCGGATGAAATAGCGCCAGACCGGTATAAAAGGTAATGGCTTTTCCGCTGGCGGCACGCAGTTGCGCCCGCGCATTCTCAGCCGTGTGAGGCTTACCGGCGATTGCGCCATCCAGCACGCAAACCTGGTCGGAGCCGATTATCCAGTGGCTGGGATACGTTTTTGCCAGCGCCTGCGCTTTAGCCACGGCAAGACGGGTCACCAGCACTTCAGCGGTTTCATCGGGCTGAGGTGACTCATCAACCTCAGGCGCGGCGGTAATAAAAGGCAGGCCCAGTTTATGCAGTAATGCCTGCCGAAAGGGCGAGGTTGAAGCTAAAAGAATCGATGGCGTCATTTTTTTTCAATAGTGATAGCGAATTGGTGACAGTCATTTTAAACTGTGCGCCGCACTGGATGCGAATAGTGGTTGAAAGATGCTGTTTAACGGCCTTTTTCTTTGACTCTATGACATTACAAAGTTAATATGCGCGCCCTATGCAAAAGGTAAAATTACCCCTAACGCTGGACCCTGTCCGCACTGCTCAGAAGCGCCTTGATTATCAGGGTGTCTACACATCTGTACAGGTGGAGCGTGTGGCCGAGTCGGTCGTTAGTGTGGACAGTGATGTGGATTGTGCCATGTCGTTTGCGGTTGATAACCAACGTCTGGCAGTACTGACGGGTACTGCTGAAGTACAAGTGACGTTGCGTTGCCAGCGCTGCAACCAGACCTTTCCTCATCACGTAAAAGTGAGTTACTGCTTCAGCCCTGTCTCTTCTGAAGAGCAGGCCGAGGCATTGCCGGAAGCGTACGAGCCGGTCGATGTCAACGAGTTTGGTGAGATCGATCTGCTGGCGGTTGTCGAGGATGAAATTATTCTCGCGCTGCCGGTCGTTCCGGTGCACGATTCTGAACACTGTGAAGTGTCCGAGGCGGACATGGTCTTTGGTAAACTGCCTGCAGAGGTGGAGAAACCAAATCCATTTGCCGTATTAGCCAGTTTAAAGCGTAAGTAATAGGAGTAAGGTCCATGGCCGTACAACAGAATAAACCCACCCGTTCTAAGCGTGGTATGCGTCGTTCGCACGATGCGCTGACCACTGCTGCTCTGTCAGTAGATAAAGTTTCTGGCGAAACTCATCTGCGTCACCACATCACTGCGGACGGTTACTACCGCGGTCGCAAGGTTATCGTTAAGTAAGTTTCTTGCTTAGCAAGGCGATACCTTGACACGTTTGACCCTGGCGATTGATGCCATGGGCGGGGACTTCGGTCCCTGCGTGACAGTGCCTGCAGCATTGCAGGCACTGGCCTCTCATTCGGAACTATTCCTTCTTCTGGTCGGACACCCCGACACTCTCATGCCATTGCTTGCCAAAGCGGATTCCTCCCTGATGGGGCGTTTGCAGGTCATCCCTGCCGAATCGGTTATTGCAAGTGATGCGCGGCCCGCTCAGGCCATCCGCAACAGTCGCGGCAGCTCAATGCGTGTGGCACTGGAGATGGTTAAAGAGGGACGTGCGCAGGCCTGCATCAGCGCCGGGAATACCGGTGCGCTGATGGGGCTGTCGACACTCTTATTAAAACCGCTGGATGGCATTAAACGTCCGGCGCTGATGTCCGTTTTACCGCACCAGCAACAGGGTAAAACCGTGGTGCTGGATCTGGGCGCAAATGTGGGCTCAGACAGTGCGATGCTGGTGCAGTTTGCTGTAATGGGGTCGGTAATGGCTGAGCATGTGCTTGGTATTGCACGGCCCCGTGTCGCGTTGCTCAATATTGGTCATGAAGAGACCAAAGGGCTGGAAACGATCCGCGACGCCGCGGCAGTGCTGCGAGAATCACCGCAAATCAACTATATTGGTTACCTTGAAGGTAACGAACTGCTCACCGGTAAAACGGATGTGATGGTCTGTGACGGTTTTGTCGGAAACGTCACGCTGAAGACTATGGAAGGCGTGGTAAGAATGTTTCTTTCTCTGCTGAAGTCATCAGGGGAAGGTAAAAAACGGTCATGGTGGCTTCAGTTGCTGGGGCGCTGGATTCGGAAACGTCTGACGAAGCGCTTCGGGCATCTCCACCCTGACCAGTACAATGGCGCTTGTCTGTTAGGATTGCGCGGAACAGTGATCAAGAGTCACGGTGCGGCAAATCAACACGCCTTCGCTGTGGCGATAGAACAGGCAGAGCAGGCGGTGAGGCAGCAAATTCCCGAGCGAATTGCTGCGCGCCTTGATGCTGTATTAGCCAGGAGTGACAAAGCCTAGATGTATACCAAAATTATCGGTACGGGCAGTTATCTGCCAAGCCAGATCCGCACCAATGCCGATCTGGAAAAAATGGTGGAGACGTCGGACGAGTGGATTGTTACCCGTACCGGCATCCGCGAGCGTCGTATTGCTGCGCCTGACGAAACCGTCGCCACCATGGGATTCAGCGCGGCGCAACGCGCCCTTGAAATGGCAGGCATTGAAGCGAACGATGTTGGGCTGATTATTGTCGCCACAACCTCTTCCAGCCATGCCTTCCCCAGTTCTGCCTGCATGATCCAGCAAATGCTGGAAATCAAAGACTGCGCGGCGTTTGACCTCGCTGCCGCCTGTGCAGGTTTCACCTATGCACTGAGCGTGGCCGATCAATACATCAAAAATGGCGCAGTGAAACATGCGCTGGTGATTGGTGCTGATGTCCTGGCACGCGCACTTGATCCGGAAGATCGCGGCACGATCATCCTGTTTGGCGATGGTGCAGGCGCGGTCGTGCTGGGTCAGAGCGAAGAGCAGGGGATCATCTCTACCCATCTTCATGCTGATGGTCGCTATTCACAGCTGCTGACGCTGCCTTATCAGGATCGTGCGCATCAGGATCAGCCCGCTTATGTCACCATGTCAGGCAACGAAGTCTTCAAGGTTGCCGTCACCGAGCTGGCTCACATCGTTGATGAAACGCTGCAGGCCAATAATCTCGATCGTGAAATGCTGGACTGGCTGGTGCCGCATCAGGCGAACCTGCGCATTATCAGCGCCACCGCGAAAAAACTCGGCATGACCATGGATAAAGTGGTCGTCACACTGGATCGTCATGGCAATACCTCTGCCGCATCGGTGCCAAGCGCACTGGATGAAGCGGTCCGTGATGGCCGCATCAAACCCGGACACCTTATTCTGCTGGAAGCCTTTGGTGGTGGATTCACCTGGGGTTCTGCGCTGGTTCGCTTTTGATTGACAGGAACGAAAAATGACGCAATTTGCATTTGTTTTCCCCGGTCAGGGTTCACAGACCGTGGGCATGCTGACTGAATTAGCGGCAACGTATCCGCTGGTAGAAGAGACCTTCCGTGAAGCCTCTGACGCGCTGGGATATGATCTGTGGCAATTAGTAAGTCAGGGTCCGGCTGAAGAGCTGAACAAAACCTGGCAGACTCAGCCTGCACTGTTAGCCGCCTCCGTGGCAATCTACCGTGTCTGGCAGCAGCAGGGCGGTGAACAGCCAGCCCTGATGGCCGGTCACAGCCTGGGTGAATATTCAGCGCTGGTTTGCGCGGGTGTGCTTAATTTTGCGGATGCAGTGAAGCTGGTTGAACTGCGCGGCAAACTGATGCAGGAAGCGGTGCCTGAAGGCACTGGCGCGATGCAGGCGATTATTGGCCTGGATGACGCGGCTATCCGCAAAGCCTGTGAAGAGAGCGCGCAGGGTCAGGTTGTCTCACCGGTTAACTTTAACTCGCCGGGCCAGGTGGTTATTGCGGGTAACAAAGAAGCCGTTGAACGTGCGGGTGCCGCCTGTAAAGCAGCGGGCGCTAAGCGTGCCTTGCCACTGCCGGTCAGCGTTCCTTCTCACTGCGCACTGATGAAGCCTGCGGCCGATAAACTGGCGGTGGCGCTGGAGAGCATCACCTTTAACGCGCCTGCGGTACCGGTGATCAACAACGTCGATGTGAAAGCTGAAACCGACGCTGCGGCCATCCGCCATGCGCTGGTCCGTCAGCTCTACAGCCCGGTTCGCTGGACCGAGAGCGTGGAAGCGATGGCAGCACAGGGCGTGACGCAGCTCCTGGAGATGGGGCCAGGTAAAGTCCTGACCGGACTGACGAAACGTATTGTCGATAGCCTGACAGCGGCTGCCGTTAACGATACTGCATCCCTGACGGCTGCACTCGGTAAGGAATAAGAGGAAAATCATGAGCTTTGAAGGTAAAGTTGCGCTGGTTACCGGCGCGAGTCGCGGCATTGGTCGTGCGATTGCAGAAACACTGGCGGCACGCGGTGCTAAAGTGGTAGGAACTGCAACCAGCCAGAGTGGCGCCGACGCCATCAGTGCTTACCTTGGCGACAAGGGCAAAGGCCTGTTACTGAATGTGACTGACGCTGACTCAATCAGCACTGTTTTAGAGAATATTCGTGCTGAATTTGGCGAAGTGGATATTTTAGTCAATAATGCAGGCATTACGCGTGATAATCTTCTCATGCGCATGAAGGACGATGAGTGGGAGGATATCCTGGATACCAACCTCACATCGGTATTCCGCCTTTCCAAGGCGGTCCTGCGTGCCATGATGAAAAAGCGCGTGGGCCGTATCATCACCATTGGTTCCGTTGTTGGAACTATGGGTAATGCGGGCCAGGCAAACTATGCGGCAGCAAAAGCGGGTTTGATTGGCTTTAGCAAATCACTGGCGCGCGAAATCGCGTCACGTGGCATTACCGTCAACGTCGTGGCTCCAGGCTTTATTGAGACTGACATGACGCGGGCACTGAACGAAGATCAACGTTCCGGTATTTTGGCGGAAGTTCCTGCGGGTCGCTTAGGCGATGCTCAGGAAATCGCCAATGCTGTGGCATTTTTAGCCTCTGACGAAGCAGCCTACATCACAGGTGAAACGCTGCACGTCAATGGCGGAATGTACATGGTCTGATAAATCACGAAATGATTTGCTTTATTTGCGGTTAGAACCGCAAAATAACGCAAAATCGTGGTTCGACCAGCCGGGATTTTGTTGCATCTTTTTCACCATTTTATACACTACGAAAACCATCGCGAAAGCGAGTTTTGATAGGAAATTAAATAGTATGAGCGATATCGAACAACGCGTTAAGAAAATCATCAGTGAGCAGCTGGGTGTGAAAGAGGAAGAAGTCACCAACTCTGCATCTTTCGTAGAAGACCTGGGTGCCGATTCTCTTGATACCGTTGAGCTGGTGATGGCTCTGGAAGAAGAGTTTGATACTGAGATTCCAGACGAAGAAGCTGAGAAAATCACTACCGTTCAGGCAGCGATCGACTATATCAATAGCCATAAAGGCTAATGAATATCTTCAGGCGGTCGCTCGACCGCCTGATTTTTTTGTTTGTCCCACATAGTTCCCTATTTCCCCTCCCTGGAGGACGAACGTGTCTAAGCGTCGTGTAGTTGTGACTGGTCTTGGCATGTTGTCTCCTGTCGGCAATACCGTAGAGTCTACCTGGAGTGCTCTCCTTGCCGGTCAGAGCGGCATTACCCTGATCGACCATTTTGATACCAGTGCTTATGCAACACGTTTTGCAGGTCTGGTAAGAGATTTTAATTGTGATGACTACATCTCGCGCAAAGATCAGCGCAAGATGGATGCCTTCATCCAGTACGGCATTGTGGCCGGTATGCAGGCCATGCAGGACAGTGGTCTGGTAGTTACCGACGAAAATGCAAGCCGTATGGGCGCAGCAATTGGCTCCGGCATCGGTGGTTTAGGTCTGATTGAAGAGAATCATACTTCACTGGTCAACGGCGGCCCGCGCAAAATCAGCCCATTTTTTGTGCCTTCAACCATCGTTAACATGGTGGCGGGTCATCTCAGCATCATGTATGGCCTGAAAGGTCCAAGTATCTCTATCGCGACAGCCTGTACCTCTGGTGTGCATAACATCGGTCATGCCGCACGTATCATCGCCTATAACGATGCTGATGTGATGCTGGCGGGTGGCACAGAGAAAGCCAGTACGCCATTAGGCGTCGGTGGCTTTGGTGCAGCACGTGCTCTCTCAACCCGTAACGAAAACCCGCAAGCGGCCAGCCGCCCGTGGGATAAAGATCGTGACGGTTTTGTGCTGGGTGACGGCGCTGGCATTGTGGTACTCGAAGAGTATGAGCATGCGAAGAAACGTGGTGCGAAAATCTACGCGGAAATCGTAGGTTTTGGTATGAGCAGCGATGCCTACCACATGACTTCACCACCAGAAGATGGATCAGGCGCCGCGGCGGCAATGATCAACGCATTGCGCGATGCTCAGCTTACGCCAGAGCAGATCGGCTATGTCAACGCGCACGGCACCTCCACGCCAGCGGGTGATAAAGCGGAAGCGCGGGCGGTGAAATCGGTCTTTGGGGCAGCAGCCAGCAGCGTGATGGTGAGCTCGACCAAATCAATGACCGGGCACTTACTGGGTGCGGCAGGCGCGGTTGAATCGATCTACTCGATTCTGGCGCTGCGCGACCAGGCCATTCCACCGACCATTAACCTCGACAATCCGGATGAGGGCTGCGATCTCGACTTCGTGCCCCACACCGCGCGTCAGGTTCCCGGTCTGGAGTACACCCTGTGTAACTCCTTCGGTTTCGGCGGAACCAACGGTTCGTTGATCTTCCGTAAAGTGTAATCGTTGTTGATTGCTAAAAAGGCCCGCGATGCGGGCCTTTTTTTATCCTGCAGAATGCGCTGAAATCACGAGTCACGCTCAGGAGAGAACCATGTGGATTAACGGGTTAAAACAATCGATGCTGGCCGCCAGCGACCGCGGCCTGCAGTTTGGGGATGGCTGTTATACTACCGCCGCGGTGCGTCAGGGTAAAATCGTGCTGCTGGAGAGCCACATTCAGCGCCTCAGAGAGGGTTGTGAGCGGTTATGGATTGATGGCGTCGACTGGCTTCAGCTTGAGACTGAAATGCGACAGGCCGCGCAGCAACAAACCCAGGCGGTGCTAAAAGTGATTATCAGCACGGGCAGCGGCGGACGGGGCTACAGCCGGCGCGGCTGTGGTGAACCCACGCGAATTGTCTCGCTGGCGCCCTGGCCGCAACACTACGCCGATTTACAGCAGCGTGGCGTGTCACTCCGGCTCAGCCCGATCCGTCTGGCACGAAACCCACAGTTTGCCGGTATCAAGCACCTTAATCGTCTGGAGCAGGTGATGATCAGAGCTCATCTTGACCAGACAGACGCCGACGAGGCACTGGTGCTTGACACTGAAGGTTGGGTGGTGGAATGCTGTGCGGCCAATTTATTCTGGCGTCAGGGCTCGCAAATTTTCACGCCTGATCTGTCAGCGTCGGGTGTGGATGGCATTATGCGGCGGAGTCTGATGGCGCAACTTGCGGCCGAAGGCCAGGCTTGCCAGGTAATAAAAAGCGAACCGGCGCAGCTGCTGGCCGCCAATGAAGTGGTGATATGTAACGCGCTGATGCCGGTCCTGCCGGTCCGACAGATAGAAGCGGTAGAGTTTACTGAGCGCTCGCTGTTTAATCAGTTGCGCGCAAGCTGTGAAAAGATAATGGATGCATCATGATTCGAAGCAAAAAAATCGTCGTCAGCCTGCTGGCGATCGTGGGTCTCGCGGCTGTGCTGAGTTACTGGCAGGTTAAGCGGTTTGCGGCTACCCCGTTAACCCTGCAGCAGGAAACGATCTACACGCTGCCTGCCGGCACGGGCCGGGTCGCACTTGAAGCGCAGCTGGAAGAGCAGAAGATTATTCCGCACAGTATCTGGTTTGGCGCGCTGCTGCGTCTGGAACCTGAACTGGCGACCTTCAAGGCGGGTACCTATCGCCTTGAGCCGACCATGACGGTGCGCTCGCTGTTACAGCTGCTGGCCAGCGGTAAAGAGGCGCAGTTCCCGGTGCGGTTCGTGGAAGGCCAGCGGCTGAAAGAGTGGCTGAGTGAGCTGCGCAAAGCGCCTTATATCCGGCATACCCTGAAAGATGATCAGTTCGCCACCCTTGCCAGCGCACTAAAAGTGGAGCCTGAGCAGCTGGAGGGCAACTTCTTCCCGGATACCTGGCTCTACACGGCTAATACCACCGATATGGCGCTGCTGCAGCGCGCTCATGAGCGGATGAAAAAAACCATTGCTGAGGTGTGGCAGGGACGGGCGGATAATCTGCCCTATAAAACCCCACAGGAGCTGGTGACCATGGCCTCAATCATTGAGAAAGAGACCGGCGTCAGCGAAGAGCGCGCGCGCGTAGCCTCGGTGTTTATCAATCGCCTGCGCACCGGTATGCGGTTACAGACCGATCCCACCGTCATCTATGGCATGGGCGACAGCTATAACGGGACGCTGACCCGCAAAGATCTTGAGACGGCCAGCGCTTACAATACCTATATCATTAACGGTCTGCCGCCGGGTCCGATCGCCATGCCGGGTAAAGCCTCTCTGCAGGCAGCGGCTCATCCCGAGAAAACCAACTATCTCTACTTTGTTGCGGACGGCAAGGGCGGCCATACCTTTACGACTAATCTTGCCAGCCATAACAAGGCGGTGCAGGTTTACCGGCAGACGCTAAAGGAAAAAAATGAACAGTAAGTTTATCGTCATTGAAGGCCTGGAAGGCGCCGGTAAAACCACCGCGCGTGACGCCATCGTCGCTACGCTGCGTGCCCGTGGCATTCACGATCTGGTCTTTACCCGTGAGCCAGGCGGTACGCCGCTGGCGGAACAGCTGCGGGTGCTGGTTAAGCAGGGTATTGAGGGCGAGCAGGTTACAGATAAAGCGGAACTGCTGATGCTCTATGCGGCGCGGGTTCAGCTGGTGGAGACAGTCATTAAACCGGCGATGGCGCGCGGTGCCTGGGTGATCGGCGACCGTCATGATCTCTCTTCTCAGGCTTATCAGGGGGGCGGACGTGGACTTGACGCCGGTCTGATGCAGACGCTGCGCGATACCGTGTTAGGCGATTTCCGCCCCGATCTCACGCTCTATCTTGATGTGACACCCGACATCGGTCTGCAGCGCGCCCGTGCGCGCGGTGAGCTGGATCGCATTGAGCAGGAGTCATTGCGCTTCTTTGAACGCACCCGCGCCCGCTATCTGGCGCTGGCAGCGGAGGACCCCACCATCATCACCATCGATGCGACACAATCACTGGGTGATGTGACAGCGTCACTTCAGTCGGCGCTGGATGGCTGGCTGGCGGAGCAGGCGTGATGAACTGGTACCCGTGGCTGAATCAGCCTTATCGCCAGGTAATTGGCCAGCATCAGGAGAATCGCGCTCACCATGCGTTGTTGATCCAGGCGATGGCAGGTATGGGCGATGAGGCGCTGGTCTGGGGGATGAGCCGCTGGCTGATGTGCCAGCAGCGGGATGGCCTGAAAAGTTGCGGGCAGTGTCACGGTTGCCAACTGATGCAGGCCAATACCCATCCTGACTGGTATCGGCTTGAGGCGGAGAAGGGCAAAAGTACCCTGGGCATCGACGCGGTGCGGCAGGTAACGGAAAAAATGTACCACTTTGGTCAGCAGGGCGGCGCGAAAGTGGTCTGGCTGCCGGATGCCGCGCAGCTTTCGGAAGCGGCGGCCAACGCCTTGCTGAAAACGCTGGAAGAGCCGCCAGCCAACAGCTGGTTCTTCCTCAGCAGCCGCGATCCCTCGCGCCTTCTGGCCACGCTGCGCAGCCGCTGCATGGCGCTGCATCTGACGCCGCCGGACGAAGGACAAAGCCTGCTCTGGCTGAAGAAGCACGCTGCGCACGACGAACAGATGCTGCTGGCGGCTCTGCGTCTGAGCGCAGGTGCACCCGGTGCGGCGCTGAACCTGCTGGAAAACGGACCGTGGCAGGCCCGGCAGAAGCTCTGCGATGCGCTGTCCGCTGCGTTGCAGCAGGACATCCTGCAACTGCTGCCTGCGCTGAACGCCGACGACGCGGCAGCGCGTATCGGCTGGCTGCTCTCTTTGCTGCTGGATGCAATGAAGTGGCAGCAACATGCAGGTCAGTGGCTGAGTAATATCGATCGTCAGGATGTGGTGCAGTTGCTGGCCGGATACTTTTCAGCCAGCGCGCTCAACAGCAGCCTCCAGGAGTGGATGCGCTGTCGCGAGCAGCTACTGCATGTGGCATCGGTGAATCGCGAATTATTGCTGACCGATCAGCTTCTGAGCTGGGCGGACAAACAGAAGCCCGCGCTTGTCGGCTAAACCTATCTGAGAGTAATTATGTTTATTGTGGATTCCCATTGCCATCTTGATGGCCTGGACTATGAAAAGAACCATCGTGACCTGGATGATGTGATCGCCAAAGCGGCGGCGCGTGATGTGAAATTTATGCTGGCAATCGCCACCACGCTGCCGGGTTTTCATACCCTTAAAAGTCTGGTCGGCGAACGGAAAAATATAGCGCTCTCCTGCGGTGTGCATCCGCTGAATCAGGAAGAGGCCTATGATGTTGAGGAGTTTCGTCGGCTCTCTGCCGATCCTCAGGTGGTGGCTCTGGGGGAAACCGGGCTGGATTATCACTATCAGCCAGAAACGAAAGATCAGCAGCAGCGCTCGTTCCGGGAACATATCCGTACCGGTATTGCGCTGAACAAACCGATCATTGTTCACACCCGTGATGCCCGCGAAGATACGCTGGCGATTCTGCGTGAAGAGCAGGTTGAACGTTGCGGCGGCGTGCTGCACTGCTTCACTGAGGATCAGCCCACCGCAGCAAAACTGCTGGATATGGGCTTCTACATCTCTTTTTCCGGCATCGTCACATTCCGCAATGCCGAGCAGTTACGTGAAGCCGCACGCTATGTGCCGCTGGATCGGATGCTGGTGGAAACGGATTCGCCTTATCTGGCCCCGGTGCCTTTCCGTGGTAAAGAGAATCAGCCCGCTTATACGCGCGATGTTGCCGAATATCTGGCTGTCCTGAAAGGGGTGGATTTAGAAACGCTGGCAGCCACCACCACCCAAAACTTCTCCACGCTGTTTCATATCCCGATGAGCCAGCTGGGCGCCTGATCAGCTATTATTTCAGCCTCTGTAATTAATCTGTAACCTGCGTATATGACCCTGTTTTTTCAGACAGGGTCAGCTTTTTATCGCCGATTACTGGTGCGGATCAGTAAGAAATTTCGTAAAGTGCGCCCTTGTGATTGTCGAAACGTGATACCCGTCAAAGTAACAAATCGGGAATTATTTTACCCTTCGTAATAAATCAAAAGGCGGTCACCGCCAGCCCGGCAAAGAATCCTCCCTCTTTGCCACGCGCACTGCGCAAATATGCACTCTTACTCAGGAGCTTCACGCTATGTTCAAAAATGCTTTTGCCAACCTTCAAAAGGTCGGTAAATCGCTGATGCTGCCGGTATCGGTTCTGCCGATTGCCGGTATTTTGTTAGGGGTCGGTTCAGCCAATTTCAGCTGGTTACCTGCAGTGGTTTCGCATGTGATGGCAGAAGCGGGTGGATCGGTGTTCGCCAACATGCCGCTGATTTTCGCTATTGGTGTGGCGCTGGGCTTTACCAATAATGACGGCGTTTCGGCGCTGGCAGCGGTTGTTGCCTATGGCATCATGGTGAAAACCATGGCGGTGGTTGCCCCGCTGGTGCTGCATCTGCCTGCGGCGGAGATCGAGACTAAACACCTCGCCGACACCGGGGTACTGGGCGGTATTATCGCCGGTTCCATCGCCGCTTACATGTTTAATCGCTTCTACCGCATCAAGCTGCCAGAATATCTGGGCTTCTTTGCCGGTAAGCGTTTTGTGCCGATTATTTCCGGTCTGGCAGCTATCATTCTTGGCGTACTGCTCTCCTTTATCTGGCCACCGATCGGTTCCGCGATTCAGGAATTCTCGCAGTGGGCAGCCTATCAAAACCCGGTTGTCGCCTTTGGTATTTATGGCGTAATTGAACGTGCGTTGGTGCCATTTGGTCTGCATCACATCTGGAACGTTCCTTTCCAGATGCAGATCGGTGAATACACCAATGCGGCAGGTCAGGTGTTCCACGGTGATATCCCGCGCTATATGGCGGGTGACCCGACCGCAGGTAAACTCTCTGGCGGCTTCCTGTTCAAAATGTACGGTCTGCCAGCGGCAGCGATTGCTATCTGGCATTCAGCGAAGCCTGAAAATCGCGCCAAAGTGGGCGGTATCATGATCTCCGCCGCGCTGACCGCATTCCTGACCGGTATCACCGAACCGATTGAATTCTCATTCATGTTCGTGGCACCAATCCTGTATGTGATCCATGCGCTGCTGGCGGGTCTGGCATTCCCAATCTGTATCCTGCTTGGGATGCGTGATGGCACCAGCTTCTCTCACGGTCTGATCGACTTTATCGTCCTGAGCGGCAACAGCAGTAAAATCTGGCTGTTCCCGATTGTTGGTATCATCTATGGTCTGGTTTACTACACCATATTCCGTGTACTGATCGCGAAGCTGGATCTGAAAACACCTGGCCGTGAAGAGAGCAGCAGCAGCGAGCAATCTACCGCGACCGGTACAGAGATGGCGGGCAAACTGGTGGCGGCGTTTGGTGGTAAAGAGAACATCACCAACCTGGATGCCTGTATCACCCGTTTACGTGTCAGCGTCGCCGATGTGGCGAAAGTGGATCAGACTGAACTGAAAAACCTCGGCGCCCGTGGCGTGGTGGTTGCCGGTTCCGGTGTGCAGGCGATTTTCGGGACTAAATCCGATAACCTGAAAACCGATATGGATGATTACATCCGCAGCATGTAATGATTTACAGAGATGAAAAAGCCCCGCTTAGCGGGGCTTTTTTTTGGCCGGGATTCAGAGGTAAACGCGCAGATACTCTGTCAGGCAGAGCAGGGCCATCGCCTGGCCGTAGGGCATAGAGGTCAGAGGAACCGTGCGGTAGTAATCCAGATCCTTGCCCATTGCGGTACCAAAGGAGACCTGTTTTAACTCGCCATCGTCATCAATATTGGCAATCACGCCGCGCAACGCTTTTTCTGCCACCTCGCGATACTCCGCGGGCAGATAACGCTTACGAACCCCTTTCAGAATGCCATAGGCAAACCCGGCGGTGGCGGAGGCTTCCGGGTAGCTGTGCGGATCATCAAGCAGGGTGTGCCACAATCCGCTGCTGTGCTGACACTCCCTGAGCGCTTTAACCTGGGTCTCCAGCACCTGCTGCAGAAAACGGCGGGTAGCGTGATGCTCAGGCCAGTTCATCATCTCCAGGAAGTCGGGAATAACAATCGTCACCCAGCTGTTACCGCGCGCCCAGCGTGCATCAGCAAAGTTATGGCGACCGTCAAAGTTCCAGCCGTGGAACCATAAGCCGGTTTTGCGATCCATCAGATACTGGGTGTGCAGCAGGAACTGATAACTCGCTTCTTCAATCCACTCATCGCGCTTCAGCAACTGGCCAATTTTCGCCAGCGCCATTACGCTCATCATCAGCGTATCGTCCCAGAGCTGCTGCGGGTTTTCGTTGTTATAGACAATGTGCTGCAGGCCGCCCTGTTCGGTACGTGGCATCTCATACATGACCCATTCTGCCCAGCGCTCCAGCACCGGCACCCAGGCCGGGTTCCCGGTCTCTTCGTAACGGTAGGCCAGCGTCAGAAAAGGACAAACGGTATTCACATTTTTGGTCGGCGTGCCTTCCGCCAGACGCTGCGTAAACCACTCATCAATAATGGCCAGCGTCTGCTGGTCACCGGTCTGCTGATAGTAGTGCAGCATGCCATACAGACCGATGCCGTGTGTCCATTCCCAACCCGCCCAGCCTTTGGTATCAATCACCCGGCCATCGTCCAGTCGTAATAAAAACTCGCCTGTCTCATCGGTGATGTTAACCAGATTCTGTGTCAGCTTTTGAATCAGCTGTACCAGTTCGCTGCGTGGCAACAGATGCTCGGGCTGGCACAATAATTTGCTGTGTTTAACGGGAAATACAGTCATGGTTTATTCCTGTCGTTTTAAGGTCGGGTTTAAAGAAGGGTTTAAAGTGGGATGTGCGGACAATTTTTCCGGCGCTGGCTTATTACGATTAAGGAAGCCAATGTTGTTGTTGCCCCAGAGGTTTTCGTAAGGCATGCCAGCCAGCGTTTCTACAATTCCGCGTGCTTCCGGCGTGATGCTTTCCGGCACGATGCGGCCTGCGTCGCGCATCTTCAGCGTCTCCTGGCGCAGCACAGTGTGGGTCTGCAGATTAAGCTTAAAGCGCAGTGACACGATAAAGCCGCAGGCCAGCACGGCCACAGTGCCTATGCTGAGAATCGCCAGGATAGTGTGGCTGACGCCGGGTACCTGGGTCGCCTGTCCAGAGACAAAGCCGGAGAGCTGCAGCACGATACCGACCAGCATGACTGCGCCAGCCTGCGACGCTTTACGCGTCAGGGTCATGATGCCGGCAAAAATTCCTTCACGGCGCTGTCCGGTGATCACCTCATCCACATCGGCGATATAGGTATAGGTGTTCCACGGCACATAGTTGATGCCGCCACGTCCCAGGCCTGCCAGGGCAGAGATCACCAACAGCAGCGACATGTTGTCGTTCATTCCGGCATACCACAATCCAGCGTAGGAGAGCGCCGCCAGGCCAAACAGCACAGCCACCAGACGGTAGGCGGGCGCGGGTCCCATGCGGATGCAGAGCGGAATCATCGCCATCACGGCAATAAACTGCAGCACCGCCATGGTGCCCATCAGGCTGGAGGCGACCTGAGCGCTCTGCATCAGCACAAATACCACATACCAGGTAAAGACGGCGTTAAACACATCCTGGGCGATATAGCCGCCGAGGTACATGCCAAGGTGCTGGCGGAAGATGCGGATGCGTAAGGTTGAAGCCAGCTCGACATAGAGCCGCTTGAGATTCTGCATCAGCGTCAGCTGCTGCTTTTCCTGTTCTGCACGGCGTGACTCGGCGGAAAAGTCGTCGGGGTGACGCTCCCAGGTAAAGCACCACACCAGCGTCAGCACCAGCGCGCAGATTACCGAGAACACCAGGCTGGCGTAGAAGAAGGAGAGAGGATTATCTTTGCCCAGCATACCCAGCAAAATACCGGGTAAAAAGGCAGCCAGAATGGCCGACAGCTGAGCCAGGCCGATGCGGGCACCGGAGAAGCGGGTTTTCTGTTTGAAATCGTCGGTCATTTCCGGCACCAGCGTTTCATACGGCACCAGGATCATGGTGTAGACGATATCAAACAGCAGATACGTGCAGAGATACCACCAGAAACTCATGTCGCTGAGCCACATCAGGCTATAACTGAATACAGAGGGTATGCCGAGCAGGATAAAGAATTTGCGGCGGCCAAAGCGTTTGCCCAGCCAGGTCGAACCGAAGTTATCGGTCAGAAAGCCCATCAGCGGACTGACTATCGCATCCAGCACGCGGGCAGCGGCAAAGATCAGCGTGGCCTGAATCGGGGTTAACCCACAAAAGGTGGTGTAAAAATAGAGCAACCAGGCGGCGGTCAGCGCCGTGGTGCCTGCTCCAAGAAAATCTCCGGAACCGTAGGCCAGATAGTGGCCAAGACCAATTTTACGTGAGCGCATGTCTGATGCTCCTTGATGTTTATGGCGGTTTATCCCTGGTGACGCCGGTCATCTCACCCGGACTGGTTAGCAAAGTAGAACTGACGGGGCGGCTAAACCTTCGCAATTTGGCAAGTGCTGGCGCTGAAGTGGCAGTCATACAAAGAAAAGGGTGGCGAAATTCTAATTTATAAAACAGCGTTTCATTTTCTGGTGTGGCAGGGGCGTTGCCAGCATTCTGAACAGCGTGCGGGTCACGGAGAGAGGGGGCTGCTGCAAAGGCAGGCGAACAATGCAAGAAAAGTGGTCCTGAGGTTGAAAGAAAACAAATTTCTCCCGCATACTGATTGATTAAGACTCAGGCTAAAGGAATTGCACCATGGCAGAAGAAACCATTTTTAGTAAAATTATCCGCCGCGAAATCCCCGCTGATGTGGTTTATCAGGATGAGCTGGTCACTGCCTTCCGCGACATTTCGCCCAAAGCGCCAACCCATATTTTAATCGTGCCGAATGTGCTGATCCCAACGGTCAACGAGGCGGAAGCGGCGCATGAGCATGCGCTGGGACGTATGTTTACTACCGCGGCGAAAATCGCCCGTCAGGAAGGTATCGATCAAAATGGTTATCGTCTGATTGTGAACTGCAATCAACATGGTGGTCAGGAGGTTTATCACATTCATATGCATCTGCTGGGCGGTGAACCGCTGGGACCGATGCTCTCTAACTGACCTGATAACGGAAGCGTGCTATGCGATCCTGGCTGACTGGCCTGCCGATCCTGCTCTGCCTGACGGCCTGCAGCAGTGAAAAACCGATGATCAATACGTCACAGTCGCTGGTGATGGAGTCCTCTGTGCTGTCGGCAGGGATCATTACCGATGAACCGACGCTGGATGAGAACGATGGACTAAAGCGTGCCACCAGCGTGCTCTATAATCAGCGCGAAACACCGGTTGTTGTGCACTATCGTTACTACTGGTATGACGACAAAGGGCTGGAAATCACCCCGCAGGAACCGGCGCAGACCGTTACCGTTCCGGCGCAGGGCAGCATTATCGCCACTTCGCAACTGGGTAACCTGACGGCCAGCAAGGTTCGTCTTTATCTCTATCTTTAAGGATTTTCTACGTGATACGCAGTGTTAATCGTACCGGAGCGCTCCTGATGGCGCTCATTCTGACCGGCTGTGTGGTGAAACAGCAGCAGCCTGCACCAGTTGAACCGACTCAGCCTGTGGAGCCGGTGCAGCCCGTTCCACAACCTGAACCGGTGCCGCAACCGCAGCCTGTGCCGCAGCCACCGAAACTGGTCACTATCAACTGGGATGCCAGCGTTCAGCCGCTGGTGGCGCAGATGTTACAGGCTGCCAGCGCCGAGCCGGGCAGCGTGTTGCTGGTGGATCGCGTTAAAAACAGCACCAACGGTGCGCTGCAAAGCGAGAAAGCGACGGCAGCTATCCAGAATGCGCTGAATAACAACGGCAAATTCACCCTGGTTTCTGCTGACCAACTGGCGCAGGCCAAGCAGACGCTGGGATTATCGCCGGATGACAGCCTGAACTCGCGCAGTAAAGCGATTGGCCTGGCGCGTAACGTTAACGCTCAGTATGTGCTCTACAGCAACGCGCGTGGCGATGTCAAAGCGCCGACGCTGCAAATGCAACTGATGCTGGTCCAGACAGGCGAGATCATCTGGTCCGGCAACGGCATTGCACAGAATTAATCCCGCTTTCCAGCGGATGATTCAGCAGGTCACCGGCGAACCAGAAAAGACATCCTTTATCCCGCTTGCCGGTCTGACCGGGCACAGCCAGAAGATTGTCAGCCCGCGCGGAACTTTTATCGCGCGGGCGGCACCGCAACCGGTTATTCCGTTTGTGGATCGGCAGCGCGAATTCCGTCTGTTACGCAAACTGCAAGCCAGCGGAGTGGCACCGCAGCCCGTGGCGGGCCATCATCAGGGGATTATCCTGACCTGGTGCGCAGGCGAAGCGCTGGATGAACACCGTTTCAGCCAGCAGCGTCCACAGATCGTGGCACTGCTACAGCAGCTGCATCAGCAGCCGCTGACCGGCTATCGTCTGCAGTTGTTGCCGCTGTTATGGCGCTACTGGCAGCTCACTCCACAGCGGCATCACCGCTGGTTGCGGGCGCTCAGGCGTCTGACGCAGCAGGGTGAACCTCACCCGCTGCGGCTGGCTCCGCTGCACATGGATCTGCATGCCGGAAATGTCATACAAGGTCCCGAAGGTCTGCGTCTGATCGACTGGGAGTATGCCGCCGATGGCGACGTGGCGCTGGAGCTGGCGGCTGTCTGTGCCAGCGATCCGCAGCACCATGCCGAGTGGCTGGCTGAGTATGCCGCGGCGATGCAGTTGCCGCTTACCGCGCTGGTGCAGCAGGTCAGACGCTGGCAGCCCTGGCTGCAGTTGCTGATGGCCAGCTGGTATCAGCTCCGTGCCGGTCAGCGTGACGACGACACATTACAACAGCTGGCTCGACAGAGCTGGGAACAGATTTAATCGCGTTACGCAGGTGCGTTTCGCTACAGGATTCATGATATGAGATCAGATTTACCCGGCCCCCTGATGCTTGACGTCGAGGGTTATGAACTGGATGGCGAAGAGCGCGACATCCTGCAGCATCCGCTGGTGGGCGGTTTAATTTTATTTGCCCGAAATTATCATGATCCCGCTCAGTTGGCAGAGCTGGTGCGGCAGATCCGTGCCGCCTCTCACACCCGGCTGGTAGTGGCGGTGGATCAGGAGGGCGGTCGCGTGCAGCGTTTCCGTGACGGCTTCACCCAACTGCCTGCCATGCAATCTTTTGCTGCGTTGCACGACCTGGATACCGCCGGTGAACTGGCGCAACAGGCGGGATGGCAAATGGCAGCCGAGATGATCGCCATGGATATTGATATCAGCTTTGCGCCGGTACTCGATATTGGTCATATCAGCGCCGCGATTGGCGACCGTTCTTTCCATGCCGATCCGGCCATCGCCCTTGACGTCGCCCGCCGCTTTATTGCCGGGATGCACGAGGCGGGCATGAAGACTACGGGCAAACATTTTCCGGGTCACGGTGCGGTGAGTGCGGATTCGCATAAAGAGACCCCACGCGATCCGCGGGACGAAAAGACGCTGCGTGAGCATGACATGGCAATCTTCAGCAAGCTGATTACCGAACAGGCACTGGACGCCATCATGCCCGCACACGTCATCTACTCCGAAGTTGATCCGCTGCCCGCCAGTGGTTCGCCATACTGGCTTAAAACCGTGCTGCGTGAGCAACTGGGCTTTGACGGTATTATTTTCTCCGACGATCTGTCGATGGAGGGCGCTGCGGTGATGGGCAGCTATCCTGAGCGGGCGCAGCAGTCTCTTTCCGCGGGCTGTGACATGATTCTGGTCTGCAATCAGCGTCAGGGCGCCATCAGTGTACTGGATAACCTGATCCCGGTCGGGTCAGAGCGGGTTACACAGCTGTATCATCAGGGCAGGTTTACCCGCGATGAACTGCGGGGAACGCATCGCTGGAAAAATAATGCTCAGCAACTGAGTGCGCTTCAGGAACGCTGGCTGGCTCATAAGGCGTCGTGGTAAGCAGTGACTGCCCGGTGCTATCACTACCTTGAGGATTATCATGATCATCTATCTGCACGGTTTTGATTCCAACAGTCCGGGCAATCACGAAAAAGTGCTGCAACTGCAATTTATCGATCCTGACGTCAGGTTGATCAGTTACAGCACCCGCCATCCCAAACATGACATGCAGTTTCTGCTAAAAGAGACCGATAAGATGCTGACGCTTTCTGACGACGACCGGCCGCTGATTTGCGGCGTCGGACTGGGCGGCTTCTGGTCAGAGCGCATTGGATTTCTGTGCGGCATCCGGCAGGTGATTTTTAATCCCAACCTCTCGCCGCAGGCGAACATGGAAGGGAAGATCGACCGGCCGGAGGAGTATCAGGATATCGCAACGAAGTGCGTCAGCGATTTTCGCGAGCGTAATCGCGACCGCTGTCTGGCCATTCTCTCCCGTCACGATGAGGCGCTCGACAGCCAGCACATTGCTGACCAGCTGCATCCGTTTTATGAAATTGTCTGGGATGAGACGGAAGGGCACAAATTCAAAAATATATCCCCACATCTTAAGCGGATAAAAGCTTTTAAAACATTAGGTTAAGCAGCAAAGGCACCGCAAGGTGCCTGTTTTTATTACGTAATTATCTGAGTTTTATTTTCCCGCTTTGATGTATATCAATATTCTTATGTTCTCCTCTTCCCGCCATGCTATTCTCCCAGCAGATTGCGATTTTAACTTCGCCAACCCTATGTTTCTTAAGGTTTAATTTAACCTTTGGTTAACTTTTGGTTCACAATTTGAGGGGGTCTTTGTTGACTACGTCTGTTAAGAAAATTGTTATTGTCGGAGGGGGAGCGGGCGGCCTGGAAATGGCCACGCAGCTGGGCCATAAACTGGGTCGTAAAAAGAAGGCCGAGATTATCCTGGTTGATCGTAACCACAGTCACTTGTGGAAGCCGCTGCTGCACGAAGTGGCGACCGGCTCAATGGACGAAGGCATTGATGCATTGAGCTATCTGGCTCATGCCCGCAATCACGGTTTTGAGTTCCAGCTGGGTTCACTCACCGATATCGATCGCACCCGAAAAGTGATCCGCCTGGCCGAAGTGCTGAATGCGCAGGGCGAAGTGCTGGTGCCACAACGTGAAGTGGCCTACGACCAGCTGGTGATGGCGCTGGGCAGCACCTCGAATGATTTCGGTACGCCGGGCGTTAAAGATCACTGCATCTTCCTGGATAATCCGCATCAGGCGCGTCGTTTCCATAACGAAATGCTCAACCTGTTCCTGAAATTCTCCGCCAGCGAAGGCCGGGTCGAGAAAGTTAACATCGCCATCGTGGGCGGCGGGGCAACAGGCGTTGAGCTGTCAGCTGAATTGCACAACGCGGTGAAACAGCTGCACAGCTACGGCTTCAAAGGCCTGGGCCGCGAAGCGCTGAATGTGACGCTGGTGGAAGCGGGTGAACGTATCCTGCCTGCACTGCCACCACGCATCTCTGCTGCGGCACATCAGGAGCTGACCAAGCTGGGCGTGCGCGTGCTGACGCAGACCATGGTCACCAGCGCCGAGCGTAATGGCCTGAATACTAAAGGCGGTGAGTTTATCGAAGCCGATCTGATGGTCTGGGCGGCTGGGATTAAAGCACCCGACTTCCTGAAAGAGATTGGCGGACTGGAAACCAACCGCATCAATCAGCTGGTGGTCAAAGAGACGCTGCAAACCACGCTGGACGATGACATCTACGCGATTGGCGACTGCGCCTCCTGCGCCTTGCCGGGCGGGGGTTTTGTACCACCGCGCGCCCAGTCAGCGCATCAGATGGCCTCACGCGCCATGGACAACATTCTGGCGCAGCGTGACGGTAAACCGCTAAAAGCCTATGTCTATAAAGATCATGGCTCGCTGGTATCGCTCTCCCGCTTCAGTACGGTCGGCAGCCTGATGGGCAACCTGATGCGCGGCTCAATGATGGTGGAAGGGCGCATCGCGCGCTTTGTCTACATCTCGCTTTACCGTATGCACCAGATTGCGCTGCACGGCTACTTCAAAACCGGTCTGATGATGCTGGTCGGCAGTATTAACCGGGTTATTCGTCCCCGGCTGAAGCTGCACTAAGCAACAGCAATAACGCTGGCTAAATAATGGTAAGCCTCCTCGGTTCTGAGGGGGCTTTTTTTATGCCCCGGAGAAGCCCCTGAAACAGACGCTGGCGCAGGAGAGTGCGATATCGACTAAAGCAAAATGCATTCATAATTTTGACTAAAGTAAAATTTTATGAGAATGGCAGAGTAGTATCACGGTGATGCCTGAAATGCGTACCATTAATAACAAGAGAATAACCGAAAAAATATTTGCTATAGCCAGAAAACTTTTCAGGTAACGAGTTCGGCTATTTCAGCTCCGTCATTAGCCCGGCTACTAATCTGGTCTCTGACGCGCTGAACGAATGGCTAATCCCTTGTTATTCATTGGCTAAAAATATCCGTCTCTGCGCCTTTAACTAATTCCGGCGTTTCGCCGGACTCAATAATCCCTGAAATACGGGTAATTACTGGTACTTTTTTAAATGGCCTGTCTCACTAACTTTTGTAAGTTTAGTGTAAGTTTTTCTATAATTTTTCTTGTGGTTTTTGATTCCAGCGGCATAATGTGCGCAGGAAAGCAGTCATATACATTTTGTTACAACTTAACCACATGGATCGGTTATGCAGCCCCAAAAAAATGGAGTTTTAACAACGCTGGCACCTCTGCTTTGCGCTCTGCTGATTAACACCCTGCCAGTTTGCACTGTGCAGGCGGCACCGGGTGATGAGCAATTACAGCATCAGCAGGAGCAACAAAAAGCGCGTCAGCAACGGCTGATGCCACAGGTGCCTGATGTGCGTCTCTCAGAAACGGTTCCGGCACCTTCCCACCTGACGTTCCCGCAGGAAACACCCTGTTTTGTTATTCAGCAGGTCAGTCTGTCCGGGCAGGAGGCGCTGCCGCACTGGGTGCCTCTGCAGCGTCTGGCCAGTCAGGCCAATGGTCGTTGTCTCGGCGTAAAAGGCATCAGCCAGTTAATGAGCACGCTGCAAAACCGGCTGATCAATCATGGCTGGGTCACTACGCGCGTGCTGGCTCCGCAGCAGGATCTGCGCCAGGGCGTGCTGCAACTTCTGATAGTGCCTGGCAAAATCCGCAGTGTGGAACTGTCACCCTCATCATCCCGCTATGTCAGCCTGTGGCCGACATTACCCGCCCATGCAGGCAATCTGCTGGATTTACGGGATATTGAACAGGGGCTGGAAAACCTGCAGCGTCTGCCGACAGTAGAGGCGCATATGGCGCTCCGTCCTGGCCTCAATCCGGGTGAAAGTGACATCGTGATTGAACGCACGCAGCGCCGTTTCTGGCGACTCGGCGCATGGCTGGATGATTCCGGCACCGAAAGTACCGGGCGCTATCAGAGCGGGATGATGCTGGCGCTGGATAACCCGACCTCCCTCAGCGATCTCTTCTACCTGACCGCCAGTCGCGACCTGGGATTTGCTGGCAGAAAAAGCAGCAAAAGCCTGTCGGGACATTACTCGGTGCCTGTGGGCTACTGGCTGTTTGGACTTACCGCCAGCGACTACGACTACCATCAGACAGTCGCCGGTTACAGCCGTGATTTTCTTTACGCCGGAAAGAGCCGCTCGCTGGATGTGCAGGCCAGCCGGGTGATCTACCGCAATGCCGCCGCCAAAACCACCGTCAGCGCCGATGTGCTGGTTAAAGAGTCGCGCAACTTCATCAACGACACCGAAATCAGCAGCCAGCAGCGCCGTACCAGCGCATGGCGACTCGGCCTGTCACACCGGCACTATATCGGTCCGGCGACGCTGGACGCCGGTGTCAGCTATCAGCGTGGTACACGCTGGTTCGGTGCGCTGCCCGCCTGGGAGGAGTCATATCAGGACTCTACCTATGCCACCGCGCTCTCTAAAATCCTGACCTGGCAGGCGGGACTCACCACGCCATTCGCGCTAGGTAATCAGCATTTAAGTTACAACATCCAATATCGTCGCCAGATGAGCAACACCCCGCTGACACCGCAGGATGAGTTCGCGATTGGCAACCGCTGGACCGTGCGCGGTTTTGATGGTGAACGCACCCTCAGTGCCAGTCGCGGCTGGACCGTTCAGAACACGCTGGCCTGGCAGACGCCGCTGCCCACTCAGGAACTTTATCTGGGTGCCGACTATGGCGAGGTGGGCGGCAACAGCGCCTCCCAGGGTGGACCTCTGGGACGACATCTGGCGGGCGGCGTCATCGGATTGCGCGGCGCGATCACGCCCGCCAGCCTGAGCTACGACTTTTTTGCCGGGATTCCTCTGTCGAAACCGGACGGCTTCAAAACCGATCCTGTCACCTATGGTTTCAGCGTGAACTGGAACTACTAAACCTTTTATCGATATTGCTGACAATGGACTGTGCGCATTATGAATAAACTCTGCTATCGCCTTATCTTCAACCGGGTTCGCGGCATGTTAATGGTGGTGTCTGACATCACCCGTAGCGGCTATTCACGTGTTGCCCGAAGCCCGAAGCGCACCTCATATGCAGAGGCGAGGGTGCGGATCTCACCGCTCAGCTTTGCACTCTGGCTGGCAGCGGGCGTGGTCAGTCTGCCGGTGCAGGCCAACATTGTGGCAGACAACAGCGCGCCGGGCAGCCAGCAGCCTACCGTCATGGCCACCGCAAATGGTCTGCCGCAAATCAACATTCAGACGCCCAATAGCCAGGGTGTTTCCCGCAATCAGTACAGCCAGCTCGACGTTGACGCGCGCGGCGCAATCCTGAACAACAGCCATCAGAACACGGCTACTCAACTGGGTGGCATGGTGGCGGCTAACCCGTGGCTGTCAAAGCAGGAAGCCACGGTTATCCTCAACGAAGTCAACAGCCGTAATCCCAGCCAGCTTAACGGGTTTATCGAAGTAGCCGGTAAGCGGGCTGCGGTAGTTATTGCTAACCCGTCAGGCATTACCTGTAACGGTTGCGGATTTATCAACGCCAGCCGCAATACGCTGACTACCGGACAGGCGCTGATTGAAAATGGCCAGCTCAAAGGCTTCGATGTTAATGGCGGCCGAATCAATATCGAAGGTCAGGGACTGAATGACAGTGATGCTGACTACACCCAGATCATTGCGCAGTCGGTAGCGGTGAACGCTAAAGTTCATGCCCGCGAACTCAATGTGGTCACAGGCAGGAACCAGGTTGCGACCAAAGGTAACGTCACTACGGTGAAAGCGGATAATGGGACGACACGGCCTGAGTTTGCGCTCGACGTCGCAGCTATTGGCGGCATGTATGCCCATAAAATCACCCTGACCGGCACTGAAAAGGGCGTTGGCGTGCGTAATGCCGGTGAACTGGGTGCCAGCGCCGGTGAGCTGCATCTGACAGTGGATGGCAGACTGGAGAACAGCGGCACGCTGCAAAGTCAGGCCTCGCTGCAGATCGCCAGCACTGGCGACCAGGAGAATCGCGGCAACATCGTGTCACAGCAGGATGTCACGCTGGCCTCCAGCGGCACGCTGCGCAACAGCGGGCTGGTGAGCGCAGGCCGTAACGCGACACTCTCCGCCAGCACCATTGAGAGCACCGCTGAAAGTACGCTGGCGGCAGGCGTTGGCGGCAATGAGACGCTGAGCCAGCCCGGTAATTTGCTGCTGACCAGCCAGGGTGAGCTTAAGGCGCGGGGTAAAAACCTGGCGCACGACCAGATTCAGGCGCGGGGCAGCCGGGTCGATCTCGCCGGGAGCCAGACCTCAGCAGATGCCATCGCGCTGACCTCTACGCAGGCGGATATCAGCACCCAGGGCGCCACGGTGGCGGGCCGTACACTCGGGATTCAGGCTGCGACGGCACTTAACAATGATGACGGCAAACTGTCGGCGGGCAGCCTCGCTGTCGCGGCACAAAACATCAGTAACAATCGTGGCCTGCTGCGCCAGCAAAACCGCGAAGCCCTGACGATCTCCACGGGGTCGTTGCTCAACAATCAGGGCACGCTGAGCAATGAAGGCGATACCCGGCTGCAGGCGCAGCATATTGAAAACCGCAGCGGGCTCATCGCAGGTAACGGTGACTTACTGCAGCTGGATACGCCATGGCTGGATAATCAGGGCGGCACCGTGCAGCTGGCGGGCAATAATGGCGCGCTGAACCTTAATGCGACCCGGCTGGAGGGCAATCAGGGCAATCTGCTGTCAGCGGGTGCGTTAACGCTCAGCGGCGACAGGCTCGATCTCTCACAGGCACACACCCAGGCAGAGGCGCTGACGCTGACGGCGGGCACGCTGGATCACCGTCAGGGTCTGCTGTCGCAGCGTGGCGCTGGCGAGATGGCGATCGCGGTTTCGGGTGACACAGACAACCGCGATGGGCGGATTGAGAGCGGCGGTAATCTGAATCTTGCCTCAGGCAGCCTGGATAACAGCGGTGGCACGCTGCTGGCTGCGGGCAGCGGCGATCTGCAACTGGATGTTCAGGAGTCCCTGACGAACGCGCAGGGTGCGCTGCAGGCCAGTCACAATCTGCAACTCACCAGCGCAAGCCTGAATAATCAGCAGGGCCTGATTGCTTCAACTGGCGGTGACGCTACGCTGATGACCCGTGAGGCTATTGATAACACCCAGGGTCGCATCGAAGCGGGTCAGCAGGTCACTTTGCGCAGCCAGGCGCTGGATAATCAGCGTGGAACCCTGCTTGGCCACGGCGTGACCATCGACACGCAGCAGGGTGAACTGAACAATACTGGCGGCAACCTGGTCGCCCGTACCGATCTCAGCATTTCCAGCGGGACAACGGACAATCACAGCGGTCTGATCCAGTCAGGCGGCGATTTGACACTTGATACCCACGGACAGGCGCTGATTAACCGTGACAGCGGTAAAGCAGGGATAATCAGCGGTGGCGCACTTGCCCTTAACAGTGGCGACCTGGATAACCAGAACGGCGTTATCGCCGCTGCCTCGGCGGCCAACATCACCAGCGGCCTGCTGACCAACATTGACGGCACACTGATGTCTGATGGGGCGCTGACGCTGAAGACCGGCGCGCTCGACAATCAGCGAGGCTTATTACAATCGGGTCAGGCGCTCTCACTGGATACGCACGGCGCGCAGCTGAACAACAACGCCAGCGGCGATCGCGGCGGCATTGTGGCGCGCGGCGATCTGCAACTCTCAACCGGAAAGTTAGCCGGTGATCACGGCGTCATTCAGGGACAAAACCTGGTGATCGATACGCAGGGTCAGTCCGCTGATTTCAGGTCTGCTCTGCTCAGCGCCAGGGGCGAACTATTGCTGAGCAGTGGCGCGCTGGATAACAGCGGCGGGCGACTGCAGTCCGGCGGTGATATGCAGCTTAATACGCACGGAGAGGCGCTGAATAATGCGGCATCAGGCGGCGTTATTGCGGGGGCTAATCTGCATATCAGCAGTGGTGATCTTGATAACAGCACGGGCTCGCTGGTCTCGGCGGGCGCTATGCGGCTCACCAGCGGTGGAATGAACAACGTCGATGGGATTATTAATGCCGATCATGGATTAACGCTGGAAAGCAGCAGCGTGGATAACCAGCGCGGCCTGCTTCAGTCGGGTGAGGCGTTGTCCGTCAACACCCGGGGCGGCGAACTGAATAACCGCGACAGTGGCGAACGCGGTGGCATTGTTGCAGGCGGCGATCTGCTGCTCTCCAGCGGCCAGATTGATGGCCGTAGCGGGGTGATGCTGGGACAGAATATTCGCATCGATACTCATCAGCAGACCTTCGACCACCAACAGGGTCAACTGGGTGCTAAAGGCATCCTGCAACTGGATAGCGGACTCCTCAACAACCGGGCAGGCAGGATTGAGTCGGGTGGCGATCTGCAACTGGACACCCACGGCAACAGCCTGATCAACCGTGACAGCGGAGCCGCAGGCGGCCTGTTCAGTGCGGGCATGCTGAAGCTCTACAGCGGCGCATTGGATAATCTGCGCGGCTTCATCACCGGTTATAGCGGCGCGCAGGTTGTGACGGGCGAGATCAACAACCAGTCCGGCACGCTGACGGGCGGGAAAGGGCGGCTCGATCTCACCAGCGGGGAGCTGCAAAACCAGCGTGGCCTGTTACAGGCTGGCAGCGACATGACGCTGGACACTCAGGGTCACGCCCTGATCAATCGCGACAGTGGTGACCAGCGCGGTATCGTTGCCCTCAACAGTCTGGATCTGCGCAGCGGGGCAATTGATAACCAGGCGGGTTTCATTGCTGCAGGACAGCAGGCATCACTCAGCGCCAGTGAACTGAACAATAGCCAGGGGCAGGTCGCAGGCAATGGCGGGCTGACTTTCAACGGTCAGGCGCTGAACAACAGTGACGGTAAACTGCAGTCGGCGGGGGATATCACCCTCACCACGGCAGGTCAGACATTGACTAACCAGCGCGGACTTATTGCCGGTGCCGGTAACCTCAATATTGAAAGTGGTGCGCTGGATAACCAGCAGGGACAGATCCAGGGTGGCACCGATCTGACGCTCAATGCGGGACAAAATGCGCTGCTTAATCAGGCGGGCAAACTCCTTTCGGCAGGTACGCTATCGCTGACGGCGGGTCAGTTGAACAACAATGACGGCCTGGTGCAAAGCGTCGGCAACGGCACCCTGTTGCTGAGCCAGCAGCTGGATAACCGTAGCGGGATGATTCAGGGCGGCCAGCAGATGACGATCACCACGCCATCGCTGATCAACCGCGATACACGACAGAGCGGTAAAGGCATTGAAGCGGGCAGTTTAACCATCGAAACCGGCACGCTGGACAACAGTCAGGGTGCTCTGCGCGCAAAACAGAGGCTGGCGCTTACCGTGCAACAGGCACTGGATAACGTCAGCGGGCTGGTCTCGTCAGCGGATACGCTGACTATTCAGGACGCAGCTCAGGGGCAGGCGCTCGCCATCAACAATCAGCAGGGCACGCTGATTGCTGATAAAGAGGCGCAGATCAACGCAGCTTCCCTGAGTGGCGACGGACAGGTGTTGTCGCAGGGGAATCTCGGCATCACGCTGGCAGGTGATTTCCATAACCTCTCAGAGGTCAAAGCCAACGGTACGCTGCGGCTGACGGCGGGCGGAAACGTGACCAACGACGGCACCCTTGCTGCTCAGCAGGCGCTATTCCTTACCGCGCAAAATATCAGTAATCAGGCAAATGGCGAGATAAGCGGCGGGCAGACCGAAATTACGGCAGCCGACACCCTGAACAATCGCGGTCTGATTGACGGCGGACTGACACACCTGGTGGCGGGCGTCCTGAATAACAGCGGCACCGGCCGTATCTATGGCGATCACATTGCCATTGCGGCTACGCTGCTCAACAACCTCAGCGAAGCGGGCAAAGCGGCGGTGATTGCGGCGCGGCAGCGACTGGATATTGCGGCTGGCACGCTGAACAACCGCGACCATGCGCTGATCTACAGTGATGGCGATCTGCACATTGGCGGCCAGCTGGATACGAATAATCAGGCCACCGGACAGGGGCAGCAGCTCAACAATGACGGGGCAACAATTGAGGCCGGGCAGGATGCCACGATCAGCATGGCGGAAATCAACAATACCAACCGCCACCTGACCACGCAGGTCGTTACGACCGAAGATAGCCAGCATCACGACGCGGTGCTAAAAGGCCACACCGATCGTTTTGACTGGGCCGACGTGGATACCAGCAAAAAAAACAAATATGGCGTGCACACGGCAAAAATGCCGGATGGCACCAGCGGCAGCGAGTTTTATGAGTATGACTACCGGCGGATAGTGAAAGAAACCCAGATTCAGGAGAGCGATCCGGGCAAGATTCTGTCGGGCGGTAACATGACCTTTAGCGCCGGCCGTCTTAACAACCACGACAGCCAGATTGTCGCGGGGGCTGTGCTGGGCGGTCAGATAGGCGAGCTGAATAATCAGGCGACAAAAGGAACACGCGTTACCACGGACGACGGGAAATCGGTTCGCTGGTACGCGAAGAAGAAGAAAAAGAAACTGGGTGGAACCAAAACGTCGCAGGGCAAAGATAAGAAAAACTACCGCCCGGCGCCCGTGACGGAAACCATCGATCTGCAGACGCTGAGCTGGCAGGCGAATGCCGCGCCGCAGGGAAATGGCTATCAGACCGGCAACCGCCAGCAGCAGGGCGTCACAGCGCAGGCTGACCGCATCGGCACACCTGCTCTCCAGCAGGCGGTTGCGGCGGTTGCGCTGAGTGCCACGGATAGCGGCAGTGCGTTACTGCCAGCCGGATTACGCTATGACAGTGCGCTGACGCTGGACAAGCTCGGCAGCCTCAAAGACCGGCCACTGCTGTTACCTGCCGGGCAACAATTCTCGCTGACACTGCCAGCAACGGTCGTCGACGGACAGACGATTACGCCGGTGATCCGCGCCGTCTCACCTGACATTCGGCTGCCGGATAACAGCCTGTACCAGCTGCAACCTGGCAGTGACAGCCATTACCTGGTCGAGACCGATCCGCGCTTTGTTAATCAGAAGCAGTGGCTCAGCAGCGACTATATGCAGAACGCTCTGACCACCGACAGCAGCCGGATCCTGAAGCGGCTGGGCGATGGTTATTACGAGCAGCGACTGGTGCGCGATCAGATTATCCAGCTGACCGGCAACCGCTATATCAGCGGGTATGGCAGTGATGAAGATCAGTATCGCGGACTGATGAATAATGGGGTAGCCTTCGGCAAAGCCTACGACCTGGAACTCGGTGTGGCGCTGAACCCGGCGCAGATGGCGCTGCTCACCAGCGATATCGTCTGGCTGGTGAATCAGACCGTGACGCTGCCGGATGGCACACAGCAGACCGTGCTGGTACCGCAGGTTTATGCGAAGGTGAAAGAGGGTGACTTAACCGGCGACGGCGCGTTGATCGGGGGCGGTAGCGTGGCGCTGAATGCCCGCAACGACATCACTAATAGCGGGACCATTAAGGGCCGCGACGTGACGCAGCTGACGGCGCAGTCGCTGACCAACAGCGGCTACATCAGCGGCAACACGATCAATCTCACCGCCCGTCAGGATATCACTAACCTGGGCGGCGTCATCAGCGGTGATAAGCAGGTGTCGCTGCTGGCCGGACGGGATATTACCAGCCAGTCAACGCTGCGCGGCGACGGTACCGACCGCTGGATAGATCGTCCGGCCGGTATCTACGTGCAGGGCACCGACGGTGCGCTGACGCTGAGCGCGCTGAACAACATCACCCTGGCCGCCAGCGATATCGGCAACGCCGGAGAGAAGAGCACCACGAAGATTCAGGCGGGCAATGACCTGACGCTCGGCACCCTCAGCACGCAGCACACTGAAAATGACAGCTGGAACAGCAGCAACTACCGTCGCCTGTCACAGCAGAGCGATGCCGGGTCACGCATCACCGCCGGCGGCGCGCTGCAGCTGAGTGCCGGACAGGATATCCGCGCTACGGCAGCGGACGTCACGGCGGGCGGGGCACTGACCGCCAGCGCCGGACGCGACATCGTGCTCAGCGCGGGCAACAGCCGTACCGATCTCACCGAACACAGCAGGCAGTCAAGCAAAGGTCTGCTGTCGGGCAGCAGTCTGGAAACCCACGACGAACTGCACAGCAGCGAGGCGCTCAGTACCACGCTGAGCGGCGACAGCGTCCGGCTTCATGCGGGCCGCGACATTGCCGTGACCGGCAGCAACGTCGCCGGTACGCAGGATGTTGCGCTGACCGCGGGTAACGATCTTAATCTCAATAGCGCGACGACCAGCCAGAATGATGTGAAGGGTAAACGTGAAACCCATTCAACCGGGCTGGATCGCACGACGCTGACCAGTGGCGGCGATTTAGCACTTCAGGCCGGACGCGATCTCAATAGCCAGGCGGCAGGCATCGCCGCAGACAAAGACGTGACCTTGCAGGCGGGGCGTGATGTCAATCTGCTGGCGGCTGAAACCGGTTCTGGCAATAGCTACAAATCCGGTAAGAAGGTTGAGATCAATGAGTCGGTACGCCAGCAGGGCACTGAAATTGCCAGTGGCGGGAGTACGACGGTTAAAGCGGGTCAGGATGTTAACAGTGAAGCGGCTCAGGTTACGGCCAGCGGTAATATCGCAATGGGTGCCGGACGCGACATCAACCTGACCACCGCCACTGAAAGCGATTATGCCTACAAAGAAGAGACCAAAACCAAAAAAGGATTTCTGAGTAAAAAGACCACGCATACCATCAGCGAAGACAGTGACACCCGTGAAAATGGCACCTTACTGAGCGGCGACAATGTCACGCTTAATGCGGGCAACAATTTACTTGTCCAGGGTTCTCAGGTCGTGGGCGATGGCACGGTAGCGCTCAGGGCCGGTAACAACGTGGATATCGTTGCTGCGACCAACACGGACTCAACCTGGCGTTTCTCGGAAACTAAGAAAAGTGGCCTGATGGGAACCGGTGGCATCGGCATCACGGTAGGCAGCAGTAAATCGGTCCATGACTTACGTGACAAGGGCACCACCCAGAGCCAGAGTGCCAGCACGGTGGGCAGTACGGGCGGTAATGTCAGCATTGTTGCGGGCGGACAGGCTCATGTCAGCGGCTCAGATCTGGTGGCAGGGCGCGATCTCGCCATTACCGGCGACAGCGTGATCATCGATCCGGGTCATGATAAACGGACTCATGATGAACTGTTTGAGCAGAAAAAAAGCGGGCTGACGCTGGCGCTCTCCGGGGTGGTGGGTGAAGCCATTAATAACGCGGTTGCCGCGGCGCAGACATCGAAAAAGGAGAGTGACGGTCGCCTTGCTGCCCTGCAGGCTACCAAAGCCGCGCTTTCAGGCGTGCAGGCCGTGCTGGGCGGGCAGCTGGCGGAAGCGAGCGCCGATCCCAACAACGGCCTGGGCGTCAGCCTTTCCCTGACCACACAGAAATCAAAATCGCAGCAGCATCAGGCGTCCGACAGCGTCGCCGGATCCACGCTCAATGCCGGTAAGAATCTTTCCATTACCTCTGCCGGTAAGGGCCGTGGCGAGCACAGCGGCGACATTCTTATCGCCGGCAGCCAGCTGAAAGCCGCAGGTGACAGCAGCCTCAATGCTGCCAGGGACATTGTGCTGAGCGGGGCGGCCAACACTCAGGAAAGCAGCGGTAAAAACAGCAGCGGCGGCGGCGGCGTGGGCATCAGTTTTGGTGCCGGACAGGGCAGCGCGGGTATCAGCATTTTTGCCAGCGTTAACGGCGCCAAAGGTAAGGAGAGCGGCAACGGTACGCGCTGGTCTGAAACCACCCTGGACAGCGGCGGCAGGGTAAGCCTGAACAGTGGAAGAGATACCACGCTCAACGGCGCGCAGGTCAGCGGTAATCAGGTGACGGCCGATGCGGGCCGGGATCTGACCATCACCAGCCAGCAGGACAGCGACCGTTACGATTCAAAACAGACCAGCTACGGCGCGGGCGGCAGCTTTACCTTTGGCTCAATGTCGGTGTCCGGCTATGCCAGCGTCAACCAGGACAAAATGCACAGCAACTTTGACAGCGTGCAGGAGCAGAGCGGTATCTATGCCGGTAACGGCGGCTTTGACATCACCGTCGGCAATCATACCCAGCTGAACGGTGCAGTGATTGCCAGCCAGGGCGATGCGGCAGACAACCGTCTGGATACCGGTACGCTCGGCTTCACCGATATCGGCAATGCGGCGGACTACAGGGTCAGCCACAGCGGCGGCAGCATCGCGCTGTCCAGCGGTGGCGGCATGGGTGCGCAGATGCTGTCCAGCGTGGCGTCCAATGCCGCCAGCACGCTGCTGTCGGGCCTGAACAACAACGGCCATGCCGAAGGCACCACGCAGTCGGCGGTGGCAAACGGCACCGTGATCATCCGCGACCGGGTCAACCAGAAGCAGGATGTGGCAGACCTCAGCCGTGACACCGAACATGCCAACGACAGCATCAGTGCGATCTTTGACAAAGAGAAAGAGCAGAAGCGGCTTCAGACGGCTCAGTTAGCCGGTGAAATCAGCGGCCAGATGACAAATATCGTCACGACCATGGGCGATATCAAAGGGCTTGAGAAGGCGCGGAGTGCGAAGAACGCCGAGACGCTGCCCGCCGGAGCAACTGAAAAACAGCGGAGAGAGTGGCTGGAGAAAATGCGTGATTCGCCAGAGTATCAGGCGGAGATGAAGCAGTGGGGCATCGGCAGCACGTCGCAGAAGGTCGCACAGACGGTCGGCAGTATTCTGACGGGGCTGGTGACCGGCAATGCAGGTCAGGCGGTCGCAGGCGGCCTTAATCCGTGGGCAGCTCAGCTGATTAAGAAGGAAACGACCGACGCTTCCGGCAACGTTGATGTGGCAACCAATGCCATGGCCCATGCCGTGTGGGGTGCAGTATCATCGCAGATGTCGGGCGGCAGTGCGGCAGCGGGCGCGGCAGGGGCCTTCAGCGGCGAACTGGCTACACGCTATATCGCGGAGAAATACTGGGGCGCGGACACGCCGGAGAAGATAGCGGCACTGGGGCAGGAAGACCGTGAGCAGCTGAGCCTGCTGGGCACGCTGGCGGCAGGACTGGCGGGCGGCATGGCGGGTAACAGCAGTGCTGCGGCGACGAGCGGCGCGATTGCCGGGAAGAATGCGGTTGAGAATAACTATCTGAGCAGCACGGAAAAGAGCCGTCAGACCGAACTCAATCATAAACAGACGCTAACCCCGCAGGAGCAACAGGAGCGTGACGCGCTGAACCGTAAGGATGCGGAAACCAGCCAGACACTGATTAGCGCCTGTATGGGGGGTAGTGCGAAAGCCTGTAACGCCGCGCGTCAGGATGCGCTGGAGAAACAGAGCACCTACCAGAACCTAGGCTATCAGAATCAGAAGGAAGCACAGGCAGGTTATCAGCAGATACAGCAGTTACTTAACGGCATCAGCCCGGAAGCGAAGCAGACGCAGGAACTGTACAGCGGTATGGTTGCAGCGTATGTGCGTACCGGCATGAGTGAGGAAGCGGCGAAATCAGCGGTGGGCTATCAGCTTGGTACGATGTATATCGTCGGTGGTGTTGCTGGGATTGGTTCAGTAAAGGCTGTCGAAGGCTCATTAACTGGTAAAAATTCCACAGTGAAAGAAAATGCAGGAATAAAGCCTACAGTAACAGCAGAACTGGAAGTAAATGGTCAAAAATTTAAAGATACAAATCAAACTGCAAGACCAGCAGAGCAGGCAAATAAAGATCAACCTACATTAATATCAGACAGAGTAACATCAAAGGAGCAAAGCTTGGTGGAGAAGGGAAAAATAAATAATTTACCTTTACCAAACAGTAATATGGCTAATGCTCATGCTGAAATAGGAGCTATACAACAGGCTTATAATGCAGGTAAGACTCAAGATGCTAACCTGACGATTAATGTAGCAGGCAAAGACGTTTGTAGTTATTGCAGAGGCGACATAGCTGCTGCTGCTCAAGCTTCCGGTGCAAAATCTGTCACGATAAATGCTGTTGATGATAAAACAGGACTACCTAAAACGTACATCTGGGAGCCAGGCATGAAATCTATAAGGGAAATCAATAAATAATGATAAATTTTGAGCTGGGCGGGCATTATTTAGACTATGGCAAGCGTGTGCAGCTACCGGTAATAGCGCAACCATCAATAGTTCAAATAATGAATTATTTAGATATATTTAAGAGTCATGATGGGATATTGGTTCTTGATAATGATCAAGAAGATAACCATATGCCTTACAATATGACACTATATTCTGATAGTGGGATTTTCATGATATTACTTGCAACAAGCATGGATGATGGTGATATAGATGTCAGAACATTTTATAACAAATCTGGTTCCAGAGATTTTATACTAATACATGGTGAACCATATTCAGAAGCATCAACAGTTAAAGAATTTTCTTTGGTTATGGAAGCATTTAAAGAATTCTATGAAACTGGTGATGTTAGTAGGGAATTATTAGATTGATCTCTTTAATCCCAGCCTTGGGGCTGGGATTTTACTGTAAAGGTCAGACAGTTATCCTTCAGCCGCCAGCCGGATGATCAGTTGTCCCGGCCCGGTGATCACCTCGATCTTCTGCCCAGTAGTAAAACCCAGTGCTTCCAGCCAGCGGCCCTTGATGGTGAGCTGCGGCAGCGGGTTCGGCTGGCCTTTATTCAGAAGGTCGCACAGACGGCCGGCAGTATTCTGACGGGGCTGGTGACCGGCAATGCAGGTCAGGCGGTCGCAGGCGGCCTTAATCCGTGGGCAGCTCAGCTGATTAAGAAGGAAACGACCGACGCTTCCGGCAACGTTGATGTGGCAACCAATGCCATGGCCCATGCCGTGTGGGGTGCAGTATCATCGCAGATGTCGGGCGGCAGTGCGGCAGCGGGCGCGGCAGGGGCCTTCAGCGGCGAACTGGCTACACGCTATATCGCGGAGAAATACTGGGGCGCGGACACGCCGGAGAAGATAGCGGCACTGGGGCAGGAAGACCGTGAGCAGCTGAGCCTGCTGGGCACGCTGGCGGCAGGACTGGCGGGCGGCATGGCGGGCAACAGCAGTGCTGCGGCGACGAGTGGCGCGATTGCGGGGAAGAATGCGGTTGAGAATAACTTCCTGGGCGCGACCTCTTCCGGCAAACTCGACAAAGCCGTTGAGAAAATTAAGAACGGCGATAAATCGCTGGCTGCCGCAAATGAACTGCTGAAGCTGGAAAATGCCGATAAGCGCAGTGATGCGCTGGTCTCCAAATTCACCAAAGACCCTTTGCAGATGAACAGCACTGAACGCGCTGAACTGGCGGGTTATCTGCGGGTTTATGCTGCTGAAATGGAGAAGGAATATGGCGCAGCAGTCTCGCAGGAACTGGTTAAAGGCATGCTGTCGGGGCAGGATTATATAAAACGCAATCCTGACTCAGAAGCGATGTCCAAAGCGCAGACCATTATGAATACCTGGGGTTATCATAAATCGAATGCAAGTATTGGAGATGCACCGCTGATATTTGGTGGCAGTGTACTGGGTACCACAATAAAAGAAGGAATGGCGCTTAATGCGGCAATTGGTGTGGGCGTTAATACAGGTGTTCAACTTACTGGAAAAGATCCGTTCAGTTATGTGGATGCGATTATGGCTGGGGTGACAGCAGCCGCTACGACGGGTAAAGGAATCGGCGCATCTGCGGGAATAAATATGGGGGGAGCGGCTATCGGAAGCGGAATAAAAGGGGAAAATCCGACTAATTCTATGGTAGGTGCAGGCGCGGGTACTATCATTGGTGGTGTCGGAGGAGAAGTAATAAAAGGAGCTGTCTCAAAACTCGGAAAAGATACTGTATCTGATTTAACAGGTGCAGTTATCGGTGGTTACATCAGTGAGAAATCAGGAAATGCTGTAAAAGATACTCTTGATAAGAAGGATAATGCTAATGTTAAAAAATAACCTTGTTATCTTAATTAAACTGATATTGATTTGCCTGGTTTTATTTTTAATTGCTGATATTGCATCTGAAATTCTTTCATCTTCAATAATTTATTTTAAGAAGGGGTTTTTCTCATTTAGTTGGAGCAATGCTTTTGAATCCTTCTTGGAGTCTGGATATGTCGGCGGCCTTATTTTGGGTGTTGGGATCTGGATAAAGATGTGGTTAAAAGAAAGAAAAGACCGGAAGGCTTCACCTGAATAAACCCACCAATCCCGGCCTTCGCACCGGGATTTTCCCTTTAACGGTCAGTTACCGCCCCGCTTCTTCGGCTTCGCCATAACCTGAATCACGTCCATCAGCTCACGCTGCTTACGGGCCGAGAGCTTAGGGCAGAGCTGGCGCAGGGCCTGTATCACCTCCGGTTCGGGTGGCGGTACTTCCGCCGTCAGCACCAGACATCCGCGCTACGGCAGCGGACGTCACGTCGGGCGGGGCACTGATCGCCAGCGCCGGACGCGACATCGTGCTCAGCGCGGGCAACAGCCGTACCGATCTCACCGAACACAGCAGGCAGTCAAGCAAAGGGTTGCTGTCGGGCAGCAGTCTGGAAATCCACGACGAACTGCACAGCAGCGAGGCGCTCAGTACCACGCTGAGCGGTGACAGCGTCCGGCTTCAGGCGGGCCGCGACATTGCCGTGACCGGCAGCAACGTCGCCGGTACGCAGGATGTGGCGCTGACCGCGGGCCGCGATCTCAGCATCACGACCGCCACAGAAACGCGTGATGAAGTGCATCAGCGCGAGGAGAAAAAATCTGGCCTGATGGGCACTGGCGGCATCGGTTTCACCGTGGGTCAGGCGATGCAGAAGAGCAGCACCGACGCCAGCGGCGCACTCAGCCGCGGCAGCACGGTGGGAAGCAGCGACGGCAGCGTTACCCTCAGCGCCGGTAACCAGCTTAACGTGCACAGCAGCGACGTGATCGCCGGTAAAGATCTCTCCCTGAGCGGCAGCGACGTGACCCTCAGTGCGGCCGAAAACAGCCACACCGCACTGACTAAAACCGAGCAGAAGCAGAGCGGGCTGACGCTGGCGCTGTCCGGCACGGTGGGCGCGGCGCTGAACACGGCAGTGCAGACCGCCCGCACCGCCGATGAGAGCGGCGATGACCGGCTGAAGGCGCTCCAGGGCACCAAAGCGGCGCTGACGGCGGCCCAGGCCGCGCAGGCTTACCAGATGGACGGCGCGCAGACCGACGCGGCGAACGCCAGAAACACCGCCGCAGGCCTGAAGCCGGGCGACAAAGGTTATGAAGAAGGCTCCACCAACTCGATCGGCATCAGTCTTTCTTACGGCAGCCAGACGTCGAAAAGCGAGACCCGCACCGAAAGCCGTGAAGCGCAGGGCAGTACGCTGGGCGCGGGCGGTAACCTGGCCATCACCGCCACCGGCGCACAGCCGGGCAGCGCGGGCGACATCCTCGTGCAGGGCAGCCAGCTTCAGGCGGGCGGCGACCTCGGGCTGACGGCGAAAAACGACATCAGCCTGCTTTCAGCGCAGAACAGCGAGCGCACCGACAGCACTAACAGCAGCAAGGGCGGCAGCCTGGGTATCGGCCTGACCGCCGGGTCGGGCGGCTACGGCATCAGCGTTTCAGCCAGCGTCAACGCGGGCAAAGGCCGCGAGAACGGCAACGGGCAGACCCATACCGAGACTACGCTCACGGCGGGCAACGGGCTGAGCCTGAACGCCGGGCGCGACACCACGCTGACCGGCGCACAGGTGCGCGGCGACAGCGTGAAGGTCGATACCGGCCGCAACCTGACGCTGACCTCAGAGCAGGACAGCGACCGCTACGACAGTAAGCAGCAGAACGCCAGCGCGGGCGGCAGCTTCACCTTCGGCTCGATGACCGGCTCCGCAAGCGTCAACCTCAGCCA
>NZ_JALNPO010000001.1:396647-635385 GCF_024520895.1 Pantoea sp. Fr-CA_6 | reverse complement strand
CTGGCGGAAATCGGCAGTCAGGCGGGCGACATCGCGCGGACGCAGGGCGAGATTGCGGCGACCAGAGCGGCCACGGAAAAGATGGAGAACATCTCGCCGGACCAGAAGAGGGACGCCGAAGCGCAGTGGCGCAAAGCGAACCCGGGTCAGGAGCCGACCGCGGCCGACATCACCGGACAGGTCTATCAGACGCTGTACAACCGGGAGATGCTGGCCGGCGGAATGGGAACCGGCGGCCCGGTGCAGCAGGGTATCAGCGCGGCGACGGCGGCGATACAGGGGCTGGCGGGCGGCAACATTGCCCAGGCGGTGAGCGGGGCGGCCGCGCCGTACCTGGCGGAGCAGATACATACGCTGACGACCACGAAAGGCCCGGACGGCAAAGAGGTGGTGAACGTTCAGGCGAACCTGATTGCACACGCGGTAGTGGGCGCGGTGACGTCATACGCGTCGGGTAATCCTGCACTTGCGGGTGCTTCTGGCGCGGCGATGGGCGAATATATTGCGCAGCAGATGTATCCGGGAGTTAAGCGCGAAGACCTCAGTGAGGAGCAGCGGCAGACCATCAGCGCGCTGGGGACGCTGGCGGCGGGCCTTGCGGGCGGCGTGGCCGGAGACAGCACGGGCGGTGCGGTGGCGGGCGCGCAGGCGGGTAAAAATGCGGTTGAGAATAACTGGCTGCACGTTAACGAAAAGACAGAGCTTGAGATAGCGAAGCAAAAACTCAGGAGCAACGACCCGGCAGAGCGTGAGCAGGCACAGCAGAAGATAAACGACCTTCGTGAGAAAGACATCAGTCGTGATAAGAAAGTGATGGATGCCTGTGGTAATGGCAGGGCTGCCAGTCCCGGATGTGCTTCGGCAAGGCTCGAAGCTTATTCGGCCAAAAATGAGTATGAAACCGGAAACTACAATAACAAAGTCAGCGATATGTATCCGGATGCTTACGGGCAGATCGTCAGCCTGCTGAATATCACCAGTGTTGATGCGCAGAATCAGCAGCAGGTTAAGGATGCGATGGTTAACTATGCCATGACGCAGTTTGGTCTGGACAAGGCAAAGGCCGAGCAATACGTCTCGACTTATGATGGGATGAAAATTGTTGCCGCTTCGATGACGCCGGTAATAGGTTCTGCTGCGGCCAGTAAGATAGAAGCTCTGGCTGGTAAACAACGGTTGTCTAATAGTTTTGAAGTTAGCTCACTTCCAGATGCTAATGGGAAAAATCACATCACTGCTGTAAAAGGCGATGCAAAAATACCTGTTGATAAAATTGAACTGTATATGCGTGGAAAAGCGTCTGGTGATTTGGAGTTATTGAAGAAAGAATATAACTCATTAAAGGATTTGCAGATTAGCAATCAGAAAGAGTTTGCTAAAACACTTGGTGCGAGAGAGAAACTTAACAAGCTCAATGATCAAATTTATAATGTTGAAAGATCACAAGAAATGGCTCGAGTTTTGAATAATGCAGGGATACAAGATAATGCAAAGAACAATGCCATGATTATGGATAACTTATTGAATTCTGCGAGTGGTGTTACACCATCTAATCGAGAAACATCTATTGTAGTCTCTGGTCCAGGTGGAAATGTCAGGATATATGCGACGTGGAAACTTCTACCTGATGGATCAAAGCGATTAGCTACTGTTAAAACAGGAGCATTCAAATGATAAGCAATAAGGATAAAGAAGCTTTAATAAAAGGTATAAACAGCTATTTAATTAATGGCTGTGCCGATATTGAATCTTTTGAAGATCCAGTTAGTGAGGTGGTTGATTACCTCAATGCTCTTTTTTCAATAGATATTGGATTAGCTGAAGATATGTGTAAAAAGACACTGAAGACAAAGAATGTTGACAGTTCTTTTTTTAAAGCGCTCTGTCTTAATGATTTACTTTTATCTGAGGATGAATGGTCGTTTGCATTTAATTATCTTTTAAATGAAACTGAAAGCGTAAGCATTCCTGAGCTTGAAAAGGCGCTGTTCTATTTTTACTGTGCAAAAAATGAGACAGATCCTTATCCTGCACCTGAGGGATTATTCAAAAAGCTAATGAAAAGATATGAAGAATTGAAAGATGATCCTGATGCAAAATTTTACCATCTTCATGAAACGTATAATGATTTTGTAAAAGCTTACTCATTAAGTCACTGAAGAAATCCCGGCCGCACAGCGCCGGGATTTTTTATCTGCCGATCACTCCCCAGCCAGCCGGATGATCAACTGTCCCGGCCCGGTGATCACCTCGATCTTCTGCCCGGTCGTAAATCCCAGTGCTTCCAGCCAGCGGCCTTTGATGGTGAGCTGCGGCAGCGGGTTCGGCTGGCCCTTATTAGGCCGGTATCCAACTTTGTAATAATGTGCCTGCGTTCCGCTGGCGGCGGTTGTGGGCGTGCGGGTTTCTGACTTATGATGCGTGTCAGCCATGATCAACTCCTCGATAGTTGGTTGTGGTCAGCGGGCTGTTGGTGTTCCACCACCTTCAGCCCGTGCTAAAAAATCTCTCGTTACGCTCTTCCTGCTCTGTTTTACCTGTTTAAATATACACCACCTGCCGGGTAAACTCGCTAAAAGCTAAGTAATAAATTGCGAGCTGTCTCTGAAAACCAGATTGTTTTTCTCCGGTCTGGCTTTCATTCATTTCTTCTTCCCGTAGCCTTCTGTATTAACTGTTACGGGTTGGCTTTCATGCTGTGAATCCGCGTTAACCAGCTTTTATTCTGTCTTCCGCGTTACGCCCATATATCCACCAAAAACGGTAATAAGGGTTGCGACATGACACCGTTTTGACGTGACAGCGCGTGAGCACACCTGGCAGAAGGGTGCGGTGATAGACTCCACCGCCACCGCCGATAAAAACCGTTTCGACACCGACACGCTGGGCTTCAGCAAAATTGAGAACCACGCGTACTATAAAACCGAGCACCAGAGCATGGGCATGAGCACCAGCGGCAGTATTGCAAGTCAGCTTGAAAGTAACGCTTTTTGGGAAAATACAGGTGTTATCTTTCCGAATGCTTTCATTGTTTTCAGGGGTGGGGTAAATAGAACTGTAACTTAGTCTTTTAACGGGTTGTGGATATAAAGGTCAGTTAATAATCTGCGTTAATGGATTGTATAAGGCAGGATAATTTTCTGGATGTATGTGCCGTAATGGTTTTCAGGGGTTTTGCTTTTTTATGGCAACTCGGTCTTGATACCTCTAATTCTTTTTGGTCTAATAGTGCCATTAAGAATTGATTGATAACTAATCGCCAGGATGAATCCTGTGGTTAAATTCTTTACTTAACCTAAATTAAATGGCCGAAGTGCCATTTAATAAGGCTGGCGTTTAAGTTTCACATTCACTCAGGCCAGCTTGTTTAAAAAAAACCGGGTATGAATAGATGCTCTCCGACCGATCTGAACATCAGGCGCGGAGCGCTACATGAAATTCCTGTCCGATACAGGCGGATAGATAAAAATTTATCCTGTCCGTCGGGTATTGGTGATTCAGGGAACGAAGTCCTGCGTTAAGCGCAGGGAAATAATGTTAAATTATGAAAAGGAATTAACTACATGACCTCTAAAATGACGATGCTGGCATTACTGTGTGGCGGTCTTCTCGTGGGCAGCAATGCGCTGGCTGATAATCACACCGTCTCGGTTGGATATGCACAAAGCAAGGTTGAAGACTTTAAAAATATCCGTGGCGTCAACGTTCAGTATCGCTATGAATGGGAGTCTCCTCTCAGTGTGATTGGCTCATTCAGCTACATGAAAGGCGATGAAAGTTTTTCTGAGCGAGAAGATATTTATAGCGATGTCAGCGGATATGATGGAAAAACCAAAGTGAAATATTACTCACTGATGGCAGGTCCTGCATATCGCATCAATGACTACATCAGCTTCTATGGATTAATTGGTGTTGCCCATACCAAAGTGGATGAGAACGTGACTTTTCCCGGAGTCTACTCCGAAGAATATAGCGAAAATAAAACCTCTTTTGCCTATGGCGCTGGCGTTGTCGTTAATCCTATCAGCAACCTCTCTGTGAGTGTTGGCTATGAAGGTACTCGCGTAAAATATAACGAAGATGTTGCCATCAATGGTTTTAACATCGCTGTAGGTTATCGGTTTTAAGCCGTTGAGATGATCAAGCATTCCGGTTAACTGACCGGAATGCTTAGCCTGCCAATCCCGACATCAAAAAATCACGAACTCCCCGTACTCCCCCGCTTAAAGTAACAACCGCATACGTGGCGCATGCTCCCCGATGCCGTAAATGTGGTAAGCAAACGGGGCAGCCCCGATCATAACCCTGGCGCACCTCAGTTGCTAAAATGCATTGTAGCGGCAACTATCTGACTGTTTTTTAAGTTGTTATCTTCTTTGTGGCCGGGTTATCGCTGCTGCTTTTCCAGCCTCAGAACTCTCCTAAAAACTGGTCCTGATAGCAAAGTGACCAATTTCCTCCATTTATCTGATGTTGCATTTTCGGTCCATCTGTAAAACTTCATCTCAACAAACACGGCGCGTCGCGCACGCCGGTTATACCTCAGTTAACGAGGATGCTTTAGCAGCAGGATTGCGCGGTAACACTTTTCAGGAGGAACTTCCTGTGAATAAATCAATGTTAGCGGGTATCGGTATTGGTGTGGCAGCAGCTCTGGGTGTTGCAGCCGTAGCAGGCATGAACGTGTTTGATCGCGGTCCTCAATATGCTCAGGTACTGTCTGCAACGCCAATCAAAGAGAGCATTAAACAGCCTCGTCAGGAGTGCCGTAATGTCACTCTGACTCACCGTCGGGCCGTGCAGGATGAAAACCGTCTTGCCGGGTCTGTATTAGGTGCAGTGGCAGGTGGAGTGCTGGGTCACCAGTTTGGTGGCGGTCGCGGCAGAGATGTGGCGACAGTAGCAGGTGCGGTAGCGGGGGGTTATGCCGGTAATCAGGTCCAGGGCGGACTGCAGGATCGGGATACCTACACCACAACCGAACAGCGCTGCAAAACCGTTTACGACAAACAAGAGAAAAAACTGGGATATGACGTGACCTATAAAATAGGCGATCAGCAGGGTAAAATCCGTATGGAAAATGACCCCGGCACGCGTATTCCACTGGATCGCAATGGTCAGCTGGTTCTCAACGGCGATCAGGCGTAATTGGGCAAAGCTTTGCCGCTCACGCGGCCACACAGCACAACGTAATACAGCAGTAATGAAAAAGGCGCATCTCAGGATGCGCCTTTTTTTGCGGCAAACTAACCGGCGCTTAACCGGTTAGCTCATCAACGCACGGGCAGGGTGTTACGCCTGCCGTTGAGCCAGTTGCGAAACGAATCCCTGCACCCACTCAAGCCGCACCTTTCTTTCCGATAGCTCACGGGTAAACCGCAGTCGTGTCGGACCGTCCAGCTTCCACTGCTGAGGCTCTTTCTGCAGCAGGCCTATCAGCCATGCCGGATCCACGTTGTTCTTCGGCGCAAAATCGAAATAACCGCCTTTGTCGCTGGCTTCGATCTTACGCAGACCGACAGCGCGGGCTTTCAGCCGGATAATCGCCACATCCAGCAGATTACGCGCCGGATCGGGCAGCAGGCCAAAGCGGTCGATCATCTCAACCTTCAGCTCCTGCAGCTCCTCTTCAGCCTCCGCGCTGGCGATGCGTTTATAGAGTGAAAGACGGGTACTGACATCCGGGATAAAGGTCTCGGGCAGCAGGGCGGGCATCCGCAGCTCCACCTCGGTCTGGTTGCTGGTGAGATCTTCCAGTGACGGCTCGCGACCCGCTTTCAGCGCCTCGACCGCATTCTCCAGCAGCTCCATATAAAGCGTGAAGCCCAGCGTCTCCATCTGTCCGCTCTGCTCATCACCCAGCAGTTCGCCAGCACCGCGAATCTCCAGGTCATGTGTTGCCAGCGCAAAACCGGCTCCCAGATCTTCCAGTGAAGCGATCGCCTCCAGCCGCTTATGCGCATCGGCGGTCATTGACTTCGGATGCGGCGTTAACAGCCAGGCATAAGCCTGATGGTGCGAACGCCCGACGCGACCACGCAGCTGATGCAACTGCGCCAGGCCAAAGTGATCGGCCCGCTCAATGATGATGGTATTGGCGGTCGGAATGTCGATACCGGTTTCGATAATGGTGGTACAGACCAGCACGTTGAAACGCTGATGGTGGAAATCGTTCATCACCCGTTCCAGATCACGCTCACGCATCTGACCATGGCCAATAGCGACACGCGCTTCCGGCACCAGTTCGCTGAGACGCTGCGCCGCTTTCTCGATATTTTCAACGTCATTGTAGAGATAGTAGACCTGTCCGCCACGCAGAACCTCACGCAGGATCGCTTCGCGGATCACCAGATCGTCAAATTCACGGACAAAGGTTTTCACCGCTAAACGGCGGGCAGGCGGCGTGGCGATGATCGAGAGATCGCGCATGCCGCTCATGGCCATATTCAGGGTGCGAGGGATTGGCGTTGCGGTCAGCGTCAGAATGTCCACATCGGCGCGCATCGCCTTGATGCGCTCTTTGTGACGCACCCCGAAACGGTGCTCTTCATCGACAATCAGCAGACCGAGATCGTGCCATTTAAGATCGCTCATCAGCAGCTTATGGGTGCCGATTAAGATGTCGATCTTGCCATCGCTGGCCTGTTCCAGCACCTGCGCCTGCTCTTTGGCAGTACGGAAACGGGAAAGCATCTCAATGCGAACCGGCCAGTTGGCGAAGCGATCGCGGAAGTTGTCGTAATGCTGCTGTGCCAGCAGGGTGGTCGGCACCAGCACGGCCACCTGTTTATGGTTCTCAATCGCCAGAAACGCCGCGCGCATGGCTACTTCGGTTTTACCGAAACCAACGTCGCCGCACACCAGACGGTCCATCGCCAGCGGCTCGCACATATCACTCAGCACCGCGTTGATCGCCTGCGCCTGGTCCGGGGTGGTTTCAAACGGGAAGCTTTCGCAGAACAGCTGATACTGCTCGCGATTATGCTTAAAGGCAAAGCCGGTTTTGGCGGCGCGCTGAGCATAGATATCCAGCAGTTCAGCTGCCACATCACGCACTTTCTCAGCCGCTTTCTGCCGTGCACGTGACCAGGCATCGCTGCCCAGTTTGTGCAGTGGTGCATTATCGTCGGCACCGCCTGCGTAGCGGCTGATCAGGTGCAGCGATGAAACCGGCACATAAAGTTTGGCGTCGTTGGCGTAAGAGAGCATCAGGTATTCCGCCTCAATGCCGCCGGCTTCCAGCGTGGTGAGGCCAATATAACGACCCACACCGTGTTCCAGATGCACCACCGGCTGGCCGGGATGCAGCTCCGCCAGGTTTCGAATCAGAATGTCCGGATTGATAGTGCGACGGGTATCCTGACGGCGACGGCTGACGCGTTCGCCCAGCAAATCGCTTTCGCAAATCAGCGCCCGGTTGCCCTGGGTATCAATAAAACCGCGCTCGCTGGCGCCGATCATCAGTCGGAAACGCTCTTCGCCGACCTCATCGAAGCGGTGCACCGGCTGAGGACGCAGTTTAATCCGGGCCAGCAGATCCTGCAGGCTCTCACGGCGGCCTTCACTTTCGACCGAGAAGACCATGGTGCCGCTGAAGGTCTCAATAAACTGACGCAGATGATCGAGCGGCGCTTTTGCCTGCGCCTGAACGGTCAGGTCAGGCAGCGGGGTATAACCGAGGTTGGTATTCGCGGCTTTGGCGGGCAGCACCTCATTGGTCATCTGGATGCGCGGCCAGGCTTTCAGCTCCCCCATTAATGCATCCGGACGCAGCCACAGGGTGACCGGCTCCAGCAGTGGGCGCATCGGATCAACGCGGCGATTTTCATAACGCGCCTCGGCATCCTGCCAGAAGCGGCTGGCGCTGCCTTCAAGATCGCCGCAGTTCACAATCAGGGTATTGTCGGGCAGATAGCTGAACAGGCTGGGTAACGGCTGCTCAAAAAACAGCGGCTGCCAGTATTCGATGCCCGCTGGCAACGTGCCTTTGCTGACCTGCTGATAGACATGCTCCGACTCACGGCGCACATCAAACGTTTCACGCCAGCGGCTGCGGAACAGCTCAATGGCGGCTTTGTCGCTGGGAAACTCATGCGCAGGCAGCAGGTTAATTTCGGGGACCGCTTCCAGCGTGCGCTGACTGTCGACGTCGAACAGACGCAGGCTGTCGATCTCATCATCGAAAAAGTCGATGCGGTAGGGCTGATCGCTGCCCATCGGGAACAGGTCGAGCAGGGCGCCGCGCGTGGCGTATTCACCGTGCTCCATCACCTGATCGACATGGCGATAACCGGCCTGCTCAAGCTGGTCGCGCAGCCGGTCGCGTGACAGTTTTTGTCCCTGCTTCATCACCAGCGCATGGCCGTGCAGAAAACTGTGCGGGCAGACGCGCTGCATCAGGGTGTTGACCGGCATGATCAGCATACCGCGCTGCATCACCGGCAGCTGGTAGAGGGTCGACAGGCGGGCGGAGATAATATCCTGATGCGGCGAAAAGCTGTCGTAGGGCAGCGTTTCCCAGTCGGCAAGGTGCGCCACCGGCAGATCGGTAAACTGGCGGATTTCATCCAGCAGACGCAGAGCGGTTTGGGTATCGGGTGTAATCATTAACACCGGACCAGCATGTCGTTCGGTAATGCTGGCACACTCCACCGCGTGCGCCGCGCCTATGAGCTGGCCGAGCTGACGGTGATCGCCGGATTTAACGGGCAGGGTATAACGAGTCTGTTCGGGCATGGGATCTCGGGGTTGCTCCATTTTTCCAGGACGTAATCATTCCATATTATGTCAGGGGGATCACCTCTGCGGCACAATTTTCCTGCCGCGCCGCGCTGAACCAGGGGATCGGTCAGCCATTACCGGGCGTCAGCGGTAATCGTGCGGATAAAGAGAGGATAGACGGAGTCTGGCAAGGGATCAGAAAAAACCGCCGTCGCCATGCAGCGACGGGGTTAAACGGGCATTTTATTTTATGGATTGCTGTGTGTAATGCATGCGTGGGCGGTCGATATTCGCCCAGGATAACTCCTGCTCAGGATGATAGCTGAGGTTACCGTCGTCCCACTTAACGTAGTAGCCGGCTGGTGCGTTTCCCTGCTCAAAGACGTTGATGATTTCGCCTCTGATCTCCCCGGATTTATGTTTAACGATGCTGCCTTTGGGAAATTTCAACATGGTCGCTACCTCATACTGCCCGGCAATAAATCACCCGTGATCATGGTACTGATTGTAGTCTACCCCCCTGGACGCTGAATAATCAGCCAATAAGCGGCGGCTTTATCGGCTATTCCGCTGCTTTGGCGCGCAAAGTGACGCATCCGGATGCAACTTTGCTGCCGACTCAGAGGGTTAGAGGTTTCATAAAGCCAGCCGCTCCTTTATCATCCCACTACCTATTTTCAGGCAACGGCTTACTGGATTCCATGTATCAACCTGTCGCGCTATTTATCGGTCTGCGTTATATGCGCGGACGAGCATCGGATCGCTTCGGTCGCTTTGTCTCCTGGCTCTCAACGATTGGCATTACGCTCGGCGTGCTGGCGATGGTCACCGTGTTATCGGTGATGAACGGTTTTGAGCGTGAACTCGAAGGCAATATTCTTGGCCTGATGCCTCAGGCGCTGATCACCAGCGACAAAGGCAGTCTCAATCCACAACAGCAACCCGCCACCTCGCTGAATCTGCAGGGTGTCAGCCGTATTGCGCCGCTGACCACCGCCAATGTGGTGCTGCAAAGCCCGCACAGCGTCTCCGTTGGCGTGATGCTGGGCATTGAGCCGGCTGAAAAAGATCCGCTTACCCCTTTCCTGGTCAATACCCGGCAGAGCGTGCTGCAGGCCGGGCAGTATAATGTCATCCTTGGCGAACAGCTGGCATCCCAGCTTGGCGTAAAACGTGGCGATCAACTGCGTCTGATGGTGCCGTCGGTCAGCCAGTTCACCCCGATGGGACGCGTGCCAAGTCAGCGTCTGTTTACCGTAGCGGGCACCTATGCCGCTAACAGCGAAGTCGATGGTTATCAGATTCTGGTCAATCTTCAGGATGCGTCGCGCGTGATGCGCTATCCGGCCGGTAACATTACCGGCTGGCGACTGTGGCTGGATAAACCGCTGTCGGTCGACAGTCTGAGTCAGCAGACACTGCCTGCGGGCCTGGTCTGGAAAGACTGGCGTGAGCGCAAAGGCGATCTCTTCCAGGCAGTGCGTATGGAGAAGAACATGATGGGCCTGCTGCTGAGCCTGATCATCGCCGTGGCTGCCTTTAACATCATCACCTCGTTAGGCCTGCTGATCATGGAGAAGCAGGGCGAAGTGGCGATCCTGCAAACCCAGGGCCTGACGCGCCGGCAAATAGTGGCGGTGTTTATGGTGCAGGGTGCCAGCGCCGGTATTATCGGCACGCTGCTCGGCACGCTGCTCGGTGTCTTGCTGGCCAGCCAGCTCAACAACTTAATGCCGGTGATTGGCCTGTTCCTTGATGGTGCCGCATTGCCGGTTGATATTAATGTGTGGCAGGTGGTCACCATCGCCCTCAGCGCCATGATTGTGGCGCTGTTGTCTACGCTCTATCCTTCGTGGCGCGCTGCCGCCGTTCAACCTGCTGAGGCTTTACGTTATGAGTAACACTCCTTTGTTGCAGTGCCGCGACCTGTGCAAACGCTATCAGGAAGGCAGCGTGCAGACCGATGTGCTGCGCAATGTGGCTTTCAGCCTCCAGCCCGGTGAACTGACAGCGATTGTCGGCAGCTCCGGTTCCGGTAAAAGTACGCTGCTGCATCTGCTCGGCGGCCTGGATGCACCGACATCGGGCGACGTGGTGTTTGATGGCCAGTCACTGAATGCGATGTCCTCGTCGGCCAAAGCGGAGCTGCGTAACCGCGAGCTGGGCTTTATCTATCAGTTCCACCATCTGCTGCCGGACTTCAGCGCGCTGGAGAACGTGGCGATGCCGCTGCTGATTGGCAAAACCGCTAAAACGGAAGCACAGGATCGCGCCCGTGAGATGCTGGCCGCGGTCGGGCTGGACCATCGCGCCGCGCACCGGCCTTCAGAACTGTCAGGCGGCGAACGCCAGCGCGTGGCGATTGCCCGGGCGCTGGTTAACCGCCCACGGCTGGTGATGGCGGATGAGCCAACCGGTAACCTCGATGCGCGCAACGCCGATGCCATTTTTGAATTACTGGGCGAACTGAATGTGCGTCAGGGCACCGCGTTTCTGGTGGTGACCCACGATCTGATGCTGGCAAAACGCATGACGCGTCAGATGGAGATGCGTGATGGTCAGTTAAGCGATCAACTCACCATGGCAGGAGCGGTGTAATGGGTTCGTCGTTATCCCTGTTGCTGGGCCTGCGCTTTAGCCGTGGCCGCCGTCGTGGCGGCATGGTGTCGCTGATTTCGGTGATCTCCACCATCGGTATTGCGCTGGGCGTGGCGGTGCTGATTATCGGTCTGAGCGCCATGAATGGTTTTGAGCGTGAGCTGAACAACCGCATTCTGGCGGTGGTGCCGCATGGCGAGATCGAGGCGGTCAATCAGCCGTTCCAGCACTGGCAGTCGATGATTGCCCCGATTGAAAAGGTGCCCGGCATTGCGGCGGCAGCGCCTTATGTGAACTTCACCGGCCTGATTGAGAGCGGCGCCCGGCTGGAAGCGCTGCAGGTAAAGGGCGTTGATCCGGCACAGGAGCCGCGTCTCAGTGCCCTGCCACAGTTTGTGGCAGATAACGGCTGGTCCTCTTTTGCCGCCGGTAAGCAGCAGATCATTCTGGGCGGCGGCATTGCTAAATCGCTGAACGTGAAGCAGGGCGACTGGATCACCATCATGATCCCCAACAACGATGGTGATAACAAACTGCTTCAGCCTAAACGTATCCGGCTTCAGGTCAGCGGTATTCTGCAACTGAGCGGCATGCTCGATCACAGCCTGGCGCTGGTGCCACTCGCCGATGCACAGCACTATCTGGAGATGGGTGACAGCGTGTCCGGCATCGCCCTGAAGATGACCGACCCGTTCCAGGCGGTCAAACTGGTGCGGGATGCCGGTGAAGCGACCCGTTCCTACGTCTACATCAAGAGCTGGATTGGCACCTACGGCTATATGTACCGCGATATTCAGATGATCCGCGCCATCATGTATCTGGCGATGGTGCTGGTGATTGGCGTCGCCTGCTTTAACATTGTCTCAACGCTGGTGATGGCGGTGAAGGATAAGAGCAGTGACATTGCGGTGCTTCGTACCCTCGGTGCTAAAGACCGGCTGATCCGCGCCATCTTCATCTGGTACGGTTTGCTGGCAGGCCTGCTGGGCAGCGTCAGCGGCGTGATCGCGGGCGTGCTGGTGGCGCTGAATCTGACCTCACTGGTGCGCGGGCTGGAGTCGGTTACCGGTCATCATCTGCTGGCGGGTGATATCTACTTCATTGATTTCCTGCCGTCGGAACTGCACTGGATTGATGTGTTCTCAGTATTGATTACCGCGATTCTGCTGAGCCTGCTGGCGAGCTGGTATCCCGCCAGACGCGCCAGCCGCATTGACCCGGCTCGGGTATTAAGCGGTCAGTGAAAAAATGCGGCGCGAATCCTTTCGCGCCGCATCTGTTTAAGACCTTTGCTGTTGGGCGCGGCCCTCAGCAACCGTTACTATCGGGTGATGTTAACCCGGAATCTGTTTAGAGCGGCTCGCCGCAGCTGCTACGCCAGGAGATTTTATGCGTACACCACGTCGCCGCATACGACTTGCCCGCCTGAAGAAAACCCGGAGAAAAGTGCATCAGCGCTTTCGCCAGCGCATATTTGAGCGCGATCGTCAGGCCGAACTGGCCGCCCATCCTCAGCCGCATGTTGTCGTGCTGACCGGCGCAGGCATCTCAGCGGAGTCCGGCATCCGGACCTTCCGCGCCGCTGACGGCCTGTGGGAAGAGCACCACGTAGAAGATGTTGCGACGCCCGAAGGATTTCAGCGCGATCCCGCGCTGGTGCAGCGCTTTTACAATGCGCGCCGCCAGCAATTGCAGGAGGCAGAGATTCAGCCTAATGCGGCCCATCTGGCACTGGCGGAGCTGGAACAGGTATTAGGCGATAACTTTTTGCTGGTCACGCAAAACATCGACAATCTGCATGAACGTGCCGGAAACAGCCGGGTGCTGCATATGCACGGTGAACTGCTAAAAGTGCGCTGTGTCACCAGCGGTCAGGTCATTGAGTGGACCGGTGATATCACGCCGGACGATCGCTGCACCTGCTGTCAGTTCCCTTCGGCGCTGCGGCCGCACGTAGTGTGGTTTGGTGAGATGCCGCTGGGCATGGAGCAAATTTATCAGGCGCTGGAACAGGCCGATTACTTTATCGCTATCGGCACCTCAGGCCATGTCTATCCGGCCGCGGGTTTTGTCCATGAAGCCAAACTGCAGGGCGCGCATACTGTTGAGCTGAACCTGGAGCCAAGCCAGGTGGGCAACGAATTTGCCGAGCGGCATTACGGCCTGGCGAGCGAAGTGGTGCCGGAGTTTGTGCATAAGCTGCTGCGCGCGCTTTATAAGTAAGCAGGGGCGGCTATGGCCGCCTCGCCGTTTCTTGCCCGTCATGCTGATTCCAGCCGCCCGGTGTTTATCAACATTGCGAGGTTTGCCGCAACAATCTCGTAATCAGCCGTTTTTTTCGGGCTTATTGCTTTCCCAAAGGTTATCGACAGCGCTAACCTGTCTGCGAATGATTTTACGCAACGTTGTAACCGGCTGGTCTGTTAATAATACCGGATGGCACTTTTAAAGGATGGGATATGGAACAGTTACTTGAGCGCTTTTTAAGTTATGTGGCCGTTGAGACCCAGGCTAAGCCGCAGGCGCGCCAGGTGCCCAGCAGTGAAGGGCAGTGGACGCTGGCGCGTCAGTTACAGGAGGAGTTGCTGGCACTGGGTTTTGTCGATGTCTCCTTAAGCGATCACTGTTGCGTCATGGGCACACTGCCTGCCAATGTTGACTGGCCGACGCCAGTCATCGGTTTCATCTCTCACATGGATACCTCGCCAGACTTTACGGCGAAACATGTGAATCCGCAGATCATTGAAAATTATCGCGGCGGAGACATTGCGCTGGGTAATGGCAACGAAATTCTCTCGCCGGTGATGTTCCCGGTGCTGCACAAGCTGATTGGGCATACGCTGATTACCACCGATGGCAAAACCCTGCTGGGCGCGGATGATAAAGCAGGTATCGCCGAGATTATGACGGCAATGGCGCAACTGGCTGCGAGCGATACGCCGCACGGTGCGATCCGTGTTGCCTTTACGCCCGATGAAGAGATTGGTCGCGGCACTTCTCACTTTGATGTGGAAGGCTTTGCCGCAGACTGGGCCTACACCATTGATGGCAGTGATCTGGGTGAGTTCGAATATGAGAACTTCAACGCTGCTTCGGCCACCGTAAAAATCGTCGGTAACAACGTGCACCCTGGCTCCGCCAAAGGGGTGATGGTCAATGCGCTGGATCTGGCAAACCAGTTTCATGCCGCGGTCCCGGCCAGCGAAAAACCGCAATATACTGACGGCTATCAGGGCTTCTATCATCTGCATCAGATCAAAGGCAGCGTTGAACACGCCGAGATGCTCTATATCATTCGTGACTTCGAAACGGAGAGTTTTGAACAGCGTAAACAGACGCTGCTGCAGATTGCCGCAGAGATCAACAAAACCCTGCACCCGGACTGTTCGGTCACCGTCGAGATCACCAACAGCTATCGCAACATGCGTGAAAAGGTTGAGCCGTTCCCGCACATCATCGAACTGGCTTTACAGGCGATGCGTGACTGCGGCATTGAGCCGGTAGTGAAACCGATTCGCGGCGGTACGGATGGATCGGCGCTGTCGTGGAAAGGGCTGCCTTGCCCGAACATCTTTACCGGTGGCTATAACTATCACGGCAAGCATGAGTTTGCTTCGCTGAATATCATGGCGAAATCGGTGGAAGTGATTGTGCGGCTGTCAGAGCTGGCGGCGCAGAAGAAGAATTAAACCCGCAGACACAAAAAAGGCTCTCTGCCACGGCGGCAAGAGAGCCTGATTCAGTATCAGCTCAGATTATTCGTCGCCGAAGTACCAGTAACCGGCATTGACCAAATCGGCGATCTGCGCCAGTACCGACGGGTCATCCAGCGCATCGCCCAGATCGTCCAGTGTGATGCGATAGTGGCGCGCCAGGACCGCCATCACATCGGGATGTGAACACTCAACCCGCTCACCGTTGACATAGACCGCATCGCCAATCGTCAGGACACGCAGGCCACCTAGCCGGCTCAGGGTATCGCCCTGTTGCAGCGCATCATAAATTTCATCAGGCTGGTAAGGCGGTTCCGGTGGCGCGACATCGAGTTCGTGACGTGACTGGGAAATGAATTCGCCAAACCACTGAGCGAACTGCTCCGGCTGATTGACCACATCCAGCATCAACTGACGTACGCCTTCAATCTCCTGCGGCAGAATCTGCGACGGGCAATCACGTGCAGGGACATCCGGATCGCTGAAGCGCAGGCTGCCCAGCTCATTGGCCAGCGCGTAATCCGCAAAGCCGCTGATTAACTCGCGTCCGCTGGGGGCACGGAAACCCACGGAGTAGTTCAGGGCGTTTTCCAGCGAGTAGCCTTCATGCGGGAACCCCGGCGGAATATAGAGAATATCACCCGGCTCCATCTCTTCATCGATGATGGCGTCGAATGGCTCAACCTGCAGCAGATCCGGGTGCGGGCAGTGCTGCTTCAGCGGCACCTTTTCACCGACGCGCCAGCGACGGCGACCGGCACCCTGAATAATAAAGACATCATACTGATCAAAATGGGGACCGACGCCGCCGCCAGGGACGGCAAACGACACCATCAGGTCATCAACACGCCAGTCAGGCAGGAAACGGAAAGGGCGCATCAGTGCGGCAGAGGCTTCATGCCAGTGATTGACCGCCTGTACCAGCAGCGACCAGTTGTTTTCACCCAGATGATCATAGCTCTCGAACGGGCCGTGGCTGACCTGCCATTTGCCATCCTGATGGCTGACCAGGCGGCTATCCACCTCATTTTCCATCGCCAGACCGGCCAGTTCATCCGGTGAAAGAGGATCGACAAAGTTTTTAAAACCACGCTTCAGCACTACCGGGCGTTTCTGCCAGTAACGCTGAATAAAATCGGGCCAGTTAATATCGAGCTGATAGTCCATAAAAGGGTTCCGCTTAGGGCTGTAAATGCCAGCAAGTATAACAGCCCTGAGGGTTTTCTACTCGCGGCGATGTTCGACTTCCTGGCGCTGAAAGACCACTTCCATGCGTGTTCCGCCGAGTGCGCTACCGGAGGCGATGACGTTGCCCTCATATTGCTCAAGAATATCACGCACCACCGCCAGACCCAGTCCCTGACCGGGACGCAGGGTGTCGGCGCGCTGACCCCGGACAAACACTAAATCGCGCTTGCTCTCGGGAATGCCCGGACCATCATCGTCAATATAGAGATGGAGTGCATTTTCGCTCTGAAAAGCGCTGATTTCGATAAATTCCAGGCAGTACTTGCAGGCGTTATCGAGCACGTTGCCCAGCACTTCCATAAAGTCATTCTGGTCGCCAACAAAGGTCAGCTCCGGTGAGATATCCAGCGAAATCGCCACGCCTTTACGCTGATAGACTTTATTCAGGGCTGAGCAGAGCTTGTCGAGCAGACCGGAAACGGAATGCAGATCGCGCTGCAGCGGATTGTGATCGGCCTGCATACTGGCGCGATGCAGATAATAACCGACCTGCTGCGAGATTCGACTAATTTGCTCCAGCATCACCGGCTCAGCCTGTTCCACCGTCAGTTCCTTGCCGTTGCGCAGCGAGCGCAGGGTGCTCTGCAACACGGCCAGCGGCGTTTTCAGACTGTGGGTCAGGTCTGAAAGCGTGGTGCGATAGCGGGTATAGCGTTGTCGCTCATTGGTCAGCAGCAGATTGAGGTTACGCACCAGACTGCGCAGTTCCTGCGGCGGATTATCCGCCAGATTTTCGCGCTGGCTGGTCTCCAGTTCGCGCACCTGCTGTGTCAGCGCGCCAATCGGCCGCAGACTCCAGTGCGCCGCCAGCCACAGCAACGGAATGATCAGTATCAGGTTGGCTGCCAGCACATAGCTGAACCACGACCAGACCACATCAGAATGCTGCAACTCCTGCGGGATAGAGTCGACCACCACAATGGTGAGCGCGGGCAGATTCGTGGTGGCATCGTAACGGTTAACGGCGACCGAGTGGGTAAAGGTATCGTTGCTGTCATTGTCCCAGTCGTTGAGTCGTTGCTGAGCATTCAGGTTATTGCCCATTGCCACCATGCTGGTACGGTTACTGGTATCAATCTCGTAGAAGTCAGGCTTCAGCAGCCATTCACGGCGGATCTTCTTGCGGATCTCTGGCACGTCGCGTTGTTGCCACAACAGTTTGCCGTGCTCATCGTAAATAAATACCAGCGTCGGGAAGTTGAGCGTCATCCGTTCCGGCTGGGCGATGGTGAGTTTGTTGTCATGCCATTGCGCCAGCGTAAAGAACAGGTTGCTCTCGCCGCGCATCACGCGGTAGGTGTTTTTATCGAAACTGACCACATAGCCAATCACCGCCACCATGCCATAGGAGAGTGAGAGGAAGAGGACGATCGCTGCGGAGGCCAGCAGAAAGCGGGCGCGCAGCGAAATAGGGCGATAACGATTAAACCAGGACATGGTCAGAGATCAAAGCGGTAGCCCTGGCCACGCACGGTGGCGATCACGTCAGTAGGATGCAACGCCAGAATTTTTTTGCGCAGACGACCCATAAGGACATCGATGGTGTGGCTTTCACGCAGTTCAGCGTCAGGATAGAGCTGCAGCATCAGCGAGTCTTTGCTTACCACTTTGCCCGCGTTACGGATCAGCGTCTCGACAATGGTGTATTCAAAAGCAGTGAGCTTCACCGGCTGTTCATTGACCGTCAGTTCACGGCGGGAGAGATCAACCTGAAACGGGGCCATATCGATGATTTGCGAGGCATGTCCGCTGTTACGACGCATCAGCGCCTGCAGGCGTGCCGCGACTTCTTCAATATGAAACGGTTTGGTGACGTAGTCATCCGCACCGGCTTCCAGCGCCTCAACTTTGGCCTGCCAGCCTTCACGGGCGGTCAGCACCAGAATCGGCTGGCGCACGGCATCGCTGCGCCAGCGGCGAATCAGAGACATACCATCTTCATCCGGCAGGCCGAGATCCACCAGCGCGATATCGGGCAGATGTTCCCGAAGAAAATAGTCAGCTTCTTTGGCGTCTTCGGCGGCATCGACCTGATGGCCCATGTCACGTAACTGGACGGCGAGATGATGGCGCAGCAGGGCATTGTCTTCAACAACCAGAACACGCATAGAAATTCCTTACACTCTGTTTGAGTCAACCTGCAGAAAGTATACGCGAAATGTATTAAACAAGATGTTAACGCAGACCGGACTGGGCCGGTCTGCGGCGGGCATTATTTCAGATCGTCAACCATCTGGATAGCGCGGCCAATATAGTTTGCAGGCGTCATCTGCTTCAGACGGACTTTTTCCTCTTCCGGCAGCGCCAGGCTGTCGATAAAGGCCTGCATGCCGGCGGCATCGACGCGTTTACCGCGCGTCAGCTCCTTCAGCTTTTCATAAGGCTTCTCAATGCCATAACGGCGCATTACCGTCTGAATCGGTTCTGCCAGCACTTCCCAGTTGTGATCCAGTTCGTCCAGCAGACGATCGCGGTTCACTTCCAGTTTCGAGATGCCTTTCAGCGTCGCCTGATAGGCGATCAGCGCATAACCGACGCCCACGCCGAGGTTACGCAGCACGGTGGAGTCGGTCAGATCGCGCTGCCAGCGTGAGACCGGCAGTTTGCTGGCCAGATGCTGCATTACCGCGTTCGCCAGGCCCAGATTGCCTTCGGAGTTTTCGAAGTCAATTGGGTTCACTTTGTGCGGCATGGTCGACGAGCCAATCTCGCCCGCAATGGTCTTCTGTTTGAAATGGTTAAGCGCCACATAACCCCAGATATCGCGATCGAAATCGATCAGGATGGTGTTAAAGCGGGCGATGCAGTCGAACATTTCGGCAATATAGTCGTGCGGCTCAATCTGGGTGGTGTAAGGGTTCCAGGTGATCCCCAGCGAGGTGACGAAGTTCTCGCTCAGCGCATGCCAGTCCACTTCGGGATAGGCGGCAATGTGGGCGTTGTAATTCCCTACAGCGCCGTTGATTTTGCCCAGTACTTCAATCTGCTTCAGCTGACGTAACTGACGCTCCAGACGGTAAGCGACGTTCGCCATCTCTTTACCCATCGTCGACGGTGTAGCCGGCTGGCCGTGGGTGCGGGAGAGCAGCGGAATGTCACGATATTCGCTGGCAAGATCCTTCACAGCGGTAATCAGCTGCTGCCAGTAAGGCAGGATCACGTCACGACGGGCTGTTTCCAGCATCAGGGCGTGCGACAGGTTGTTGATATCTTCAGAAGTACAGGCGAAGTGGATAAATTCAGAAACAGCATGCAGGGCAGGGACGTCGGCAACTTTCTCTTTCAGGAAATACTCAACCGCTTTGACGTCGTGGTTGGTGGTGCGCTCAATGGTTTTGATGCGCGCGGCATCTTCTTCGGAAAAACCGGCGACAATCGCATCAAGGAAAGCGTTTGCGTCGGCATCAAATGCAGGAACTTCCTTGATCTCTGCGGTCGCGGCCAGTTTTTGTAACCAGCGAACTTCAACCTCAACGCGGAATTTCAGCAAACCGAATTCGCTGAAAATCGCACGCAGCGGGCTGACTTTATCGCCGTAACGACCATCGACAGGTGAGACGGCGGTCAGAGAGGATAATTCCATCAGTGCAACTCCTGAATCATTTAGCAGTGTTTTGCCGCACCGACTTAGTAAGTCAGTGGCAGCCGGGATAAGAGGGTTTTCGCTTCACGCAGCAAACGCTGACGCGAGAACATCAGTTGCAGTCGGCCACCACCGACCTGCTGCCACAATACGGCAGCACGGATACCGGCTAACAGGGTGGCGCGCACTTTACTCTGTACCTGCGTATTCTGCAGTACCGCAGGCGAACCGGTGACCTGAATACGCGGGCCAAGCGGGCTGATCACATCCACATAGATGGCAGCCATCGCGCTGAGAATGGTGTCTGACTCCAGTTCATAATGCGCCAGCTGGCGATCCAGCTGAGTGATGCGCTGGGCCAGCGTCGCCATGGCCGTTTTACTGGCGCTGAGCTTGCGCTCCAGCACCATCATGCTCAGGGTGTAACGCGTCAGCTCTGCACCTGCACCCTGACGACTGCTGCTGTTCAGCACCGCCATCAGCGTTTCAAGTCCGAGGCGCAGGTTGGCTTCATTGTTGCCAAACACCGCCAGCGTTGAGCCAGGATTGAGGTCCAGCACGCTGCGCAACGATACGGTCAGCGCCTCCGGCTGGCAGTGACCCTGCTGAGCCAGCTGCTGCACCAGATGGGCCGACTGACAGATGCCCGCCAGCGCCAGCGTAATTTCCTGATAATTTTTCGCCACGGTTACTCCTGTTTACGCGTCATCAATGCGGGCTGAGCCCGCTTACTCCGCCACTAACGGCAGACGCTGTTCGATAATACCGCCACCGAGGCAGACCTCACCAAGGTAAAACACCGCAGACTGACCCGGCGTCACCGCTGCAACCGGCTCGTCGAAACGCACCTCAATCCGATCGTCGCCGTGTGGGATAATCTCACAGGGAATATCGGTCTGACGATAGCGGGTTTTCACGGTGCAGCGAAGCGGGGCGGTAATCGGCTGGCGATCAACCCAGTGCAGCTGCTGCGCAATCAGGCCGACGGACATCAGACGCGGATGATCGCCGCCCTGGGCGACAATCAGGCGGTTACGCGCCACATCTTTGTCGACCACATACCAGGGATCATCTTTGCTCTCTTTCAGGCCGCCAATACCCAGGCCTTTACGCTGTCCCAGAGTATGGTACATCAGCCCCTGATGTTCACCGACGATCTGGCCTTCGGTGGTTTCGATTTCGCCAGGCTGAGCCGGGAGATAGCGCGCCAGGAAGTCGCGGAATTTGCGCTCACCGATAAAGCAGATGCCGGTCGAATCTTTCTTCTTCGCGGTGATAAGGTCGAGCTGTTCGGCAATGCGGCGCACCTCCGGTTTTTCCAGCTCGCCAACCGGGAACAGACTTTGGGCGATCTGCTGGTGGCTCAGGGTATAGAGGAAGTAGCTCTGATCTTTGTTGCCATCCAGACCGCGCAACAGCTGGCTCTGGCCAGCCACGTCCTGACGACGCACGTAGTGACCGGTGGCGATAAAATCTGCGCCGAGATCCTCAGCCGCGAACTCCAGGAACGCTTTGAATTTGATCTCTTTGTTGCAGAGGATATCGGGGTTGGGCGTGCGGCCCGCTTTGTACTCTTCGAGGAAGTGCTCAAAGACGTTATCCCAGTATTCAGCGGCAAAGTTAACTTTGTGCAGCTTCATACCCAGCTTGTCGCACACCGCTTGCGCATCCGCCAGATCGTCCGCGGCGGTACAATACTCCTCGCCATCGTCCTCCTCCCAGTTCTTCATGAACAGGCCTTCAACCTGGTAACCCTGCTGTTGCAGTAACCAGGCGGAAACGGAAGAATCGACGCCGCCGGACATACCGACGATCACTTTTTTCTGGCTGTTGTCAGACATGACACGCTCGCATTACGATAAAAAAACAGGCGGCGCATTCTATCATGCAGAAGGCAGGCGCGCACCCTCGTGAAACGGCCACCGGAACGGGCTGACCAGATGTAGCGGGTAGCGCGTGCCCTGTTGCCACAGGCGTACGCTTTCCGCGACCAGCGGCGAACGCAGGTTAGAGGCAGTGAGAATCTGCGCTGGCGGCAACCACCAGCAGCAATCGATGTCGCTGTCCTGCGGCTGGGTTGGCGCTTTTTCCGCCAGATCCACGCCAAACAGAAAACGCACAAAAGGCGTACTGTCGGGCGCGATCCACTGGTTTATCGCGATGAAATAGTGCATCGGCGTGGCGATGCCGGTCTCTTCATAGAGTTCGCGCTCTGCGGCTTCCAGCAGAGTTTCATCCGCTTCAAGATGCCCGGCGGGCTGGTTCCAGGTGGGGCGACCGTTAATCGTCTCTTCCACCACCAGTAATTCACCTTCGGCCTGAACCAGACAGGCGACAGTAACATGAGGTTTAAACATCACTTCTCCGCAATTGTTAACCTGAGGTTATAAAAAACCGGTTTTCAGAGCGCACTTTCGCTGAGTTCACGCCACGCGCCCGGAGCCAGATCGTCGAGCGAATAACTCCCCATCGCGTACCGGATCAATCGCAATGTGGGAAAGCCAATGTGGGCAGTCATCCGGCGAACCTGACGATTACGGCCTTCATACAGCGTGATTTTCAGCCACTGCGTCGGGATGTTTTTACGTTCGCGTATAGGTGGCTGACGTGGCCAGAGCCACTCAGGCTCAGCCACTTTTTCTACCCCAGCGGGCAGCGTCAACCCATCTTTCAGATTAACCCCATCCCGCAAAGGCTGCAGATCCGTCTCCTGTGGCTCGCCTTCCACCTGCACATAATAGATCTTACCTGTGCGTTTGCCGGGCTGAGTCAGCGCAGCCTGCAGCGCGCCGTCGTTGGTCAGCACCATCAATCCTTCGCTGTCGCGATCGAGGCGACCTGCGGCATAAACCTCTGCGACGCTGACAAAATCCTTCAGTGTTCGGCGGCCCGCTTCATCGGTGAACTGCGGTAACACGTCGAACGGTTTGTTAAACAGAATCACGCGGCGCGGAGCCGGAGGGCGGGCAGGGGAACGCCGCGCATCACGCATCGGGCGGCTGAATCGTTTATCCTGGTGAATTCGTTGAGAAGTTTTTCGCATGGGCTTTGCAGTCAGAAACATTCGGCGCATTATAACGTGAAATTGCGGTGATTGGCGTGGCGGAAATATTCAAGTAGTATTGACGCGCATCTTACAAATCATTAACAAACGCCCAGGAGAGGTTAATGGAAAGCAAAGTAGTTGTTCCGGCGGAAGGTCAGAAAATCACCCTGAATCAGGGCAAGCTCACAGTGCCAAACAATCCGGTCATTCCTTACATTGAGGGTGACGGTATCGGTGTTGATGTTTCCCCGGTAATGCTGAAAGTCGTCGATGCGGCGGTGAAGAAAGCCTACAACGGCGAGCGTAAGATCTCCTGGATGGAGATTTACACCGGTGAGAAGTCAGTTGAACTCTACGGCCAGGATGTCTGGCTGCCACAGGAAACTCTCGACTTAATCAAAGAATATCGCGTGGCCATTAAAGGCCCACTGACCACCCCGGTCGGCGGCGGTATTCGTTCACTGAACGTGGCCCTGCGTCAGGAGCTTGACCTCTACGTCTGCCTGCGTCCGGTACGTTACTACAAAGGCACGCCAAGCCCGGTTAAACGTCCTGAAGAGACCGACATGGTGATCTTCCGTGAAAACTCCGAAGATATCTATGCCGGTATCGAGTGGAAAGCGGGCTCTGCCGAAGCGGACAAAGTGATCAAGTTCCTGCGCGAAGAGATGGGCGTGAAGAAAATTCGCTTCCCTGAGCAGTGCGGTATCGGCGTTAAGCCGTGTTCAGAAGCGGGCACCAAACGTCTGGTGCGCGCGGCAGTGGAATACACCATCACTAACGATCGTGATTCACTGACCCTGGTTCACAAAGGCAACATCATGAAGTTCACCGAAGGTTCTTTCAAAGACTGGGGATACCAGTTAGTGAAAGAAGAGTTCGGCGGCGAACTGATCGACGGCGGCCCGTGGATGAAGTTCAAAAACCCGAACACCGGCAAAGAGATCATCGTTAAAGATGTGATTGCTGATGCGTTCCTGCAACAGATCCTGCTGCGTCCGGCTGAGTATGACGTTATCGCCTGTATGAACCTGAACGGTGACTACATCTCTGACGCTCTGGCAGCGCAGGTTGGCGGTATTGGTATCGCACCAGGCGCCAACATCGGTGACGAGTGTGCGCTGTTCGAAGCGACCCACGGTACAGCACCTAAGTATGCAGGTCAGGATAAAGTGAACCCAGGTTCAATTATTCTGTCCGCAGAAATGATGCTGCGTCACATGGAGTGGTTCGAAGCGGCTGACCTGATTGTTAAAGGTGTTGAAGGCGCTATCGCTAACAAGACCGTGACTTACGATTTCGAACGCCTGATGGATGGCGCTAAACTGTTGAAATGTTCAGAGTTTGGTGACGCGATCATCGAAAATATGTAATCGGCTTTACGTAACATACAGCCAACACGAATGTAAAAATCGTGTTGGCTTTTTATTTCACGCCTTCTTTCCCCAAAACTCCTCCAAAACTATTTCAAAATAACCGCTCCAGGGCCACGACCCTCCACTCCACTCCTCTCCGCGATCATTTTTGTAACATTCAGTCATCTTCTGAGAGCTATGGCCCAGCAGTTTTGATAATCGAGCCCTTGTGCACAATAACGACGTTCAGAAAGAGAGCGTTATACGTGGAATATTGACTGTCATCTGGCAAGGTTATTTCACTGTTATTACGCGCTTTAAAGACTGCATTGTGAGTAAAGTAACCCTGATCCTGCATCAGATGATGGCAAGAGATATGGTGTGCCTGAAATGAACCCGATATTTAGTCAGAGCAGCCATCATAGCAGCGGCTAAAGATCTGTTAGCGCAGAACGGTTCTGCTGAAAGTGAAAAGCGTTCAGCCACAATACGATGCTGGTCTCTCCGGTTGAAGCCGTTAAGCAGGCGGAAGAACCCGGATACTGTTCATAATGCTTTTCATCACAGAATGCGTTTCGGTAATAAAGATACGCCAGGGTACAACCTGGAAAAGAAAGCATAGGATCCAGGAAAATCGTTGCCTCAACACCTTCTGTTTTTGATCACTCGATTGCCCCATTCCCAACGTAACTGAACCTGATAAAACCGAGTCAGATAAGCTCTGATGTATAACATCGGGTGTCAAATAGCATTTTTTGTATAATAATTCTCTTTGCAAAACAAGTAATTAAAACTTGCGTGTAATCGCATTCATTTGCCCGATATGCAACATTGATCAGGATCATATTTCATCGAGATGTTGAGGCGTAGATTGCCCGTCATTAGTGACGCGATGCAGCGGGGTCGCTATTTGTAATCGCTTTCACACCCTTATTCATTAATCTTAATTGGATAAGAATTTTGAATAACTGAACTGTTTGTGAGGCACTTTAAGTGGTTCATAAAAAAGTCAGGTGCTCACATCAATCCCTCAGGCTTTGAGAGGGATCAATCAATTCGTTCACAATTTTTATCGCTGAACGTAGATTGTTAATATTATTGTAATCGATTACAAAAACGTCAGTTTATTAAACGCATTCTTAAATCGGAACCTTAAGAAGGATGGCGATATTTAATTTTTAGATTTTTAAGCAGTATAGCGTTACTAAGCAAGGCACAGAATAGTTTTAATCACTCTGGTCGGGCTTCTGAAGAAATGATTATCTTTTCTGACTTACTAAGAGTTTTTAGTAATTGTCAGGATAAAATCTAAGGTTCATCGGAATGACGGGTGAGTCGAAAGGGGGGTGCAGACTTAAGAGCAATCAACGTCAGGTATTTAAAATAAAGAAACGGCGTTGCTTAAAAATATAAGGTGCAGATTTTAGCAAGTGAATAAAGGATTTTAACCCAATGTAAAAAGGCCTCGTCCGTTAATACGAGGCCTTTCAGGGATTCTGATCAAATGGCTGGCGGGCCAGAAGACAGATATCCGTTTGTGATTTACAAATCTTGACATAAATCAACTTTAGCGAGTTCATATTAATGAAGAAATCAATTATAGCTGTGGCTATTTGTGCGATCTGCAGCGGATCCATGACAACCAGTGCAAATGCGAACGTTGTCTTCTCGGGGCCAGTGCAAAGCCTATATAACACTATTGCTGCCGGGCATATGGACAATGCTGTCGCTCGCGATGTCTGGGCAACGATGAATTCTGAACAACAGGCGGAATTCAAGCGTATTGAGCACAGCCACAATATGAATTATTCCTTCGATTTAGGTAATTCTGTTGCGCCAATGGCGATCCCGCAGGCCACACCACAAGCCAGACCGCAAAAGATACCGGTTGCGCCGCAGAAGGTTCCGCAGGCTACGCCACCGCGCCCACAGTCTGTGCCGTTCGCCCAGAAGGTGCCTGTTGCACCGCAGCAGGTTCCGCAGGCCTCACCGGTTAAAACGCCAGCCATTACCGGCAGCTCCTATCGCGCGGCCGTTACCGAAATGCAGGCGCATCCGGCTCAGTCTGTTCCGGTTCTGGCTCCGCAGAAAATCCCGCAGGCCACGCCGCCGATGCCACATCCGCAGGCCACGCCATCGCGTCCACAGTCCGTGCCGGTCGTCCAGAAGGTGCCTGTCGCACTGCAGAAGGTTCCGCAGGCTACGCCACCGCGCCCACAGTCTGTGCCGTTCGCCCAGAAGGTGCCTGTTGCACCACAGCAGGTTCCGCAGGCAACGCCACCGCGTCCACAGTCCGTGCCGGTCGCCCAGAAGGTGCCTGTTGCACCGCAGCAGGTTCCGCAGGCCTCACCGGTTAAAACGCCAGCCATTACCGGCAGCTCCTATCGCGCGGCCGTTACCGAAATGCAGGCGCATCCGGCTCAGTCTGTTCCGGTTCTGGCTCCGCAGAAAATCCCGCAGGCCACGCCGCCGATGCCACATCCGCAGGCCACGCCATCGCGTCCACAGTCCGTGCCGGTCGTCCAGAAGGTGCCTGTCGCACTGCAGCAGGTTCCGCAGGCAACGCCACCGCGTCCACAGTCCGTGCCGGTCGCCCAGAAGGTGCCTGTTGCACCGCAGCAGATCCCGCAGGCAACGCCACCGCGTCCACAGTCCGTGCCGGTCGTCCAGAAGGTGCCTGTTGCACCACAGCAGATCCCGCAGGCAGCGCCACCGCGTCCACAGTCCGTGCCGGTTGCCCAGAAGGAGCCTGTCGCACCGCAGCAGGTTCCACAGGCAACGCCACAGCGTCCACAGTCCGTGCCGGTCGCCCAGAAGGTGCCTGTTGCACCGCAGCAGGTTCCGCAGGCAACGCCTCCACGTCCACAGTCCGTGCCGATCGTCCAGAAGGTGCCTGTTGCACCACAGCAGATCCCGCAGGCAATGCCGGTTAAAACGCCAGCCATTACCGGCAGCACCTATCGCGCAGCCGTTACCGAAATGCAGTCGCATTCGACTCAATCTGTTCCGGTTGCTATTCAGCACAATGCAGCTCGCACCGATACTGACGGGCAGGATATTAGTGCTAATCGTGAAAGCATCCAGACTAATGCAGCTCGCATTGATGCTGAAGGGCAGGATATTAGTATTAATCGCGAAAGCATCCAGACCAACAGCGCTCGTATTAACACAAACGGACAGGCTATTCAGTACAACGCTGCGCGTATTGATACCAATGGACAAGCCATCAGTACAAACCGAGAAAGTATTCAGCACAACAGCGCTCGCATTGATCAAAATAGCGCACGCCTCAATAGCGCTGAGAAAAGCATCAGGCACAACGCAGATCGCATCGATGAAAACAGCAAGAAAATTAAGCAAATTGGCGATAATGCCGCGGCTATGTCTTCACTGCATTTTGATGCGATTCATAATAGCTGGGCGCTTTCTACCGGCACTGCAAACGGCGAAGGTGCAGGCTTCGCGGCTGGCATTCAGAAAGGTGTAACCGAACACTCAGCCGTATCCATCCAGGCTTCTACCGATTCTTACGGTGGCTGGATGGCAGGCGCAGGCGTACACGGGGACTTCTGAAAATGGCCCGCTTCGGCGGGCTGTTTTAGTCGGTGTTGTCAGCGTGAACAAGTGGAATGTGAACACCAGGGGTTAATTCCGGTTTATTGGCGCTGTAATAATTGGTTAGGTTTATTCGGCTTCTGGCGTTCTGTCTGGCAATAACGTTATCGCTTATTGCGCAAGGACTCGCTATTCAGAACTTTGGGAATTTGCCAGGTTTTCATTTTTTATCAGAGTAATGGATTGATTAATAGCGCGCGGTTAATGCGCTGGAGTGAAAGGGCTCTTCTGGCGGCATGTACAGTTTTCATGCTGGGTTTATTCATTTTTAAGCGTCGCGGCATTATCGCAAGCAATTCAGGCAGAGATGTGATGAATACTGAAAAAGTTAAAGCGTGGTTGATGGTGCATGCAAATGGCACTGAGTTAGTCACACAGCATAAAAAGCATGCGCTCACAGTTGCGCAACTGAAATTCTGGACGGTTTATCCATTGATACCTACAGCAGGAAGCCATGTGGTGAACCTTCGAGCCCAGGGCCAGAATAAAGCGCCAGCAATGAATGACAAATGTTAAAGCACAGGGCGATGAACCTTTGTTTTGTGACGTCGACCTGCTGGCAACTAAACATGCTTACTTCCTGCCATTACCTGCGGGCATGCCTGACGAAATTTCATTAATGTTTGAAGCAAAATAGGGCTGTAACATGAAAAAATTTTTGATTGTAGGTGCACTACTTGTGCTGACCGGCTGCTCGTCTTCCGCGTCTCGTATGGCCGGGAGCGAAGCACAAGGCGTAACCCGTGATGCGTGCTATCTGGCTGAACAGAACCGCCAGTTGGCGATGGTGGACGTAGCCGGGAAACAGGCTCTGGAAAATGCACAGTTCGCCCAGGAAGCGCATAAGTCTGCTGCCAAAACGTGGCGGTATAAAGACGTGGTCGTCTCCCGCGATAAACTGGGCATTGTGAGCATAGACGGTAAACCGGCCGTAATGACTGAAGAAAATAAGGGGAATCAGGTCTTTGCGACAGGTATCAGTAATGTGATTTTTTACAAAAACGGTAAAGTCGCATTAATGCAAAATGGCCAGTTTGAGGGCTGGATGAAGTGAGACAGGGTGAAGATTTGAAATTTATTTGCCAACTGTATCAGGAAACAATGCAGGCCATGGAGAAACAGATTCGTGACGAACGTGAAGTGTTTTTTCTGGCCGTAGGGATGTGGAAACAAATCTTTGTCACGCTTGTTTTCGTCGCGGTCACTATTGTCCTGGTCGAATGTCTGCGCTGGAGCAGCACTCACTGACATAAGAGTTAGTTAAACCGGTTTTAAGGGAGCCCGCTTCTCTTTGACACCGAAAGGAGAGGGTTCCTCACAGTGTGCCATTTAATTCTTTCTCTGACGTTATCGAGTCGGGAAACGTGAATCTGGCCTGTCGCGGTCTGGACAGTCTTTTTTCAATTCAGCTTTAATCACGTCGTCTGCGGCATGTTCAGTCAGCCGTTTGAATCTGAATCTGAGTTTCAGTCCGTCATCAGAACAGTTATGCCTTTCTGCAAGCGCTACCGCGGCGCTGTAGGCATTGTAACAACGGGCCACATCCGTCACTTTACGCTGACACTGACTGAACAGCGTAAACGCGGTGTCGGGATGTGCAGTCAGATAGGCAATTTGCGGATTGTTTCTTACCTGGTCAAGGATACCCGGTAAGGTCAGATAACTCAGCAAGATCGCCAGTGTGGTGATGATATAAATAAAATACTTATAAGGCACCGGGTCTCCTTCTTGCTGGCGCAGTTTTTTTACCGAGCGCGGATGGTGACAGACTGTCGCTAAATACGATATCAACCAAAGCGTAAAACCCGTTCCCTGACACGAAGCTCAGCGATTGTCCACCAGGCAGACTGGTGTAAACTGCTTTGCAGGTTAATAGTCACAGTAGCAATTATTGTTAAGTCCGGCGTGCCGCATAATGAGATGATTCTTACGCCCCTTCAAGAGCTAAGCCATTACGAGTGCCGGAGATAAGCGCCGGATGGGGCATGCTTCTTTTCTTGTTCTGTCAGCTCTGCCGCCTGTCTTCTCTCTCCCCAGCCAGATCTATTTCTGCTGTTCCCGTCAGGGAACCATCCGCAATCCACGCTGACTAATGGCTGACGTATGCCGTCACGTTTATCCCATCAACGGGAAACGCTGTGATGTGTTTCATGTTTAGCCTTTGCGCAGAGGATGTCAGACATGCGGGTTTTAATTATTTGTCGGGATAATATTGGCGACACCTTACTGACCACGCCGCTGATCAGTGCGCTGGCGCAGTCGGGGCAGCATCAGGTCGACGTGCTGACTAACAATTACGCTGCGCCAGTGTTGCAGCATAATCCCGATATCCGGCAGCTCTTCTATTACACTAAACTGCATCACCGTGAGGCAGGGCAGGGACGACTGGCCTGTCTCTTACAGCGACTGAAGCTGATGCTGACGCTGAAAAAACAGCGTTACGATGTGGTGATTCTGGCAAAAAGCCGCTGGGATCAGCATGGCCTGAAGTGGGTTAAAACAGTGCGTCCCGCCAGAGTGATTGCCCTGGGCCATCCCCATCCGCTGATTACCGATCTGCTGCCGCCACCCAGCCAGTCGCCGTGTCATATCAGTGAAACCCTGTTTAGCCTGGGGCGACCTTTCAATCTCAGCGCCACAGCGCCAGGCAAACTGACGCTGCTGCCGGATGCGGCAATCGCGGCCAGCCTGCGTGACACCTGTGCGATCGATCCCGCTGTTCCGGTCTATGCATTGCAAATCAGCGCCCGCAAGCCGAGCCAGCAGTGGGAAGCCGCGCGGTTTGCCGGGCTGGCTGAAAAAATCGCGGCACGTCATCCCTGCCAGATAATGCTGCTCTGGTCACCCGGCAGCCGTGATAATCCGCGTCATCCGGGAGATGATGAAAAAGCGCGTGAAATTATGGCGCTCTGCCCGCATCTGCCGATCAAAGCGGTGGCAACCACCAGCCTGCCGCAGTTGATTGCAGCAATGTCGTTGTGTCAGGGGCTGGTGAGCAGTGATGGCGGGGCAATGCACATTGGTGCGGCGCTGGGATTGCCGGTCGTCGCGCTGTTTGGCGACAGCGATCCGGCATGCTGGCACCCGTGGCAGGTTAACTATCAGGTGCTGCAACCGGCGTCACGTGAGGTCAATGCGCTGAGCAGCAGCGAGGTCTATGACGCGTTCGCCCATACCATTACTCAGTAATCCTCTTCAGGCCAGCGTCCCAGTCTGGCCGCTTCACACAGCATGGCGACCGTCAGTGGACGATAAGGCTGTGCTGTGCCCGCAGTAAACCAGTTTGCCACTGCAAAGCGCCGTCGGCGCGGCTCCGGAAAATAGCGGGCGTCATCATAGTGTTCTGAACAGACGCCGAAAGTGATGAAAAAATCACTCATCAGAATGGCAAAATCCACCTCACTCAGCGGTAACTGCTGGATATGAAACCCCGTCCGATCCACTTTCCGGAACCAGCCCAGTGCGGTTGGCTGATTGTGGTGCTCAATCAGCGCAATGATGGATTGAGAAAGGTCGTTCATTACCCCACCAGTTTCGCCACGGCCTGCCCGACCTCATCGGCCTTGATCGTTGCCATCGGATGCTGTGAGGCGGTTTTATCCGGGCGGTGAATAATGATGTGCCGATCGCTGTCCTGGCAGGGACCGGTATAACGCGGATTGGCGGTCGAGAACAGGCTGACCGTCGGCGTTTGCGCGGCCACGGCGATGTGCAGTGGACCGGTGTCCCCGGTAACCAGCACATCCAGCGTGCGAATCAGGCTAATCAGGCCGCTGAGATTCGTTTTACCCGCCATCGGGGTCACACGCTGACGGTAGTGCAGGGGCAGGCTTTCAATAAATTCCTGCTCAAGAGGCTGCTCAGCGGCGGTGCCGGTAACGATAATTTCCGTGTCAGGCCAGCGTTCAAGCAAGGCTGTCGCCAGCTGGCTGAAGGAGGCCAGCGGCCAGCGGCGAATATCTTTTGATGCCCCTAACTGAAAACCGATACGGCGATGGTCAGCCTTTGCAGTCGGACTGTTGTTCAGTGCCGGAAGGTGCATCCGGGTCTGCTCTGTCTCTGCGCCCAGGACTTCAATCAGTTTCAGCTTACGCTTGATGGTATGGTCATCGAAATAGCCTGAATAGTGATCGAGATATTTATTTAGCAGAGGCGATTCGCGGCCGTAATGATCGCGCACAATCACCTTACTGCCGGTCAGTACCGAGCTCATAATATCGTAGGGGAAATGGGCGTGTAATATTACTGACAGGTCAGGTTTCTGGCGGCGCAGTTTGAAAAAAAGTGGCAGGAAATTCGCCAGTTTGTTATCCCAGATATAGATCTGATCAAACCAGTTATAACGGCTGACGAGATCCTTATTTTTCTTGCTGGAAACCAGAATAAATTTGCTGGTGGGAAAGCGATTTTTCAGGCTCCAGATAGCCGGCGTATTCATCAGAAAATCGCCCAGTGCCGTGGTGGAGTATATCACCACTGTTTGTGGGGCCAGGTCGTGCAAGGCCTGTGGTTTTGTTCTGCTGGAAAATCGAGAATAGAGCGTTAAAAGTCGGTCTATCAGATAAATCTTTTTTTTCTTCACGTCTGAATTCTCTTGAATTTACCAATGTTATTAACAGGGAAATATTATGGAGTGTTAGAGATTAACGCTACAGAGAAAGTTCATTATGACAGGATGTTTTTTTCAGTCATTGAGTTTTTGTTTGAAATACACTCGCTTTCTGGTTTAAATAAAAATGAACTTTAATTTTTTGTTATTTGGAAGATGTTTTATGTGCACTTTTATTAATGAATGATTACGGCTTGTAATTCTATGAAAAACTAATAGCAGGTTAATTATTAGCGGAATTATTCTATGACTTCTATCTATTAAAAAACATGCGATAAAACAAACCCCGGCACGTTTGCCGGGGCAGGGTATTACGACTGTGGCTGACCCACCGGGCCTGAACCCAGCGTACCGCCCGGTGACGACTGACCGCTTGGTGCATGAGGGCGGCCATCATCTTTAATCGCGTCGCTCTTCTGCGAGCAGCCCGCCAGAGAGGTTAAGGTCGCTGCAACCAGCAGCAGGGCAGGAAATGTTTTCATAAGGTCACCTTGATGTTGTCAGAAAGAGACGAAACCAGACTAAGCATAGATACTTACCGCATTCTGGCCTGAAAAGGCTTATCTTTCAGATGTTTCTCAGCCGGCGGAGAGAGTCCAGGCAAAAAAAAACGGAAGCCAGTGGCTCCCGTTCTGTTGACGTTCAGCGCGATTACTTGCGGCCCAGCAGGAAGCCGATAAATACGCCAACGCCTGCAGCAACGGCCAGACCTGCAACAGGATTGGATTGAACCTGATCCTTGATACAGTCAGCAGCATCGCGGGCAGCATAGCTTGCCTGGTTGGTGTAACGGCGTGCTGCGCCTTTAGCCTGATGCTCAGATGAACCGGTTGCTGCACCCCATTGTTCCTGAACTGCGCCAGCGGCTTCTTTTACTTTATCTTCGATTTTTCCTGACATTTATTGCTCCTTGGTTTTGAGTGAGACCCTCAAAGCGTAGCAAAGATAGTGAATTCTGCTCCTCCAGCGGAGGAAAATGGGCTAAAAAATCATTTCTGGCTGTTAATGGCGCTGCGTTTGCGGGTAAGGGATTTACTGTCTAGCCTTTGGAAAGAGAGGCGCACTCAGGCGCTGCCACAGCCATAGCCAAAGCTACAGCCGGAGGATAAGCAATGAAACGTGATGCACTGAATGATGACGACTATGATGAAGTCTGCCGGGTCATTGGCGATGCGGTCATTGTGCTGTCGGAGCGCGGCCATGACACCCGCCGTGGCGAAATCTACGACCTGCTTAAACGTATACGTCAGCAGCGGGCCCACAGTGAACGGGATGAGCAGCGGATGCTGGATCATGCTATCCGGCTGATTAAGCCTGAGGTTTAGCATAGTGCGGAAACGCTGCGCTACTGCAGCAGCACGCCCTGAATCAGACTGGCCTCAACAATCGTAACCTCATTAATTTTCAGCGCCTGCATATAACCTTCAACCAGTAAGAGATTGCTGACATCAGTGGCCCGGTAGTCGCCCGGGAGTTCACTGTCGCCTTTCCAGACCTGCTGCTGCGACAGCTGACTTAATGTCGTCAGGCTGTAACGATGGGGTTTGCCCGGTAACTGATTGCGGATTGAAAAACCATGGACGCCGCCGATGCCAATGACCCGACGGCTCGCCAGATCCTGTTTAATCTGCGGGCTGACCTCATTAGCGGCATAAAATTGCACAAAGCGCAGCACCGACTGCCGCCAGGAGCCAATCGGATTAGGGGATTTGGCCTCCGGGCTGTTCTTCAGCACCGTCAGAATAAAGTTTTTCAGCGTCACCGAGGCCAGTTTGCCCTGATAGATATCTGCAACCGGCTGACCCGCCTGCTGTCGCCAGGCAGTCATCTGCATCGATCCCCCACCAATATCCCAGACCAGCAGTTGCTCATCACGGATCGCCGGATCGTTAAGCGCGGCTTTAGCAGAGAGGAAACCGAGTTTCGCTTCCTGCTGCTGCGAGATGATGCTGATTTGCGCACCGGTCTGGCGCTGCAACTGATCGATGACCGCCTGTCCGTTGCTGGCGTTGCGGAACACCGCGGTGGCAACGCCGCTGATCCGCTGTGGATGAAAGCGCCGTGCCTGCGTTAAAAGCTGCTGCAGGGCGGCGGCACCTTCATGAGTCATTGCCGGGCTGAGCTGATTATCTGTTGAATGCGCTAAGGCCTCGTTCCATGCCACGGCGCGCTGATCCTGATACAGCATCTTTTCGATGCGCAGCTGGCAGACATTGACACGGGCTACCGCAATTTTGGTGGTGCCGGAACCGATATCCAGACCGGCGCGGATTTGCTGGCAGCGATCGGCCTGGGCAGCAGCGGCAAAAAACAGTGAGCAGAACAGCGTGACAGCAGACAGCGCAGCAGAACGCATAGCGACTCCGGGTGCAATGAGGATCAGAGTGAACGGGCGGCGACGCAGGCCGGATAGACGCTCACCAGGAAGTGACGCAGATGATCAAAACACCATTCGGCGTCATCCGCCTGCGGGCAATAGAACTGAATAGTGATCTTTTCATAATCGCGCTGACGCTGGCGCAGCGGCGACCAGCTCCAGTCGAGTACCGAGCGGGCATAATTGACCAGCGTCTCGGCGGGCATCTGATGTTGCTGCTCCTGCCCGGTCAGGTAGCGATAAAAGTTCGCTTCCAGCTGCAGCGCCTCCTCAAAGCCGTGTTGCGGCAGGTCGGGACGAAAAGCCACATCGATAAAGCCACAGACCGCATCTGCCTGCTGCTGCCAGTCGCAGGCCAGGGTCATAAACAGCCCCTCCTGCAGATTGATCTCCTCGACCAGCCGCCGCAGATTCACTGAATGGTTCAGCACCGCGATCTCCTCAAGGCGACCGGTTTCCAGCGTCAGATCAAAGCCACAGGGATTCACGGAGCCATCCGCATTGCGGGTGGCGGGGAAGGGGAAGTCGATATAACCGTTGTTATCCAGACGCTTTTCCATCGGGGAGACCTGCTGCTTGACGTTTCCTGACAATAAACCATCTGGCAGCAGGATTCATCCCTTATGGACAGGTCCAGGTGATTTGGGTGTCCTGGTAAGGGTTGATCAGGCGGAACTGCTTATCTGACAGGCGCTGCGCGTAATAGCCCTCAGGCGTGACGGCGGAGGGAACATATTTAAAGCGATCCAGCGACTGCAGCGGGCCACTCTTAACGCTGACCTTATCCCGGGTCACGGTGAAGCTATTAACCAGATCAAAAATCACGCCCTGGGTATGCCCCATCGACTGACCATAAATTGTCGAGACCTCACCCGGACATTCCACCCCTTTCGGGCCAGATGAACATCCAGTCACCATCGCGATGAGGATAAAAATGCTGAGACGCATCATGATTTTCTACCTGCTTCAATCCCTGGGAGTTTCGTGGCGCAGAGTCTATCCTGCTGCGTCACTGATTACTTAATCATAGCAGTTTACGCTGCGCTTCCTGTTTGTGATTTGTTTAATCGTTAAGCAACAGGAATGTAAAAGGGTGACTTTGCTTATCAATAAACGTTATTCTTGGCTCCTTTGCGCACCACTTAGGCAAATCCAGGGATAAATGATGAACGAAGAAGAAGCAAGTCTAATGATTATTCGCCATGCGATTGACCAGTTAGAAGCCGATAAGAAGCAACAGGTGATCGCTTGTTCAGCGGATATACGTGCAGCAATGCAGGCTTATGATAGCGAGAATGCCGGGCTGGCACTGATGTTAGTGGCCGCCGAGGTAGCAGCCGAATAATCATATCCGGTCAGTGTGGCAGCCTGTTACGCTGGCCGGATTACTTTATTTTTTCTCAACTTTCAGATTTCTTCGCACGCCGATTCTATCTTTCAATGGTCTTGCTGCGGGTTGCCCCGCGTCCCTTCTCTGTCCTGTGATGTGTTAAGCTAAAAAACCTCAATAAAATCAGCGGAGACACAGCATGAAGGCAGCGTTAATTGCCCTGGGCCTGCTGGCCTGTCACATCGCACCCGCCTGGAGCGAGACGGAATTTCAGCTTAACTGTCCCGGCCGGACAACCATGACCGTTTCGCGTGCCGAATATGGTTTAACCACGTTAATGTGGCCGCCGGGGCATTTCCAGATTGCTGCCGGTCAGCAGCGTACCCGTTTAGAGGCGGGTGATAAGGTGGCGATTACCCGCTTTCGCAATGGCGATCAGCTGATTGTGAACCAGCGCAACCAGGCGACCTTTTTTGTCTACCGCGACAGCGATAAACTGCTGCCCTGCAGCCGCAGTGAAAAACGCGATGTTGATGCGTTGAGCCTGGAGCGCTACGACGATCGTCAGCACTCCGACACTTAACCCACGGAGCCACTATGCAACCCGAGATTACCGATAAGGTCACAACGCAGGATCTGGATGAAGTCAGGCTGGGTCTGACTGCGTTCAACAGCAAATATATTAATATTGATGAGATCAGATCGATCGGCGTGTTTATTCGTGATGACCAGGGCAGAAAGCTGGCCGGACTGACCGGATCAACCGCCGGAAACTGGCTGCGGATTGATATGCTGTGGGTGAGTGAGGCGCTACGCGGGCAGGGGGCGGGCAGTAAGCTGATGCAGGCGGCAGAGCAGGAGGCGCGGGATCGCGGCTGCCGCTTTGCCCAGGTGGATACCGCCAGTTTTCAGGCGCGGCCGTTTTATGAAAAGCTTGGCTATACACTGCGCTTCAGCCTGGATAACTATCCACGGCATCATCAGCGCCACTATCTGACGAAAGCCCTGTAATCAGAATAATGGTTGCTGACGCAAATCCAGCGGATGCTGTTCTGCTTCATCAATCGCGGCCAGCCAGCTCTGCAGCGTAACTTTTTTCCAGGAGAGATGCCCGCGCGTGGTACTCATCAGCACCACGTCGGGACGCAGGGAGCGGTAAAACTCCAGCGTCTGGCTCAGCTCAGCCGGATTACTGTCCGGCACCAGCACCGTGATCCAGCGGTCATGCGAACGTGTCACGGTATCGCCAACAAACAGATAGGTCAGCCCCAGCGGCGAGGTGTAGAGATAGCTGCAACTGCCCGGTGTGTGTCCTGGCGTTGGCAGCAGATGGAAATCCCCGAAGTGCGTCTCCTGCTGCGAAAAGGTGTCATCAGGCTCAGCAAAACGGCTGATGGGGCCCAGCGATCGGCTATGGCAGTAAAGTGCGCTGCTGAAGCGCTGCTGGATCAGTGCCGCACCGGGCGCGGATTCATGCCAGTGGGTGAGGTAGTGGCGGATCACGCCGCCGGTATCGGCCATGACTTCATGATCGAGCGGATTTTCTACGCGGCCAATCAACAGATTGCCGCGTGGGTGACGCAGCATAAAGCCATGCATCATCAGGTCATTAACGGCATCTTCCACCGGAAATTCCGGGGTTGAGATCCACAAATCGTCATACAACGGCTTCAATGTCGATCTCCTGAAACAAACGCTATTCCCGCAGGACGGGATGCCCGGTCGCCTGCAAACGGGCGTGGCCCTGGCTGACCGCTAATCGTGCGCTGGCACCCAAAGGCAGTGTTACGGTGTCAGCGGCATGACCAAAATCTAATCCACAAATCAGCGGCAGACCGGTGGTGTCACGCAGTCGCTGCCAGACGGTGCTGAAGTCAAACCCGTTGTCATATTCCGTCAGGGCTGTACTGGTGAAGCTGCCGGTAACGATCGCCCGCTGTCGCGCCAGAATGCCGCTCTGCTGCAGCTGAATCAGCATGCGTTCAATGCGGAACGGATGCTCATTCACATCCTCAATCACCAGAATGCCGTTCTCAAACTGCGGCATCCACGGCGTGCCAATCAGTGAGCAGATCATCGCCAGATTCCCGCCCCACAGCGTACCCTGCCATTCGCCCTCGTCAGGCGTTTCGCTTTGCCATGTCACCTCTACTGTAGGTGAAGTCAGTGCCTGCCAGAAGTGGTGAAGGGTAAATTCAGATAAGGTCGCGGCGCCGAAGTTACCGGCCAGCATCGGTGCGCTGAAGGTAATCAGGCCGACCTGCGCCAGCAGGGCCAGCTGAATCGCGGTGAAGTCGCTGTGGCCGCACAGCGCCAGCGGCTGATTCAGCAGACGGCGTTGCAGGCCGATGTAATCGATGGACTCCAGTAACCGGCTGGCACCATAACCGCCACGCACCGCCAGCACCACATCGGGCAGCGTGCTGAGACTGGCAAGCTGGTTGATATCCGCCAGGCGCTCTGCGTCCGTACCGGCGAAGCGCTGAAAACGGCGGGTGATCACCTGCTCGTTCTCTACCTGATGGCCGGCCGCGCGCAGTCGTGCAATGCCCTGCAGCGCCGCAGGCTGATTGTGACAGTAACCGGAGGGGGAGATAAGACGAACTGAACGTGAAATCATCATACTTTCCTGCTGTTAGCGCCTGACTGACGGCGATGATGGCGAAAAGCGCCGCTGAAGTCACGGTACGCGCCGCATTTTCATGCATTTAGGATAAACGGTAATTTTGCTCTCAGGCTGCCTGGGTATGATAGCATTCGCCACAACAGCTACGAGATGAAAAATTGCTGAAAATCCGACACCTTATACTCTCAGCGTTACTCCTGACCGGCTGTGCCAGCGAGCCACCGCACCATGCCGTTAAGCAGCGCAACACGCCATTAACTCAGGCACCGCCGTCCAGCGTCAATGGCACCTGGGCGATGTTTACCGAAGATGCCGCCAGTCATTATGGCGTTGATGAGAAGTTGATCAGCGCCATTATCAGTGTCGAGTCGGGTGGAAATCCGGGCGTGGTGAGCCGTTCAAATGCGGTGGGGCTGATGCAGATTAAAGCTTCGACCGCCGGGCGCGAAGTCTATCGCACGCTGGGCCGTCGTGGTCAGCCGTCGAATGCCGAGTTGCGCGATCCGGCCAAAAATATTGATATCGGCACCGCCTATATCCGCATTCTGCAGAACTCCGCGCTGTCGGGCATCCGCGATCCGCTGACCCTGCGCTATGCCACCATCGTCTCTTATGCCAACGGCGCAGGAGCGTTACTGCGGACTTTCTCCAGCGATCGCGATCGGGCCATTGCGATGATCAATGCGATGTCACCGGATGAGTTCTATCAGCATGTGCAGAACAAGCATCCGGCGGCGCAGGCCCCGCGCTATCTGTGGAAAGTCACCACGGCTTACCGCACTATCTGACCGGTTGTGATGAATCCTGCGGCGTGAGCAGTAGCCGCGCCGTGGGATAGTCGATGATCAGCACCTTGATGTAGCCGCCCAGCAGCGCACCGCGAATCGCCTGCGCTTTCTCTCTTCCGCCTGCCAGCCCGACCACCTGTGGACACTGTTTCACCTGCGCCAGCTCCATACCAATCACCGGATCTTCTTCTGCTTTCAGCACCGGCTGTCCGCAGGCGTCGAAATAGTGCAGACAGATATCGCCTACCGCACCGCGCGCCGCCAGCGTTTGCAGCATCCTGCCATCGTAGTAGTTGCCCGAATTACGTAACAGCGCCGACGGCTCCAGATCGCCAATGCCGACAATCGCCAGGTCGACCTGCTCAAATTTACTCAGCACCTCGGCGACCTCTGCGTTGGCAGAGAGCCGCTGGCGATCGCTGACCGAATGCTCAATCGACTGCGACGGCAGCAGCCAGGCGGGGCAGTTCAGCAGCGCCGCCAGATTTTGCGTCAGAATCGTCGCCTGCACATTGCCGTTAGCCCCGACGCCACCCAGCAGCTGGATCACCCCTTTGCAGGCGCTGTTGAGCGGATGCAGCGCATCCACCATCGCCCGGATCGTGCCGCTCCATGACGAAATACCAATCAGCTCATCGTTTCGCAGTCGGGTCTCCAGATAGTGAGCGGCCGCCGATCCAATCGCCTGCTTAATCTGCAGCGGCGATGCCTGGTCCGGCACATCCACCACAATCGCCTGCGGCAGGTTATAGGTCTGCTCAATGGCCTTTTCCAGCTCAGGGTAGACGTTGGCTGGTGGCACCACGCTGATCTTGACCACACCTTCTTTCACGCTGCGATTAAGAATGCGTGAGACAAACGACTGCGATAAGGTCAGCGACTGCGCAATCTCTGACTGCTTCAACCCTTCGACATAGTAAAGGGTGGCAATTTTCACCATCAATCGCTGTTCATCCTGTTTTGCCATCGGTTTTTCCCTCTCTGATTCTGCCCGGTATTGTTAACCAGGATGATCAAAATCACAACGCAGGCTAATTTGTGATCGTTTTCGCTTTTTGACGATCGCGCATTGGACGGCACGTCAGCGCGGGCGCATAGTCATTATGCATATAAAATCGCGTGTGAATATATATTCAAACGGAGAAAAATAATGACTCGTCCTCTGATCAAACTGACCCTGCTCGCATCGATGCTCGCCTTTTCAGCGACCGCGCTGGCGGCAGAGCAAGGCCTGCTGGCGATTATCACCCCATCCCATGACAACCCGTTCTTTAAAGCCGAGGCGGAAGGGGCCTTAGCGAAAGCCAAAGAGCTGGGTTACGCCACGCTGGTGGCGTCGCACGATGATGACGTAAACAAGCAAAACCAGCTGATTGAGACCGCGATTGCGCGCAAAGCCAAAGCGATCATTCTTGATAACGCTGGTGCCGACGCCACCGTCGGACCGGTGCAGAAAGCCAAAGATGCCGGGATCCCGACCTTTCTGATTGACCGGGAGATCAACAAAACCGGCATCGCGGTGGCGCAGATCGTCTCTAACAACTATCAGGGGGCGCAGCTGGGCGCGGAGAAATTTGCGAAATTGCTGGGCGGCAAAGGGGACTATGTTGAACTGCTGGGCAAAGAGTCTGACACCAACGCGGGCGTGCGGTCGCAGGGCTATCACGATGTGCTGGATGACTACAGCGACATGAAAATGGTGGCTCAGCAGAGCGCCAACTGGAGCCAGACCGAAGCCTTCAGCCGCATGGAAACCCTGCTGCAGAAACACCCCAACATCGTGGGCGTCATCTCCGGTAACGACACCATGGCGCTGGGTGCCGAAGCCGCGCTGAAAGCCGCCGGGAAAACATCGGTGATCGTGGTGGGCTTTGATGGCAGCGACTACACCCGCGATTCGATCCTCAACAAAGGCAATATTAAAGCGACGGTACTGCAGCCGGGCTGGGATCAGGCGCAGATGGCGGTCACGCAGGCGGATTACTACCTGAAGAACGGCAAAGCGCAGAAACAGGAGAAGCAGCTGATGGACTGCGTGCTGATTGACGACAGCAACGCCGCTAAGTTGAAAAACTTCAACCTGGCGAAATAACCATGAAACGGATGCTGGCGGTATTGACCGGTATGGCGCTACTCAGCGCCTGCACCGTGGTGGATCTGGATGCGGACGGTAAGCCGATCCTGCCGAAGGATCCGCACGCGAAACCCAGCTATACCACCCAGACACCGCAGCAGATTGCGGAAGAGACCTGGCAGCCGCGCGTGATGACCACCGCGAACAGCCATGCGCTGAGCTGGGCCGACATGGAGGCGAAAAGTCAGACGGTCAAACCCGGCGGGCGCGAAAGCGTCTTCGTGCGAGCCGGTGGGACAGCCAGCGCCTTTGATGAGAGTAACCCGCGTGAACGCACGCTGACGCTGATGATTAACGGCAAGCCGGTGGCGGTCAGTGTCGGGCCGGTACTGCGCAGTAACGCTATCCGGGATGCCGCCGGATTCCGTTTCGAAGAGTTTACTAATCAGGTGCAGTACGCCCAGCTGACCCGGGCGCTGAACCGTCACGCGGTGAAGCAACTGCCACCGCTGGATGCCAGCTGGGTCAACCAGCCGGTGCAGGCGCTGCTGGCCGTAACCATCGGGCAGAACAGCGTTGAAGATGTGGTAGCGGTTGAGCTGAAGCGGGGGACGCCCTGATGGACGATGAGATTATTCTGCGGGCCGAACAGATATCGATGCTGTTTCCCGGCACGCTGGCGCTGGATCGCGTCGACTATCGGGTCTGGCGCGGCAAAGTTAACGTCATCATCGGTGAGAATGGGGCGGGCAAATCGACCCTGATGAAAATTCTGGCCGGGGTACAGCAGCCCACGGCCGGTTCGCTGTTCCTGAATGGCGAGCCGCTGACGCTGAGCAGCACCCGCGACGCCGCCCGGCACGGCATCGGCATGGTGCACCAGGAGCTGAATCTGTTTGAGAACCTGACGGTGGCTGAAAACCTGTTTCTTGGCCGGGAGATCCAGCGCGGCCTGGCCCCGATCAACGAGGCGGAGCAGGCTCGCCGCACCGCCGCGCTGATGGCGCGCCTGGATCAGCCGATTTCACCCCATGAGCGGGTCGGTAATCTCAAAGTGGGTCAGCAGCAGCTGGTCGAGATTGCCAAAGCGCTGGCGGAAGATGCGGACATCCTGATCCTCGACGAGCCGACCTCGGCGCTGAGCAAAACCGAAGTGGAGATCCTGTTCCGTGTGATCCGCGACCTGACGCAGCAGGGCGTTACCGTGATTTACATCTCCCACCGGCTGGAAGAGCTGATGGCAATTGGCGACGTGATCACCATTCTGCGCGACGGGCGCTTTCAGGCCGAAGCGCCGGTCAGCAGCATCGATGTGCCGTGGATCGTGCGTGAGATGCTGGGCAGTGAACCGGTCACCACCTTCCTGCCGGAAGCGCGTGAGTTTGGCGCGCCGGTGCTGGAGGCGCAGCACATTACCTGCGTCAGCCCAAACGGCAATACCCTGGTGGATGACGTCAGTTTTCAGGTGCGGGCCGGGGAAATTGTCGGGATTTACGGGCTGATGGGCGCAGGCCGCACCGAGCTGTTTGAGTGTCTGCTTGGCAGTCAGCGCCACTATCTGGGCAAGCTGTGGCTCGACAGCAAACCGCTGCCGACCCGTCTGCCCACCGCCGACCGTATCCGCATGGGCATGAGTCTGGTGCCGGAAGATCGCAAACGCGCCGGGATTTTCCCGGTGTCATCGGTCGCCAGTAATCTCACCATCGCCAGCCTGTGGCGGCGTCTGTCGCATCGCTTTGCCATTGCCCATCAGGCGGAGCAGCAGGCGGTAAGCCAGACGGTGGGCAACCTGGCGATCAAAATCTCCTCGCCGGACGTGGCCATCAGCGCGCTGAGTGGTGGCAACCAGCAGAAAGTGGTGATTGGCCGTGCGCTGCTGACCAATCCGCGTCTGCTGCTGCTGGATGAGCCGAGTCGCGGCATTGATGTCGGTGCAAAAGCAGAGGTATTTCGCATGATGGTGGCGCTATCGCAGCAGGGCATTGCAGTACTGTTCTCCACCTCGGACCTGAAAGAGATTATGGCGGTAGCCGATCGCATCCTGGTGATGTCGGGCGGCAAACTTACGGCTGATCTTCCCCGCGACCAGGCGGAAGAAGCAGCGCTGGTGAAAGCAAGTGCGCAGGGGTTCTGAGCATGAAAAGCAATGACAGTGTCGCGCTGACCACACTTCCGGCTAAGGCGTTCAGTTCACGTGAAAGCATTCTGCTGCTGCTTCTGAAGCTGCGCACTTTTATTGCGCTGATTCTGATCGTCGGCTTCTTCGCCATCACCGTGCCGGACTTTCTCGCCACCGGCAGCCTGGTGATCATGGTGAAACATATCGCCATCAACGCCTTTCTGGCGCTGGGCATCACCTTTGTCATTATCACGGCGGGAATTGACCTGTCGATTGGGGCGACGCTGGGACTGTGCGGCATGATCGCCGGCTGGCTGATTACCAAAGGCATTGTGCTGCCGATGTTTGGCATCGCTATTTTTCCCAGCGTCTGGGTGATTGTGCCGGTGGTGCTGCTGATCGGCGCGCTGATTGGCGCGGGCAACGGCTGGATCATTACCCGCTACAACGTGGCACCCTTTATCTGCACCCTCGGCACCATGTATATCCTGCGCGGCGCGGCGATGCTCACCTCCGGCGGCGAGACCTTTCCTGGTCTGCAGGGGAATCCGCTGCTGGGCAATACCGGTTTCGATCGGATTGGTGCCGGAACCTTTCTGGGGCTGCCTTACGCCATCTGGATGATGGTGCTGCTGGCGCTGGTGATCGCCTACATCGCCCGTCGCCTGCCGTTTGGCCGTCAGGTCTATGCCATCGGAGACAATGAACGTGCCGCTGAACTGTCGGGTGTGAAAACCCGGCAGGTAAAAATTCTGGTCTACACCCTGTCAGGATTCTGCGCGGCGATTGCTGGCATCGTGGTCTCATCGCAACTGGTCGCCAGCCATCCGGCTAACGGCACCGCATTTGAGATGAATGCCATTGCCGCCGTGGTGCTGGGTGGTACGTCGCTGGCGGGCGGACGCGGCACCATCCTCGGCACGCTGATTGGTGCGTTCGTCATCGGCTTTCTGGCGGATGGCCTGATCATGATGGGTGTCAGTGAATTCTGGCAGATGGTGATCAAAGGCATCGTGATTATCATCGCGGTGATCATCGACCAGACACAGAGCCGGATGCAGCAGAAGGCGGCCGTGGTGGCTCAGAAAGCGTTAATCGAGGAGGGGACACCGGCAAAACCCTGACGGGAAAGTGCGTTGAACCGGACAGCGGGTGCCGCTGAGTGATTCCTGGCAGCGGACGGCCTGCCCGGTTTAATGGGCAGAGTAGTGAACAAAGGGCGGTTTAGTTTATTAGCCCCTTTTTTCAGGCACAAAATTTTTTAACCGACGTGAATATATATTCATAACCGATTTAAAATTCAGAGGTAGTGTATGAATCCTTTCAATCTTCCGGTCGATGACCTTGAGCGCCGGGCGCGGGCAATCCGCCGCCGCATCATCCAGCTTAACGCGGGCAGCCCGGCAGGCGGTCATACCGGCGCTGACCTGTCACAGGTAGAGATCCTCACCGCGCTCTACTTCCGCATTCTGAACTGCGCACCGGATCGTACAGACGACGATCAGCGTGACATCTATATCCAGTCCAAAGGGCATGCGGTGGGGGGCTATTACTGCGTGCTGGCGGAAGCGGGCTACTTCCCGACCGACTGGCTGGCAACCTACCAGCATGCCGACTCGCATCTGCCCGGCCATCCGGTACGGCAGAAAACGCCGGGCGTTGAGCTGAACACCGGCGCGCTGGGTCACGGCCTGCCGGTGGCGGTGGGCATCGCTATCGCGGCGAAAAAAGATAACAGCCCGCGCCGCATCTTTGTGGTGACCGGCGATGGTGAACTGGCTGAAGGCAGCAACTGGGAGGCGGCGCTGGTGGCGGCGCATTACGGCCTCGACAACCTGATCATCATCAATGACAAAAACAAGCTGCAACTGGCGGGCGCGACCCGCGACATCATGAACACCGATCCGCTGCCGGAAAAATGGCGCGCCTTCGGGCTGGAGGTCACCGAATGCAACGGCAATGATATGGCGGCGGTGGTCGACACCATTGAAAACCTGCCGAAGAACGGCAAACCGCAGGTGATTGTGGCGCATACCGAGAAGGGATTTGGCGTCTCCTTTATCCAGAGCAAGGCGGAATGGCATCACCGGGTGCCGAAAGGCGAAGAGATCGCACTGGCACTGGAGGAACTGAAAGATGAGTAATGCACAACATTTAGCAAGCGTCATGGTCACGGCCTTTATCGACGCGGTGAATCGCGGTGTGGATCTGGTGCCGGTGGTAGCGGACTCCACGTCGACGGCCAAAATCGCCCCCTTTATCAAGGCCTTTCCCGACCGGCTGATTAACGTCGGCATCGCTGAGCAGACGCTGGTGGGCACGGCGGCCGGTCTGGCGCTGGGCGGCAAGGTCGCAGTGACCTGTAACGCCGCGCCATTTCTGGTGTCACGCGCCAATGAGCAGGTAAAAGTCGACGTCTGCTATAACAACACCAACGTCAAACTGTTCGGGCTGAATGCCGGGACCAGCTATGGCCCGTTAGCCAGTACCCATCACAGCATTGATGACATTGCGGTGATGCGCGGTTTCGGCAACATCGAGATCTATGCGCCTTCCTGCCCGCTGGAGTGCCGTCAGATCATCGATTACGCCCTTGAGCATGTCGGGCCGGTCTATATCCGTCTGGATGGCAAAGATCTGCCGCAGCTGCACGCGGAAAGCTATCAGTTCAGGCCGGGCGCGATCGACCTGTTGCGTGAAGGCAGCGACATCGCACTGGTGGCGATGGGCTCAACGGTTCACGAGGTGGTTCACGCTGCTGAGCAACTGGCTGAGCAGGGCATTTCAGCCGGTGTGATCGCGGTTCCATCGATTCGACCTTGTGATACCCAACAGCTGCGCAACCTGTTAAATCACTACCCAGCGGTGATTACCGTAGAGGAGCATAACGTTAATGGCGGTGTCGGCAGCCTGGTGGCCGAAGTGCTGGCGGAAGGCGGCTGCGGCATCCCGCTGTTGCGGCTCGGCATTGCAGATGGGGAATATGCGATTGCCGGCGATCGCGCCTCTACCCGCGCCCATCATGGCATTGATGCCAGTAGCGTGGTGAACAGTGCAGCGCGCATCTGCGCAGGAGCATAAACATGGTGGGACCCCTGATTCTGGCGATCGACGAAGGCACTACCAATGCTAAAGCGATTGCGGTTGATCGCGATGGCCGTGTGGTGGCACGCGGCAGCCAGAGCTTAACCCTGCAACACCCGCAGCCGGGACTGGCTGAGCAGGACCCTGTGGCGATCTGGCAGGCGGTAAAAGAGGCCATTACCCATTGCCTGGCAGCCTGTGGTGGCGCGCCTGTCGCGGCTGTGGCGATCAGTAATCAGCGCGAGTCGGTGCTGATCTGGCAGCGGCGTGACGGCAAGCCGCTGACGCCGCTGGTGAGCTGGCAGGATCGACGATCCGAGTCACTCTGTCGCGACCTGCATCAGGCGGGCAAAGCACCTCGCATCACCGGTTTGACCGGCCTGGCCGTTGACCCGATGTTTCCGGCCGCCAAGCTGACCGGGATGCTGGCCGCCATTCCTGACGGCGCGGCGCGGGCGGCGGCGGGTGAGCTCTGTATCGGCACGGTCGACAGCTGGCTCAGCTGGCAGCTCAGCGCCGGCGAGGTATTTATTACCGATCATGCTAACGCCTCCCGTACTCAACTCTACAGCCTGCATCTTAATGACTGGGACGACGAGCTGCTGACGCTGTTTCAGCTGCCGCGCGCCGCGCTGCCGCGCATCACCGCCTCAGCCAGTGAACAGGGCGTGGTCGCGGTGAGTGATATTCCCGGCTTAGCGCCAGGCACGCCGATTCTGGCGCGCATCGGCGACTCTCATGCCGCCTTACAGGCGCAGCGGCGCGGCGAGTCTGAAGTGGTGAAAGCCACCTACGGCACCGGATCTTCACTGATGATGTCCATGGCGACGCCGCTGCTGACGGAAAATGGCCTCAGCACCACCGTGGCCTGGCACGACGGCACGCTGCGTTATGCCTTTGAAGGCAACATTACCCACACCGGTTCCGGTGCCGCCTGGCTGGGCAGAATGCTCGGCGTGCAGGAGCCGCGCGAGCTCACCGCGATGGCGCAGCGCTGCGACGATAATCAGGGCATCTATTTTGTCCCGGCGCTCTCTGGCCTGGGCGCGCCCTGGTGGGATCTGCAGGCGCGCGGCATGGTGTGCGGACTGACGGATGCCGCCACACCCGCCGTGCTGGCGCGGGTGGCGCTGGAGTCGATCGTCTGGCAAATCGCCGACGTCTTTTTTGCCATGGAGCAGGCCAGCGGCCAGCAGCTTCCGGCGCTCTGTGTGGATGGCAGCGCCACCGAAAATAGCTGGCTGATGCAGTTACAGGCGGATGTGTTACAGCGGCCGTTGCAGCGGGTGCCTACCGCCGAGGTCTCCGCGCTGGGCGCGGCACTGCTGGCAGGCAAAGTGCTGGGATGGTGGCAGCAGGGCAGTGATATGCAGGCGCTGCAGGGCGGCAGCGTCATCATGCCGCGTGAAGAGCACGCGCAGCGTATGCAGGAAAACTATAAAGGCTGGATTGACGCCGTTGCACGCTGTCGTTATCAGCCACATTAATCCTTATCCGGAGCAGAGCCATGTCAACACTTCCTCAGCAGTTAACCTTCGGCGTCATTATTGGCAACCGGGGTTTTTTTCCCAGCTATCTGGTGGGCGAGGCGCGCCAGCAGGCGGTCGCGCTGTTTGAAAAGATGAACATTAATACGGTGATGCTGGATGAGACCCAGACCAACCTGGGCGGCGTCGAGACGCGTCAGGAGGCGAAAACCTGCGCCGCGCTGTTTCGTCAGCACCGCGAAGCGATTCACGGCATTGTGGTGCTGCTGCCTAACTTTGGTGATGAAAAAGCCATCGCGGAAGCGCTGCGTCTCGCCGGGCTGAACGTGCCGGTGCTGGTGCAGGCCGAAGAGGACAATCTGGATAAAATGGGACTGGCGACCCGCCGCGACAGCTTCTGCGGCAAAATTTCGCTCTGCAACAACCTGCGGCAATATGGCATCCCGTTTACGCTGACCCGCCAGCACGTCTGCGCCCTGAGCGGCGACGTGTTTATGCAGGATCTGCAGCGGTTCAGCCAGCTCTGTCGGGTGGTGAATGCCATGCGCCGGGTACGCGTCGGGGCAATTGGTGCCCGGCCCGCCGGATTCAACACCGTGCGCTACAGCGAAAAGCTGCTGGAGAAGATGGGCATCGCGGTGGAGACCCTGGATTTATCGGAGATCTTTACCCGCACCAACCGGCTGCGCGATGACGATATCCGCGTGGCAGAGAAGCGTGAAATCCTGGAGGCCAACGCCGATGCGCGGGGGATTCCGGGTGACAAACTGGTGACCATGGCCAAACTGTTTGTGGTGATCAGCGAGTGGATCAGCGACAACGATATCGATACCACCGCCATCCAGTGCTGGACGTCGTTGCAGGAGAACCTGGGCATTAACGTCTGCTCAATCATGAGCGTGATGTCGGGCCAGCTGATGCCCAGCGCCTGCGAAGTGGATGTGATGGGGGCGCTGTCGATGTATGCGCTCGCCAGTTGCTCGCTGAACCCCGCCTCGCTGGCAGACTGGAACAACAACTTTGGCGACGAGCGGGACAAATGTGTGCTGTTTCACTGCGGTAATTTCGCCAGCGCCAGCCTGGAGTCAGCGACCATGGGCACGGCGGATATCATCGGCACCACCGTGGGCAAAGAGAACACCTGTGGCGCAGTGCATGGCCGCATGAAGCAGGGCGATCTGACCTATTTCCGCCTCTCTACCGACGACTTCAGCGGCGAAATCAAAGCCTATGTGGGAGAGGGAATGTCGGTCACCGATCCGCTGGACACGGTAGGTTGCCGTGCGGTGATCCAGGTGCCGCAACTGGAGACACTGCTGGCGTGGATCTGCCGTAACGGCTTTGAGCATCATGTGGCGATGAACCACTCTGCCACGGCTGGTGTGCTGCAGGAAGCGTTCAGTGAGTATCTCGGCGTGAGCTGCTACCGGCATCAGTAAGCGGTAAGGCGGAACGGCTGAATGCAGGGGATGAAGCAGCCGGTGCGGTCACGATTCCGCCCGCACCGGCTTGTATGCGCGCCACGCCTGAAAAGAAAGGCGGGCACTGGTTTAGCGCGCCATTCTGCGCACCTCGTCATCATCATTCTGTACCGCAACCAGATCCACCGGTGGCAGATTGCCGCCGCTGAACTCCACCTGACGAATCGGGAAGGCGAAGCGGATATTTCGCTCTTCCAGTGCTGCCATCAGTTGCAGGTTAATCTCCTGCTGAATATCCATGTACTTGTTGTAATCCGCATCCAGCACAAAATAGACCACTTCGAAGGTCAGTTTTGAATCCTCAAAGGCCAGGAAGTGGGCGCGGTCAAAACGGGTGGTCTCAACGCCCTGGATAATCTCTTTCACCAGCGGGCTGATCTCCCGGACCTGCTCTGACGGCGTGGCATAGCTGATACCAAACTTAAAGACGATGCGGCGCTGCTGCATACGCTTATAGTTGTGGATCGTCTGCTGCAACAGAATGGTATTTGAGCAGACAATCTGCTCGCCGCTCAGGCTGCGCAGTCGGGTGGTTTTCAGGCCGATATGCTCAATGGAACCGGCAATGTCACCAAAGACAATAAAATCGCCATGCTCAAACGGCTTATCAAAGCCTATCGCCAGTGAAGCAAACACATCGCTCAGTACGGTCTGAATCGCCAGCGCAATCGCGATACCACCAACCCCAAGGCTGGTGACCAGTGCGGTAATGTTGATGCCCATGTTCGACAGAATGGCCAGGAACATCATGATCCAGACCACCACCCGCAGCAGAATCCCGAGGATCACCGTAGTGACCGGGTTGCGCACGTGCAGCGGGTCACGCAGCAGACTTTTCAGCCATAGCCGGATGCCACAGTCGAGCCACAGAGCGAGCTGCACAATCAGCGCCAGGAACCAGCCGTGCGCGATGGTTACACTCCACGACGCGGGCAGATCGACAAACTTCAGGGCAATCAGCAGCGAAAAGATCAGCAGCAGGGTCTGGCTGGTACTGCGCAATATCTCCACCAGAATCGCAGTGGCGCGAACATGACGATGTTCGCTGTAAAGGGCAATCCGGTTGGAGATAAAGCGAATCAGAGTACGTAATATCCAGTAAATCACCAGCGTGGACACCACCACGATGGCGCTGTTTAGCCAGAGTTCCTGATTAAAAAAGAGGGAGTGAAAACGACGTGAAGAGAGCCAGTTTTCCATTGGGGAGGGTCTCCTTGCTGGGTTCCGGTTTAAAAGAAAACAAGCAAGAAGCATAGCCTGGATGCGGCCCACCTGTGTGGCGCATCCGTAAAGCGGTTACTGGAATCGGGTCGATTTATCGCGAGCCAGGCGCTCAAGGGCAAAAATAATCTGCTGAAGCTGCCGCTCCTGCGCCGGGTTCAGCGTGGCAAAACGAAAGCTCAGTCGCGGTGTGATGCGGGTTTCATTTTTGCCGGTCACCACGCTGCGCTCGCCAATGCTCAGCAGCTTTACCGGCACGTCAAAATGGCCATACTCGCCCAGCTCGACCCGGAACGAATTGAAACTGTCACCGTCCTGCAACCCGTCCGGCAGCGCTTCATCGACCAGCACGCCGATACCGCCCAGCGACAGATCCTGCAGACGCAGGCGCGTTTTCCTGCCATCGGGCCACACGGTATGACACCAGAACTGCGGCTCCAGCGGGGCGCAGACCCGGAAAAACTCACGTCGCTGGATCTGCCACAGCAGGCCTGGCAGCGGCGCGCTGAAAGCGGGTAACCCTTCAAACTCCACGATTTCCAGCGCGGCGAGGCTGAATTCCACCTTAGCGCCGTAGGTTTCCGCAGTGATACTGAGATCGTCGCTGGTCAGGGCATAATCGTTATCCAGATTATTACTGCCGAGGTCAAACAGCAGGTGATCTTCATCGGCAGCCAGCATCCGGCTGATAAACTGCCCACGCGGAAAGCGCACCAGTAATGGCGTCTGCAATCGCAGCAGATCTTTCATAACGCCAAGAACCGCCAGCGTGCCACGTTTTAGATATTGTTCCTGGTCGGCTTCTTTCACGTCCTGCTCCACAAGGGGGTTACTTTATTGATGCGGTTTTTTTGCCTCGTCTCGGTTATCGGCGCGGCTAAAAAAAGCTTTAGCATGCTATTCATCAATAATAACTGTGAGCAGGCAGGCATTTTTTGAAAAGCTGGTTATACTTATCGCGGTAAACCGCTTGATTAATCAGGCGTTCACGATTTAATCAAAAAAGGAAGGAGCAACAGATGGGTATTATTTCCTGGGTCGTCTTTGGCTTAATCGCAGGTATTCTGGCGAAGTGGATTATGCCGGGTAAAGACGGTGGCGGTTTCATTCTGACTATCGTTCTGGGTATTATCGGTGCAGTAGTGGGTGGCTGGATCAGTACGCTGTTTGGCTTCGGCCGCGTCGATGGGTTTAACTTCGGAAGTTTTGTGGTCGCTGTTATCGGTGCCATCGTGGTGCTGTTTATCTACCGCAAAGTACGCAGTTGACCGTAAAGGTTTAAAAGAAAAAGGGGACGAAGCGATTCGTCCCCTTTTTTTATCTCTTATTTTGCTATCAGAAGTCGTAACCGACTGTCGCCATCACGCTGCGTTCCGCGCCCCAGTAGCAGAAGCCCGTACCGTAACAGCCTGCCACATAGGTGCGGTCGGTCAGATTATTGGCGTTGACCTGCACCCAGGCACCTTTCAGGCTGCTGTTCCAGACGCCGAGATCGGCCCGCACTGACGCATCAAACAACGTCACAGACGGCACACGGGTGGTGTTTTCATTGTCCGCCCACTGTTTGCCGATGTAACGCACGCCCGCACCCGCACTCAGACCGTAATCAAACTGATAGTGACCCCAGAGTGCAGCCATGCTGTTGGGTGTGACATATGGCGTATGTCCGTCGTTGCCATCCACCGACTCTTTAAAGCGCAGATGATTCAGCGTATAGCTCGCCACGGTGCTCAGACGCGGGGTTAACTGATTACGCGCTTCCAGCTCAATGCCCTGTGAATGCACTTTGCCCGAAGGGGTAAAGAACGGCGTCGGTGCTTCCCGGTTCGCCACATCTTTCTGCGTCAGGTCATAGACCGCAACGCTATAGAGATCGCGGGTGCCGACCGGCTGATATTTCACCCCGGCTTCATACTGCTCCGCGGTGGTGGGCTTCAGCAGGTTATTGTTGGAATCGGTGAGCGCGGTCGGGGTAATTGCCTGGCTCCAGCTCACATAAGGCGAGATGCCGTTGTCGAAGGCATAGAGCAGCGCAGCGCGTCCGCTGATGTGATCATCCTGACGACGCTCATTGCCGCTGTTATTGGCGACGATGCGGTCATAACGACCGGAGAGATCCAGATGCCAGCGATCCAGCTTCATCTCATCCTGCAGATAGAGGCCGGTCTGATAGTAGCGACGGGTTTTATCGGCCCAGGTGTAATCCGGCATGTCGCCTACCTGCTCGCCGGTCAGGGCATTGAGCTGACTGGCTGAACCGCCCGCCGCGTTGATCTCATTTTTGTAACGATGATACTCGGCACCCAGGGTGACGCGGTGCTCCAGTTCACCGGTGTCGAACTCCGCCTGTAAGCGGTTATCGGTGGACCAGGCAGAGAGCGACGAGCGCTCACCGGAGTAAGAACGGTTCAGCAGGTCGGGATTATTTTCATCCCAGCCAACCTGATAGACCTGATCGAGATCGACATTCGAGTGGCTGTAGCTGCCGGTCGAGTAAAATGACCAGACGTCGTTGAAGCGATGGGCGAAATCGAAGCTGTAGATCTGCTCGCGACGCTTGAACTGATCGAGATCGCTGTTGCCCTCATAAAAGCCGTTGCTCAGCTTGTAGCCGTTGTGTTCGGTGAGGCTGCCGTCACCCGGTACCGAACCGTGATAACCGCCCGACGGATCCTTCTGCAGATAGGCTTTCAGGATTAGATGTGTATCTTCGTCCGGCTGCCACATCAGCTGCGGCATCAGTGCATATTTCTCTTCGCGGGTGTGATCGTACTGGGTATCGCTGTTGCGGGTCACGCCGGTCAGGCGAAACGCCCACTGATCGTTGATGGCATTGGTGTAGTCAAATATCGTGCCGGTGGTGGCGTTGCTGCCCGCCTGCAACTGGATGTGACCCTCTTCGCTGAACTGAGGACGCTTGGTGACCATGTTCACCAGTCCGCCCGGCACCGTCTGACCATAGAGCGCAGAAGAGGGGCCTTTGATCACGTCGATGCGCTCAAGGAAGGCGTTATCGACCTGCAATACATTGTAACTGCCACCGTCGCTCATCAGTCGCATGCCGTCGAGGAAGGTATTATCGGTATCGCCGCCATGGAAGCCGCGTAGCGAAATAGTGTCGTAACGCGTCGCGGCACCGCCGAAGTTGGTGAAGACGCCGGAACTATAGCCCAGCGCCTGATTCAGGGTCAGTGCGCCCTGATCCTGCATCTGCTGGCGGGTAACCACGGAAATCGATTGCGGCGTGGTGATCAGCGGACGATCGCTTTTGGTTGCGCCCTGGCTGGTCGTCGCCAGATAGCCCTGGGTCGGCGAGGTCGAATCTTCCTGCGGTTGCGCGGTTACCACCATATCGGCAGCATAACTCAGAGCAGGCGCGGTCAGCGCCAGGGTGCATAGGGGAACATAACCTTTCAGCGACAATGACAGTTTCATCAAAATTCCTTTCTTGGCAAAGGTTCAGGCAGGTGAATAAAAGCTTTGATAGGCAATCTCATTATCATAATGAGAATTATTACCTTTTGTAAATTGGCTGCAATTTTGCCTGTTGATGAAAGAAGGTCAAGTAAAATTCGCGGAAATGAAGTGGGGATACCCCCGGCAAGGCCAGAGGTATCCAGAGAGGATTAAGGTTGTGAGGCAGACGCCTGCGGAATATCGTGGGCGCTGTTACAGGTTTTATCTTTCGGGCAGTACTTATCCAGCAGTTTCAGCGTGACGCCGTTGGTCCAGCCGAAGCCATCCTGCAGCGGATATTCACCGCCACCGCCGCCGCCGAGATTTTTGCCATCAACGACATATTTCTCCACCAGCTTATGCTCACGGTCATAGGTGTTCTGAACGTTTTGCAGGAAGCGTAATCCCACCTCTTTCGCCAGTTTTGGCTGGTTGTAGTGCTCCAGACCTTCCACAGCAACCCACTGCAGCGGTGCCCAGCCATTGGGTGCATCCCATTGCTGACCGTTGTTCACGGTGGTGGTCACCAGACCGCCAGGTTTCAGCAGCTGTTTTTCCACTGCGCTGGCGGTGCTTTCAGCCTGCTTATCGCTGGCGACCTGCAGATAGAGCGGGAACAGCGCGGCAGCAGTCAGCTGAGGATGGACCTGCTTTTTCTGCCAGTCATAATCGGCGTACCAGTTCTGCTTGCTGTCCCACAGATAGCGGTTGATCGCCGCCTGGCGTTTCTCCGCGCGATCGGCAAACTGCTTCGCCAGATCGCTCTGCTTGTTCATCTGATAGCCTTTTGACAGGGTCTGCTCCAGATGGAACAGCAGGCTGTTGAGGTCAACCGGGGCCAGCTGCGTGGTACGAATTGTCGACAGGTTATGCGCATCGGTAAACCAGCGCGAACTGAAATCCCAGCCCGACGCCGCACCGGAACGCAGCTCCCGGTAGAGTTCGGCTTTATTCCTCTGCGGCGCTTTCTGGGCGGTGGCAATGTCATCCATCCAGGATTCTGTACGTGGCACGTCGCGCGCATCCCAGTAGCGGTTGAGCAGGCTGCCGTCCGCCAGCTTAATCACACGCTTGCTGGCTGCGCCCGCCACGACTTTATCGCTGTCTGCCATCCAGTAGTCATACTCTTTCTGCAGCTGCGGCAGATAACGGGTATAGGCTTTGCCGTTATCGTGCGTCGCCAGCAGATCGACCATCAGGCTGAAGAACGGCGGCTGTGACCGGCTCAGATAGTAGCTGCGGTTGCCGTTGGGAATGTGGCCATAGCGGTCGAGCAGCGAGGCGAAGTTATCCACCATATCCTGCACTTTATCCCAGTGTCCGCTCTCGGCCAGCCCCAGCATGGTGAAGTAGCTGTCCCAGTAATAGACTTCACGGAAGCGCCCGCCTGGCACCACATAGGGTTTGGGCAACGGCAGCAGCGAGTCATACTGACCGGCGCTGCTGGTGGTGCGCGTCAGCACCGGCCACAGGCCATCAATGTGGTCACGCAGGTTTTGTCCGGCTGGTGGCACATATTTGTCACCGGCCGCGGGCAGGGTAAAGTTGGCATCCACAAAACGCTTAAGATCGAAATTGCGCTGTTTCTTCTGCATCTGCCAGTCGGCAAGAATTGAGGCGGGATCGAATTTCGGCACCGCATCCGCAAAGGTCTTTTGATCGGGATAGAACTTCGCCTGTTGCACGGCATTAAACAGCGGTCCTAAACGAACGTCAGGCGGCTGCGGCTGATTATTCAGCATGCGACTGTTGTCGTCGGCCTGGGCAGTGAAGGCGGGTACGCTCAGCAGCAACGTGAGCAGAAAGGGCGCATAACGCTGACGCCGTGGAGCGGCGTTTACCTCAATTTTTGTCATCGGTTTTTCTCCTTGTCCGAAACGCGGCCGCGCGTAACGCATTGACCACAGGACCAACTTTAGACCTTATCTGACCACTTCACCCTGAAGCGAGCCGGAAATGTGAAGCCACGGGAATTATTTTTATGGAAAAAACCGCTTTATTACGCTGGTTTTTTCTTGCTCTCACCACGCTTTTCCCTGACGCTGAAAGAAAAAAAGGAGAGCAGGATGGAGATCATCTGGTATCACCCGTCGCAGTCTGCAGCGGCCTGGATTAACGGTTTACAACAGCGTCTGCCCCAGGCGCGGGTGCGTGCCTGGCAGCCAGGCGATAGTGGTCCGGCTGATTACGCGCTGGTCCGTTCGCCCCCCACAGAAATGCTGCAGGGACGCGCCACCCTGCGCGGCGTCTTTGCGCTGGGGGCAGGCGTGGACGAGATTCTGAAACAGCTGCAGCAGAACCCCGAGATGCTGCCCGACAGCGTGCCACTGTACCGGCTGGAAGATACCGGCATGGCGCGGCAGATGCAGGAGTATGCGGTTCATAGCGTACTGAGCTGGTTCCGTCGTTTTGACGATTACCGTCTCCAGCAGCAGCAACAGTGCTGGCAGCCACTGCCCGCTTACACGCGTGAAAACTTTACTATCGGCATCCTGGGGGCGGGCGTGCTGGGCCAGAGTGTGGCGGAAAGCCTTAAACCCTGGGGATTCCCGTTACGCGTCTGGAGCCGCTCGCCCAAAGAAATTGATGGCGTGACCAGCTTTGCCGGTCGCGATGCATTGCCTGCCTTTCTGAAGGAGACGCGGGTGGTGATCAACCTGCTGCCGAGCACGCAAGAAACCATTAATCTTATCGACCACCACTTTTTACAGCGGCTGCCGCACGGCGCTTTCTTCCTTAACATCGCGCGTGGCGCGCAGGTGGTGGAAGAAGATCTGCTGGCCGCGCTCAATAGCGGGCAGCTGAAAGCAGCGGCGCTGGATGTCTTTCAGGTTGAACCGCTGCCCGAAGCGCATCCGCTCTGGTCACATCCGCGCGTCACGATCACGCCCCATAATGCGGCGGTAACCTTGATCGACGAAGCTATCGACTACATCGCCCGCGCCATCACCCAGGACCAGGCAGGCGAGCCGCCGCAGGGCAGGGTGGATCGTCAGCGCGGCTATTAATGAACCGGCCCCGTCAGGGGCAATCAGCAGGAGAAGAGGATGTATCCGGTAGATCTGCATATGCACACCATCGCCAGCACGCATGCTTACAGCACGCTGCACGACTACGTGACTCAGGCGAAGCAAACCGGCATGAAACTGTTTGCCATTACCGATCACGGCCCCGACATGGCCGACGCGCCGCACTACTGGCACTTCATTAATATGCGCGTCTGGCCGCGCGTGATCGATGGCGTGGGTATTCTGCGCGGTATCGAAGCCAATATTAAAAATCAGCAGGGCGAAATCGACTGTTCCGGCCCGATGCTCGATGCGCTGGATTTGATCGTCGCCGGTTTTCACGAGCCGGTTTATGCGCCGCGCGACCGGAAACATCACACGGATGCGATGATCGCCGCGATGGCGGGCGGGCTGGTCCATATCATCAGTCATCCAGGCAACCCGAAATTCCCGGTCGATATCCCGGCTATCGCCGAGGCAGCCGCGCACTACGATGTGGCGCTGGAGCTGAACAACTCCTCCTTTACCCATTCGCGTCCGGGCAGTGAACCGAACTGCCGGGCTATCGCTGCCGCGGTGCGCGATGCCGGTGGACGGCTGGCATTTGGCTCCGATTCCCATACGGCGTTTACGCTCGGAAATTTTGAACATTGCCTGCGCATCGCCCGCGAGGTGGAATTTCCTGAGGATCGGGTGTTAAATGTCATGCCGCGTCGCCTGCTCGACTTTCTGGAGCTGCGCAGCGGCAAACATATTGCTGAACTGGCTGACTTTTAGCGCCATGCCAGGTAAGCAACACGCTCACCATGATGAAAATCCCCGCTTTTATCTGCGGGGATATAATGACTGAGGCGAGTATTTTACCGTAACGTGTTCTCTTATCAGCCCGGAAAGGGCGTGTGGCAAGACCTGAAGCTTAAAGCTGAGAGAGCACTTAATAACTGAAAAATGGTCTCAATCGTTCGGGTTAGCAATGTCAACGGGGCGGTTCGTCCGGGCGGGTAATGGCGTAAACTTTAAGTTCTACTCTGCTCTTTATTGATCGCGTTAGATCAAAGCGTAGAATTACCACGCCTGGTAACGCGCTTTACTAATTTAATAGTTAACCATGCTAATAGCAAAGCTGAAATTATTATTGCTATGAATAATGCATTCGCTGTTGAAGGGAAAATTTGAAATGGATTTACGATTTCACCGAGCTTCATGTAAGCATCTTCCGAAAGGGTTCTGAAGATGATTTCCGGGATCACTATAAGATAAAATAGAGTAAATACGGTGTATAAAGCCAGCCACTTGATCCTTTTCATAAGCCATTCTCTTTGCATACCTTTCACTTCAGTATACAATCGTTGCATAAGGAATTCTACACAAAGGGATGAGTATGAGCATGTCTTATCTTAAGATTAAACTTCAGGCAGAGCGAACCATTGCGCTTAACTTTGAGAAGGCACTTGCTGAGTTACATCAAACAATGCTTGATACAGGAAGGGGGATTGTGTCTGGCGCTCAACGTGCAAGCGGCTATGGTTCATGCTTTTTTGATGACTACAAGGATGTTTGTAATCAACTTAAGCAGGAAGATTTGCGATACCTGAAGCAACTCAGAATGCTGTTTACCCGGCAGAACGTGGTTTTAGAGATGGTAGAAATATACTTCAGACAAAAACTGAGCCGTATTGGTGATACAGGCATCCAGAACATACAGAGACTGTTAGCTGAAAAAGCGTCTGATTATGCTTCTGGTAAATTCTCTAAACTTGCTATAGCACAGTTAATCGCGCTCGTTATTACACAATCCCGGGATTTCAAACAGTCACATATTAATGTAATTAATGCTACAAGTTCGTATGCCGTAACCGCTTTTAAATTTTATGGTAAGTTTGAGATTGCCACAAAAGCAGCAAGAAAATTACGCTTCGATGATGCGGAGTATTAGTTCGACTTATATAATGCTAATTTAGAAATGTTCTATTATTTGATTGAGCCGGAAATGTCTAAAATAATCTATTTGAAAAAATTCAGGTTCCACTAGCGAAGAGCAGATTTTAAATCTACTAAACAAGATTTTAATAAAATGAAGGCGATCCTTCGCTGGCTATATGCCTGGGTAAGTCAATCCTTCTTTGGACTTATACCACCAGCGGCCGGTCTGGTCGGGGCCGTTTTTTTTGTAAGCGTTTTTCCTACATATGGTCTGCTGTTCGCTTTTCTATGGATCCTTTTAATTATTTATTTTTGTGGAAAATATTTTCGCTATTACTAGTGGAGGTAAGCCCCCGTATGAAAAGTGCTTTTTATTTTATTCTATTTTTTTATGAAAATTTACGAGTTTGATTAGCCTGTTATTGCATATCTTCATTCCGCCTGGCTAATAGTTCATCAGAATCAGAAGTTGCTGGATGATGTATTCTGAAGTTTTCTATGCAAAATTAACCAGTTGCTTTAAGATTTTTTCTGAAGTATGAACTCACTTTCTGGCTGAAATAGCCAGGTGTAAGGGTGGATTACTCAGAGTCCCGGTCATCGCCGTTGTTAAGACCGCCGATGCCGGTGGACGGCTGGCATTTGGCTCCGATTCCCATACGGCGTTTACGCTCGGAAATTTTGAACATTGCCTGCGCATCGCCCGCGAGGTGGATTTTCCTGAGGATCGGGTGTTAAATGTCACGCCGCGTCGCCTGCTCGACTTTCTGGAGCAGCGCAGCGGCAAACATATTGCTGAACTGGCTGACTTTTAATTTACTTGCCTCAAGGAAATCTGACTCATGAATGAGTTTTCCATTCTGTGCCGCGTGATCGGCTCACTGTTTAATCGTCAGCCGCAGGACCCGCTGCTGGTGCCGCTGTTTACGCTGCTGCGTGAAGGCAAACTGCAGTCGCAGTGGCCGCTGGAGCAGGATGAGCTGCTGACCCGTCTGCAACAGAACAGCGATCCCCAGGCGCTGGCCGCCGATTACAACGCGCTGTTTGTTGGCAGCGATTGCAACGTGCCGCCGTACGCCTCACAGTGGCCGGAAGGCAAAACGGAGCCAGAAGTGCGTGCGTTCCTGACCTCACGCGGAATGCCGCTGAGCGATGCGCCTGCTGATCATTTTGGTGTGCTGATGCTGGCTGCGTCATGGCTGGAAGATCAGTCAGCGGAAGATGAGAGCGCGGCGCAGATGGCGCTGTTTGAAGAGTATCTGCTGCCGTGGTGCGGTGCTTTCCTGGGGAAAGTGGAAGCGCACGCGACCACGGCCTTTTATCGTACTCTTGCCATGCTGAGCCGCGAAGCGATCCAGGCGATGTACAACGAACTGCTGGATAGCAGCGAAGAGACGCCTGACGCCTGATTCACCACGTCGCCGGGTGCGTACCCGGCGCACAGTGCTGAATCATCTTTCTCAATGGGTTCTGGGGGGGATTCTCTGGATACGGCGTGCTTTTTTTCGGGCACCTGAGCCCTCTCAATCGGCTTACAGGATTAACTGCCCGGGTCGGCAGCCATACAGTTTTGCGAGACGTTCACGCGTCTTTTTCTGCGGCTTACTTTCAATACGCTCCAGTTGAGAGATCGCACTTTGCGTGGTCCCCAACTGCTGAGCCACATCATGCTGGCTAAGCCCCCGCCAGATGCGCCAGGCCGCCTGAAGACTCACTTCCTGCTCAATCATGATCCCTGCAACGTCGTGCGGGATCGTCTCATCGTCGTGCTCATCAGCCTCCACAGGAATAGTCTCCCATTCGCCATCGCTGGCCGAGAGCAGCCTTTCATATTCCGCCACCGGCAAAACCACAAACTGGGGTTTGCCTGCTTCATCATAGATGTACTGTTTTGACATAGTTTATCCGGGTAATTGTGTGTCGCAGCAGAGGTCGTGAGTGCGTAAGGCTATGCAGGTATCCCAAAAGCTTTAGTAAGTGACGGATGTTCTTCTTGCTACCTCTGTAATTTCCAGAATCACCGGTTCGCCCCCGGTTAACGTAAAAAGGACCCGGTAGTTGCCAACCCGCAGCCGGTAGTGATTATCGCTGCCCTGCATTTTTTTAATGTCCAGTGTGACGACCGGGAAACTGACTAACTCACCCACCTTCTGGTAAATGATTTTCTGATAACGTTTGTCGATCTTCATAAGGTGCTTCAATGCCCGCCTGGACCAGTCTACCCTGACCATTCTGCACCCCGTTTCAATGAACTTCGTCCCTGAGTCATGTGTAAATAATAAGATAGCAATCTAATGCTATCAACATTATTTTTCTAATTATCTAATGTTTTGCTTCACCACGTCGCCGGGTGGGTCCCCGGCGCGCAGCCTGGCGTCGCACAGAGCTGTGGGGTGCCGGGCAGCCAGGCGGCCGCTCGCAGCCTCACTCCAAACCCCCACGGCGTTAATTCGTAACAGGGCAGGTTATCCTTAACCTGCGGCGCAATGCCGGAGCCTGTGCGCTGATCGGTGGGATGCTGCTGCAACAGCCACGCGGTGCGCGCCAGCGACAGCCGGACCTGGCTGCCGTGGCCCTCAGTAATGCGTCGCCGTAATCCCTCCAGCACCGCCGCCGCCAGCAGATAGCCGCTGGCATGATCCAGCGCCTGCACCGGCAGCGGGACCGGTTTATCGCTCTGCTGCCACTGCATGCCTCTTTCAGCAATGCCGCATCCCATCTGCACCAGACTGTCAAAACCCCGGCGATTGCGCCACGGACCCTGCCAGCCCCAGGCATTCAGGCCGGCATCAACCAGACCGGGTGAGAGTGACTGAAGGGTCTCCGCGTCAAACCCGAGCCGTTCCAGCGCATCCGCCCGATAGCCATGCACCAGCACGTCCGCTTCACGCAGCAGGTGGATAAACTGCTCGCGATCGGCGGTCTGAGTCAGATCCAGCACCGCTCGTCGCTTGCCGCAGCTCATCTCTTCATCCAGCGTCGGCTCCTGCCAGCCGGGCGGATCGATGCGCAGCACGCTGGCTCCCAGGCTGGCAAGAAAACGGGTAGCGACCGGCCCGGCAATAATCCGCGTCAGATCCAGTACTTTAATGCCCAGTAAAGGACGGGCTTCGGCCAGCGGCCACGCCGGCGCCGCTGCCTGTTGTGTGGTCTGCCAGCTAAACAGCGGTTCGCGCTGCACGGCCTGGCCCTGCGGATGCTGCTGCCAGGCGGCGGCACTGCGAATCTCTGCGGCACAGCCACCCGCATCAATAACGGACTGCTCCAGTTCGCTGGCCTGCCACTGTTGCACCTGCTGCGCCAGTGCTGCGCGATCGGCGTGCGCGCCCAGCACCCGCTCCATCGCCAGCCGGTGATGCACGGCGTTGGTGTGCAGACGGATCCAGCCATCCCGGCTGCGATAGTCACCGGCAAACGCATCCCACATCGCGGGTGCCGCGCGATTCAGCGGATGGAAGCTCTGCTGAAACCAGCGTGACGCCAGCCGGACGTTAACGGTGACGGGCGGAGAGAGTTCAGGGCGGGATGTGGCGATAAGCGCAGCAGCAGCCTGCGTTGCCAGACCGATACTGGTGGCCGCCAGTTCACTGACGGCAAAGGCAGAAGAGAAGGTGGCGCGATCAACGAAGGCGGGGAGAGGCCAGGCGGCGTCGCGACCTCGCAATCCCTGCTGCATCTGCTGCCAGAGAGAGGCGGCAAGCGGTGAGTCCATGTTGTGCTTCCTGAGAGAAGTGATTTCTCAAGCATAGCACGCGGGATTAACGCCGCCGCAGGCGCGGGAAGCGGGCATGCATCCGCAGGCTACGCAGGTTGATTACGGCAATAGCGGTACCAAGGATTACCAGCGACGCACCGATAATCTTGAAGCTGTTAAGGCTGTCGCCCAGCACCACAATCCCCATCAGCACGGATAATACCGGCGTCAGCAGTGAGTAGGGCATGATCAGGTTGACGTTATATTTCTTCAGCAGCATATACCACAGTGTATAGGCGACAATTGACGAGGCGATAGCGCTGTAAAGAATGGCAAACCAGCCGTGCCAGCCCGCATTTTGCAGGGCGTAGAGCTGATGTGATTCCATCAACAGACTGGATGCGCCGACGACAGGAATGGCCAGAAACGCAATCCAGCCGGTCATGGTCAGCGGTTTAATCGGCGGTGACTTTTTCACAATCAGGTTGCTGACAGCCCAGCCGGTGGCGCTGCACAACAACAGACAAAGCACCCACCACGACGGAATCGTCGGGCTGCCGGAGAGCACGACAACGCCGCTCAGCGAGATCATAATGCCCATCAGCTGCACCAGCTTCAGCTTCTCTTTCAGCACCACCATCGCCAGCAGCATGGCAATGGGTGTACCCAACTGAACCACAATTGCGCCGGTGCCGGCATCGGTATAGCGCAGGCCGACAAACAGCAGCGAAAAGTGCATAAAACCGAACGTGAAAGCCAGCAGCAACAGCCAGGGTAGCTGCTGACGGTTAATCCGGCAAAACGGTACCAGTACGATGGCGACGACCACAAAGCGCATAAACGTCAGGAAAAGTGGCGGAAGCTCCAGCAGGCCCCATTTCACCGCAACGTTGTTGAAGGCCCAGATTGAAACCACCATCAGAATCAGAAAAAAATGCCGCACAGCCACGATAATATCCTTTCGATGTTTTTTTGCTTAGCCCGCTAATGATGGCACGAACTGCGGCATTGCAGCCAATCGCAGGGAGAAATTTTCTGCGATTGCGGCGCAGCCTGATGAGACTTTCGGGCGCGTTGCTGGCAGACTGATTTGAAACGACTTCTTAAAGGAAACGATTCGGTATGACCTACACGTCCGCCTTACCCCTTGCGTTAATTCAGCTTGAAGTCCCACCCGCAAACGTCGTCTCAGAGATTGGTGAACAGCCGCGCTGGTTCATCGACGCGTTAAACCTGCAACCCGATGAATACCTGATTGTACGGCCCCATCTGGGCGAGGCGCTACCCGCTTTCGACCAGATTTCCGGGGCGATCCTCAGCGGTTCCTGGGCGATGGTCACCGATCACGCTGACTGGAGCGAACGCAGCGCCGTATGGATTCGCGCAGCCATGGATAACGGCTTGCCGTTGCTGGGGGTCTGCTACGGTCACCAGCTGATGGCCTATGCGCTGGGTGGCGAGGTGGCGGACAATCCCAATGGATGGGAACGCGGGCTGTTACCAATCAACTGTATGCCGGAGGCGCAGCGCGATCCGCTACTGAAGAAATTGCCACAGGACTTCAGCGTCTGGCTGTCACATCGCCAGTCGGTGATCAGCGCGCCACAACAGGCGCAGGTGCTGGCCGCCTCTGCGCGCGATGGCTGTCAGATTGTCCGTTATTCGCCGCAGGCGCTATCGGTGCAGTTTCATCCTGAATTTTCACGGCACATCATGAACGTTTGTATGCCCAAAGGCTGTGCAGAAGATGGGGCAAACGAGATGGAGGGGAAAGACTGGGCGCGTGAGTTGCTGGTGGCGTTCTGGCAACAAACGCGCCCTGCAATGGCGCAAGCTCAGGGTGCGTAGTGACGCGTGCAGCGATAGACCCAGGCGGGTGGCACGTTTTTCATCACCCGCTGGCGCTCCCAGGTGAAGTAGCGCGACAGGTCTGGCTGAGTCAGCGAGGTATACTGGAACTGTACAAAGACGCCGTTGGGCCCGAGCGCGTTATACACCGCACGCAGAATCGCCTCACGCAATTCAGTGGGTAATGAGAGCAGCGGCAGGCCTGAGAAGATCACGTCATATTCTCCGCTCAGGTACTCTGCTGAACAGGTGCGCACTGTCATGCGCGGATCGTCCAGCGCATTAAGCTTATCGGCCAGCGTGCTGCTGATCTCAAAGGCATCCAGCGTGGCATCGGGTGACATCTGCGCCAGTATCTGCCGCGTCAGTACACCGTCGCCCGCGCCGAGTTCGGCGATACGTAACTTTTCAGGCCATTCCACCGACGCAATCATGGTGCGGCACAGCGCCTCTGACGAGGGCGTAATGCTGCCCATCTTGCGCGGGTTGCGGATAAACTGATGCACGAAATTGGCTTTAGCGCGCATCAGGGTAAAAGCTGAAGCCAGCATGCTCATCTCCAGAATGAATTCATCCTCACGTTGACCCCTTTGTGCCGCACAAGTTTCTCTCTGACCAGCCTTTTGGGTAAAAGTCGGAATTATCTAAAGACGAAGCGTAAACACCCATTCCTTCGGGGCGGTCACAGTTTCCGGTTAACAGAACTGACAGGCTCTTGATGATGCTTCATGTTAATAATAAGTTTCATCATTGTTACATCAGTCACCTGTCAGGAGAATGATCATGCGTTATGCCGCCCCCGGAGAACAGGGTTCTCTGATTACCCTACAAAAGAATTATGGCAACTTCATTAATGGTGAATTCGTCGCGCCGGTGAACGGCAACTACTTCACCAATACCTCCCCGGTGAACGGCTCTGCGGCCGGTGAGTTTCCGCGCTCAGACGTTGCCGATGTTGATAACGCTGTGGCTGCTGCGGCAGCGGCGGCGGAAGCCTGGGGCAAGACCTCGCCGCAACAACGCTCGCTGCTGTTACTGAAAATCGCCGATCGGCTGGAACAGCATCTGGAGACGATGGCGGTCTATGAAACCTGGGATAACGGTAAACCGGTACGCGAAACCCTGGCGGCCGATATGCCGCTGGCCGTCGATCACTTCCGTTACTTTGCCGGTTGTGTCCGGGCGCAGGAGGGCAGTGCCGCCGAGATTGATGAGTTCACCGCCGCCTATCATTTCCATGAGCCGCTGGGCGTGGTAGCGCAGATCATTCCATGGAACTTTCCGCTATTAATGGCGGCGTGGAAACTGGCTCCGGCACTGGGCGCGGGTAACTGTGTGGTGCTGAAACCGGCTGAGCAGACCCCGCTGTCGATCACCGTTTTTGTCGATCTGATTAAAGATCTGCTGCCGCCGGGTGTGCTGAACGTGGTGCATGGGTTCGGCAAAGAGGCGGGTGAAGCGCTCGCCTCCCATTCCGGCATCGCCAAGGTAGCCTTCACCGGCTCTACCGCAACCGGCGGTCATATTCTGGAGCTGGCAGCAAAAAGCCTGATCCCCTCGACCGTTGAGCTGGGCGGTAAATCACCTAACATCTTCTTTGAAGATATCATGCAGGCGGAGGAGAGCTTTATAGAGAAAGCCGCCGAAGGCGTGGTGCTGGGCTTCCTGAATCAGGGCGAAGTCTGTACCTGTCCGTCGCGTGCGCTGGTACAGGAGTCGATCTACGAACCCTTTATGGCAGCGGTGATGAAGCGGGTAAAAACCATCAAACGTGGTGATCCGCTGGATACCGAAACCATGGTGGGCGCGCAGGCGTCGCAGCAGCAGTTTGATAAAATTCTCTCTTATCTTGAGGTTGCCCGACAGGAGGGCGCGGAAGTGCTGGTGGGCGGTGGCGTAGAGAAGCTGGATGACTCACTTAACAGCGGCTACTACATTCAGCCGACACTGCTGAAAGGCAACAACAGCATGCGCGTTTTCCAGGAGGAGATCTTTGGCCCGGTCATTGGTATCACCACCTTTAAAGATGAGGCGGAAGCAATCAGTATCGCCAACGACTCCATCTATGGGTTAGGTGCTGGCGTCTGGACCCGCGATATCAACCGTGCTTACCGTGTGGGCAGGGCGATTAAAGCCGGGCGCGTCTGGACCAACTGTTATCACCTCTATCCGGCGCACGCCGCCTTTGGCGGTTATAAGAAGTCGGGTATCGGGCGTGAGACCCACAAAATGATGCTGGATCACTATCAGCAGACTAAAAACCTGCTGGTCAGCTACAGTATCGAGCCGCTGGGCTTCTTCTAGTTCTGGCCCGCAACCTGCCAGGATAACCCTGCACTCTTCCCTCAGAACCACGCTACGGCGTGGTTTTTTTGCTCCACATAGCCGGGCATGCTGAGAAGCATCAGAAGCGTGGCGATAGCTGCAATGCCGATAAAGAACAATTAATCAGTCCTTTCTTAAAGCGACGCCGGGCCGTTTTGCGCTTCGCTTATCTCGCTTCACGAGCACCTCATCCTCAGCCCTTTCTGAACCGTCCCATAATGAAACAACTTACTGATTTGTAATCATTATCTCACTGTTTTTACGCTAAAAACTGCCACGTATTACGGTCACCCCGCCGTTAACCTTCATTACGGTCTGGTGAAACAGCGCCATTTTTTACATGAGTTTTTTTAATGCTGACTACAGAGGGATCTGGTTTCTGTGTAAGAATACTTCATAGTTGCTCATCTTGTTAAGAATAATCCTAAGCGAGTGATTAAAAGTAACACATATTTGCACTAAGTAAATTACTTAAACTTTACTTAAGTAAAATCTTATGAAAGTGGCCCGTTGAAATTTTGTCAATCTTCTGTAAACTCGCAGCTTATGTTTACAAAGGAATTGTGATTTCATACCTACGGGCAGGATATACCTGGCTCGTGCGGTAGCTATGAGCTTATACACATCTTGTAACTTACTGAATGTGATCGTTAAAACAGGAAATCAGCCTGTGCGCTGCGCTTTTTTCTTTTGTCAGCGAATAGCGTCACAAGTGTAAATCTGAGTCAATATGTCAGTTTTTCGGCCAGGGATGGCATAAGTAAAGCTTGGGTTTTGCCTTCCTCATCCAATCTGACGCAAAAAAATAGATCATGTTTCTGATCATTTCTTGCCAGCTCAGATTTCTCTCTGCACCTGTACCGGTCGCCAGAGTTGCTTTTTAATAGTTAACGTTAGTTGATCTTTTAAAGTGCCTCGCCATGGCACTTTAACGCTATTTGCTTAAGGTTTTTCTTTTAGGCTGGCACTAAGTGGCGCTCTATCAGCACCACATTCCCGATTTTCATTACTGACAACCGGCCTCTGGCCACTCTCCAGGATATGAATGGAACACAACATGAAAAAAATGGTGAAGCTCCGTATTGCGTTAGGCCTGATGTTTGTTTTTTCTGTCGCGGGTTGTAAAACGCCGCCAAAAATGACGGATGACACGCTGGTCACCAGCACCGTGGATGGCGTGGTGATCAGTCACCGTTATGCGGTTAAACCGCCTGCGCAGTTCAGCCCGGTCAATGAAACCTACCGTGCGCTCTATCCCGCTTCGGTGATGAGCCATCCGAGTTTTGGCGGCAAGGTGGTGGAGACGCTGAAAACCGGCGAAAGCTACACCGTGATTGGTCAGGTAGAGAACAACTGGCTGGCGCTGGGTGAACCCGCTCAGGTGTCAGCAGAACCTGAGCCGGGTAAAGCCAGCAGTGCCGTTAAAGAGTCAGCGCCCTCCGCAGCGCCGCAGGCAACCGTTCAGCTGACCGGCTATGTGCCATTTCGCGCCGTGGTGAAAAGCGAGCTTTACGATCAGACGATCAAGGCTGACCAGCCGAAGCGCCGGGTGCGCAGCAGCAAGAAGAAAACCTGTGTTGCGGTAAACGGTGACAGCACCGCCTGCCAGAACAGCACTAACGGAACCTGGATTATTAACTAATCGCACTAAGCAGGGAGGGCGGGATGATGACAACAACGCTATGGCGTGGGGCGCTGATAGTGCTGCTGACGTGGCTGATGACCGCGTGCAGCAGTACTCCACAGCCTGTTGCCTGGTACAACCTGGACGTTCAGGCGCAAAACCAGGTTAACGGCGGTGCGCCGCTGAAAGTCCGGGTGGTATTACTGACCTCCGATGCGGAGTTTATGTCGGCTGACTTCTACTCCCTGCAAAACCAGTCCGCTAATGCGCTGGGTAATGCGCAACTCAATACGCAACAGTTCTTCCTGACTTCCACTCAGCCCCATAAAACGCTGCGGATTAAGAGTCTGCCCGAGGCGCGCTTCATCGGCATCATGGCGGAATATCAGGCGCTGGATGGCAAGGTCTGGCGACTGTCGCTGCCGGTTCCCGAAGGCGAATCACCCTCATTCTGGGCGTTCTGGAAGCGTGACGATGGTGAGCTGAATGCGCGCATTGTGGCGGGGATTAACGGCCTTCGCGTGGAAAAACAGTGATGTCTATGAACAGAGCCGAAAAGGTGGTCTGGACCGAGGGGATGTTTCTGCGTCCTCACCATTTCCAGCAGTCAGAAAATTATCTTCTCAGCACCCTGCGTGAGTGGGGCCAGTCGCAGCGCGCCTATACCTGGGGTTTTTACGATCTGGAGTTCGATGAAGCGCTGCTGCGCCAGGGGAAACTGGCGCTGAGCGCCGCCAGCGGTTGTCTGCCTGACGGCACGTTTTTTGCCTTCAGCCAGCCACAGCACGGTCCGGCCCCGCTTGATCTGCCTGCCTCCGTTGACCGCAGCAAAGTGGTGCTGGCCATTCCGGCACGCCGCAATGGCCGCGAAGCGGTGGCCTTTCAGGAGTCGCAGGATTCTCTGGCGCGCTACCTCGCCTGGGAAGCGGAAGTGGAAGATGACAATGCCCAGGCCGTGGGCAGCGCCACGGTGCAGTTCGGCAAGCTGCGTCTGCGGCTGATGCTGGAACAGGATCTGACCGCCGAGTGGACCGCCATGGGCGTGGCTCAGGTGATTGAAAAACGCAGCGACAACCATATCCGGCTCGACAGTGACTACATCCCGCCGATGCTGACGCTTAACAGCAGCCGTCCGCTGCAAAACATGTTCAACGATCTGCACGGGCTGATCCAGCAACGCAGCCAGCAGCTGAGTCAGCGCGCGCCGGGCACCGGTCGTTTTAACAGCGCGGATATGGTCGATTTTATGCTGCTGGCGCTGCTGAATCGTCAGCTTGGCCTGCACACTCATCTGCAACATCTGCCGCTGTTGCATCCTGAAACGCTCTACAGCCACTGGCTGCAACTGGCGGCGGAGCTCAGTACCTGGACGCCAGCCCGCGCGCCCGATGGCCTGCCGCTCTACGATCATGACGATCTGCACAGCTGTTTTAGCCGCCTGTCACTGCTGCTGCGTCAGGGGCTGTCCCAGGTGATGGAAGAGAGCGCGATTCAGCTGCCGCTGATTCAGCGCTCGCACGGTCTTAACGTCGCGACCGTGCCGGAGAGCAGTATGGTGCATGAGTTTGGCTTTGTGCTGGCGGTGAAAGCCAGCGTGCCAGCCGACACCCTCAAAACCCACTTCCCGGCGCAGATGAAAGTCGCCCCGGTCAGCAAAATTCGCGATCTGGTGCAGTTGCAGTTGCCCGGTCTGGCACTTCGGGCCATGCCCGGCGCGCCGCCGCAGATCCCGTGGCATGCCGGATACAGCTATTTCGAACTGGATAAGAACAGCGAGCTATGGAAAGAGATGGAGCGCTCGGGCGCTTTTGCGCTGCATCTTGCCGGTGAGTTTCCAGGTCTGAACATGGAGTTCTGGGCCATTCGTAGTCAGTCAGAATCATAAACTGAGCACGCAGCATGATGCAGGAACAACAAAAATCACACAGCGATCTTGCGCCGGAGGCCAGTCATCAGAATGTGCTGGTCGCGGCGGCCAACCCCCTGATTAACGCCATTCCTCAAATCCGTCACTCGGTATCACATGAAGACCCGGCGCAGCTGCGTCAGCAGCTGATCGATCAGATTCGGCGCTTCGAGCTGAGCTGCCAGCAGTCAGGCCTGGGCTATGAAGTGATCATCGGTGCGCGATACTGTCTCTGTACCGCGCTGGATGAGGCGGCGGCGCTGACGCCGTGGGGCAGCCGCGGCGTCTGGACCAGCAATGGTCTGCTGGTCACCTTTCACAATGAAACCTGGGGCGGCGAAAAGTTTTTTCAGCTGCTGGCTAAGCTGTCGCAGAACCCAAGACGCCACATTCTGATGCTGGAGTTGATCTACTTCTGCCTGCTGCTGGGGTTCGAAGGACGCTACCGGGTGCTGGACAACGGTCGCTCGCAGCTGGAGACTATCAAACAGCGCCTGCTGCAGATGATCAAAAGCGTGCGTGGCAATTATGCAGCGGCGCTGTCTCCGCATCCCACCGATCAGCCGGTCCTGCGCAAATTGTGGCGGCCAATGATCCCGCTGTGGGCCTGTGCGGCGGTGGCGGGGCTGGCGGCCTGTCTGTTCTACATCGTGCTCAACTGGCGTCTCGGCGATTACACCTCGCCGGTACTGGCCCGTATCTATCAGACGGCGCTGCCGGAAGTGAAGATCGGCAACCCTGCGCCCCCACCGCCCGCCACGCTGAACCTGCGCGCTTTCCTGAAACCGGAAATTGATGCCGGGCTGGTAGCGGTGCGTGACGAAGCGGACCGCAGCGTGGTGACGCTGAAAGGGGACGGACTATTTGCCTCGGCGGCCACCGAGGTGCGCGGACGTTACACCGACGTAATCCAGCGCATCGCTGCCGCCATGAACAATGTCAGCGGCCAGATTCAGGTGATTGGCTACAGCGATAACGTGCCGATCCGCAGTGCCCGCTTCGCCTCCAACTTTGAGCTTTCGCTGGCGCGTGCCCGGTCAGTACAGACCCTGTTGCAACAGCAGCTGGCGCAGCCGTCACGGGTGAAAGCGGAAGGGCGCGGTGAAAGCAATCCGCTGGTGCCTAATAACAGCGCAGAAAATCGCGCACGTAACCGTCGTGTTGAAATTACCCTGCTGGTGGCGCCGGATGCGACGCATGCCGAACTCAACGGCCTGGCGAGAGGGAACTGATCCATGCTGAATATTCTGTTTGCGGTGCTGACCAGCCGCCTCGCGTGGGGCTTTGTCGGCATTACCGCGCTCTCTTTTATCATCTGGGTAATTGGCCCGGTGTTCTCAATCGTCGATTCGCGCCCGCTTGAGCCGGAGCAGAACCGCATTATCAGTATCGCGCTGCTCTATCTGGTATGGGGCTTAGGCCAGGCGATTCCGCGGCTCTATAACATCTGGCTCAATCGCAAGCTGATGTCGAGCCTTGAAACCGGCAAAAGCGATGCGCCGGAAGCCGATCGTCAGCGCCTGACCAGTGAAGAGCAGGTGCTGGCAGGGCGTTTCTCCGAAGCCACTGACATGCTGAAAAAGGCGCACTTCCAGCGCCACAGCAGCAAGGGCACGCCGTTCTGGGCACAGCGCTTTGGCCGTCAGTATCTCTATCAGCTGCCGTGGTACATGATCATTGGCGCGCCCGGTGCCGGTAAAACTACCGCGCTGGTCAACTCGGGCCTGCAGTTTCCGCTGGCAGATAAATTCGGCAAGTCGGCGCTACGCGGCATTGGCGGCACCCGCAACTGCGACTGGTGGTTCACCAATGACGCGGTGCTGCTCGATACCGCCGGGCGCTACAGTACCCAGGAGAGTCAGCAGGAGCGTGATGCCAGCGAATGGCATCATTTTCTCGACCTGCTGCGTAAATATCGCGGACGTCAGCCGATCAACGGCGTCATCGTCACGCTGAGCGTTTCCGACCTGCTGTCGCAGTCGCCCGAGGCGCTGCGTAATCAGGCGCTGGCACTGCGTCAGCGGTTAATGGAGCTGCACGATCGTCTCGGCATCCGTTTCCCGGTCTATGTGCTGGTCACTAAAGCGGACTTGCTCAAAGGGTTCCGCAGCTACTTTGCTTCGCTGGATAAAGCGCAGCGTGAACAAATCTGGGGATTCACCTTTCCCTGGGCGAAGGCGTCCGCCGCCGATTTCGAACTTAATAACCAGTTCCAGCAGGAGTATTCCCTGCTGCAACAGCGTCTGGATGCCGGACTGGCCGATCGGCTGCTGACGGAAAGCGACGCGCAGGCGCGGGCAGAGAGCTATCTCTTCCCGCAGGAGTTTGCGGCGCTGCGGCCGTTGCTGGCAGACGCGCTGGATACGCTGTTTGCCCGCTCCGATTTTGAAACCCAGTTCGCGCCGCGCGGTATCTACTTTGCCAGCGGCACCCAGGAGGGACTGCCGTTTGACCGGGTGATGGGCGAGCTAAACCGCGCACTGAATCTGCCGGGGCAGCAGGCTGGCGAGTCAGGAAGCTGGGATAAGGTCGATAAAGAGTCGCCCATCCCGCAGAACAAAGGGCAGAGCTTCTTCCTGAAAGGGGTGCTGGAAAATGTGATTTTCCAGGAGTCCGGTCTGGCGGGCAGCAACCGCTGGTGGGAGCTGCGCAACCGCGCCGGACTCTGGTCGGGTTATCTGGCGCTGCTGCTGATATTGCTGGTGGCCGGGGCGCTGTGGCTCACCAGCTACAGTAAAAACAAAGCCTATCTGCAGGAGATGGCCGCTAAAGCGCCGCAGGTTGAACAACTGGGCGATCAGCTTCAGCAGCAGGTCAATGGCGATCTCTTTGCGCTGGTGCCTTATCTCAACACTCTGTTGCACCTGCCGGAGAGCGCCGACTTCTCACTGGAAGCACCGCCGCTGACGCGCCGCATGGGGCTTTATCGCGGCACCGAGGTCAGCGATGCCACCCGCGCACTCTACGACAAGGCACTGAAACAGCTGCTGTTGCCGCAGGTGGCGCAGAACATCACCCGCTGGCTGCGTAATGACAACGGCAGTGATGCTGACTACAGCTATGAAGCGCTGAAGGCGTATCAGATGCTCTATCAGCCAAAGCACTACGATGGCAAATTCCTGCAGGCGTGGCTGATGCTCAACCTGTCACGCGAACTGCCGCAGAACGTCACCCAGCAGCAGGTGAAACAGCTGGCGTGGCACCTGCAACAGTTGCTGGAGACGCAGATTCACTCGTCGCCGTATGCGAAGGATGAAGCGCTGGTAAAGCGCGAGCAGGCGCTGATTAATCAGATGCCGCTGTCACAGCGCGTCTATGGACGGCTGAAGCGCCTGCTGCAACGCGATGACAGCCTGCAGCCGGTGACGCTGGCGGCGCTGGGTGGTCCCCAGAGCGAGCTGGTGTTTTCCCGCAAAAGCGGTAAATCGGTCAATGACGGTGTGGCGGGTCTCTATACGCCGGATGGCTACTGGCAGCACGTGGATAAGCAGATTGCCCCGGTGACCCAGGCGTTGTATCAGGACGATCTCTGGGTGCTGGGCGGCGCGGCGCCGCAGCAGAAAAGTGAGCAGACGGATCTTGCGGTGCGCCAGCTCTACGTGCAGGACTACATCCGCCAGTGGGAGCAGTTCCTCAGCGATATTCAGCTCAACAGCAGCGCCGATCTGTCGCAACGCATCAACACCGCCCGTTTGCTGTCGGGCAACCATTCGCCGCTGCGCCAGCTGGTGATCAACCTCGGTGGTCTGCTGACGCTGAACCGGGCGCAACCAGATGAGAAAACCGCGCAGGCAGCAAAGCCGTCGGATAACAGCGCCACCCGCACCCTTGAAGCGCTGTTTACCTCGCCCGAGGCCAGTGCCGCGCGCGGACAGGCCGCTACCCAGGCATCCCCGGAGCAGGCCGTCGCGCTGCACTTTGCGCCGGTTCTGGAGCTGGCCCAGCCGCTGCAACAGGGCAGTAAGGTGCTGGCGGTGGATGACTTCCTGCATCAGATTGACGATCTCTATCGCTACCTCACCGCCGTGCAGGATGCGGCGAACAGCGGGATGCCGCCACCGGCCAGCGATGCCATCAGTCGTCTGCAGGCCAGTGCCGGCCGTCTGCCGGGTTCATTGCAGAACATGGTTTCCAGCATGGCGGTGGGTGCCAGCAGCGACGCACAGCGCCGCGATATGGATAACGTCCGCAAACGCATCACCATGGAAGTGGGCAGTTTCTGCCGCCAGGCGATCGCCGGTCGTTATCCGCTGGTTCGCTCTGCGCGCAGTGAGGTCACACCAGACGATCTGGCGCGGATGTTTGCACCCGGCAGCGGCATGATGGACAGCTTCTTCCGCGACAACCTGGCCAGCAAAGTCGACACCACCAACGCGGCGTGGCGCTTTACGCCGGGCATTGACGGTAAAACCCTGCCGGGAGGCGAAGCCCTGCTGCGGCCCTTCCAGCAGGCGCAGTCAATCCGCGATGCCTTCTTTGCCAACGGTGCGACCACGCCCGGCTTCCGCGTCACGCTGCGCACGGTAAAAATGGATAACGACATCCTTAACCTGACGCTGGATGTGGATGGGCAGATCTTACGCTACAGCCACGGACCGCAGGCGGTACAGATGGTCAGCTGGCCCGGCCCCGGCGGCACCAGCCAGGTGCGGATGCAGCTGGGTCTGACCAACGGCACCACCTCCACGCTGGTCACCAGCGGTCCCTGGGCGCTCAATCGCTTCTTTGACCGCGCCCGGCTGACAGCGGCAGGCGGCCTGACCCGCGAAGCGAGTTTCAGCGTGGACGGTCATCAGGTCACGCTGTCGTTCACCCCTGGCAGCATTCGTAACCCGTTCCAGCTTCCCGGCTTTAGCTGCCCCTGAAACAGGACCCGACAATGACTCATTACGCTGCACCCTGCTGGTACGGCAAAGTGCCCAGCGCGGGTGACTTTGTGAAGCGCCGCTTCCCGGACGTGCTCTATCGCCAATGGTCCAGCTGGTTTCAGGTGGGCCTGCATCACTGGCAGAGCAGTCAGGAGAGTGATAACGCCCCGTCGCGCCCGTTCCTTAACGCGCCGGTCTGGAATTTTGTGGTGCCGCCGATGCTGGGCAGCCAGCTGATTCAGATGGGCTGCCTGATTGCCGCGCGTGACAGCGTGGGCCGTAACTACCCACTCTGCGCACTGCGCCACTTCACGCCCGCCGAGTGGTCGCCAGCCCTGCTGGCGCGCTCCGGCGAGTGGTATCAGCAGGTGGGCAACACGCTGCTGCGGGTGGTGCAGGGCGGCGGGTCACCGGAGCAGCTGGATCAGGCGCTGATCAGCATTCCTCAGCCGCAGCCGCCGCAGGAGTCGGACGAGACGTCAGACATTCTCAACGTCATCGGGCATGGCGATACCCCTTCGACGCTGAACTGGACACTGCCGGGCGAGAACTTCGACCCGCAGTTCTACACCAGTTTCTGGTGGACCAATCAAAGCGACGGTTTCCCGCTTTATACCCAGGTCCACAGCGGTAATTTTACCGCCCAGCTCTTTTCATTGCTGTTTGATCCGGCCGGTGGGGCAAAGCCGGGACGAAACGGACTTTATCCCCCGATGTTTGAATCCTGAGGCGACACGCATGACGATGAATACAGAGGCTCTGCTGGCTCCGGTCAGCGAGGACAATCCCGGCGGCGATAACCTGGAGTACCACGCTGATTTTCAGGCGATGGAGCAGGCCAGCGCCGGTAAAGCGGAGCAGCAGTTTGGCAATACCATCATTCCGGCAGAGCCGGCCGACTGGAACAGAGTCGAGAAGCTGGCGATAGCGCTGCTGGCGCGCAGCAAAGATTTGCGGGTAATGCTGGCGCTGACCCACGCCTGGACCGAACTGAAAGGGCTGCCGGGCTATGCCCAGGGCCTGAAGCTGATTGAACAGGCGTTGTTGCTCTACTGGGAGCCGCTGTGGCCCCGGCTGGAGGAGTTCGGCGAGCAGGATCCCTTCTACCGCATTAATGCGCTGGCGCTGCTGGGTGACAAAACCGATCTGAGCGGCGCGGTACGTCAGTGCTGGCTGCTGCGCTATCCCTCTGACGGCATCACGCTGCGCGATGCGGCCGCCCTGTGCGACGGCAGTAAAACCGAAGTCGCGGACTATCCTGGCGGCCTGCCGCGTCTGATCGACGAACTGGCGCGCGGCGACCAGCCTGGTATTGAGGCGGTGCTGCAGATTCATGAGCGGCTGCAGACCATCTGCGAAACCGTGACCGAACGACTGGGCGAAGCCGCGGTGCCGGAGCTCACACAGCTGCGCAGACAGATTGCGCTGATCGCTGAACGTTGCCAGGCCACCGATCTCAATGCGCTGATCCCCACAGCCGCCGTGGAACAGCCCGCAGAAACCGCGGCATCGCCTGCACCAGCCAGCCCGCGCGCTGCCGCTGACTGGCGCACGGTGCAGATCAGTTCCCGCGCCGACGCGCAGCTGATGCTGGAGAAAGTGAAGCTCTACTTCACCCAGCATGAGCCGAGTCATCCGGCCCCGCTGATGATCGACCGTGTACAGCGCTTAATCGAGCGCGACTTTCTGGAGATCATCCGCGAACTGGCACCCGACGGCGTACATCAGCTGGAAACCATTTTCGGACGTCGCGATTAAGCAGGCGTGACGCACACACACTCAGCGGGACCTGCGCGCCTGCTGTGACACTTTATCCGCGCATCATGTATGGAGAAAACCATGGCAACAAGCAAATCCAGTGGGCAGAAGTTCATTGCCCGCAATCGCGCGCCTCGCGTTCAGATTGAGTATGACGTGGAAATTTATGGCGCGGAACGCAAAATCCAGCTCCCGTTTGTAATGGGCGTGCTGGCGGATCTGGTGGGTAAACCGCTGGAGCCACAGCCAGGCATTGATGATCGTAAATTCATGGAAATCGACATCGACAACTTCGATGAGCGCATGAAAGCACTGAAGCCGCGCGCCGCGTTCCAGGTAGACAATACCCTGAATGGCGAAGGCAAGCTGAACATCGATCTGACCTTTGACAGCATGGATGACTTTTCGCCGGACGCGGTGGCCCGCAACGTGGAGCCGCTGAGCAAGCTGCTGGAAGCGCGTACCCAGCTGGCAAACCTGCTGACCTATATGGATGGCAAAAACGGCGCGGAAGAGCTGATTGGTAAGGTGCTGCAGGATCCTACGCTGCTGCAGGCCCTGACCCATCTGCCAAAGCAGGATGAGGCCACTGAAGGTAAGGAGCCGCAGGCATGACGCAGACTTCACAACAACCGCAGTCGCAGGGCGCAGCCAGTTTCAGTCAGGATGAGTTCAGCGCGCTGCTGAATAAAGAGTTCCGGCCAAAAAGCGATCAGGCGCGTGCCGCGGTCGAAAGCGCGGTGAAAACCCTGGCGCAGCAGGCGCTGGAGAACACCGTTACCGTCTCCAGCGATGCCTATCGCACCATTCAGGCGCTGATCGCGGAGATCGACGAAAAGCTGTCGCAGCAGGTGAACCAGATTATTCACCATCCGGAGTTTCAGTCGCTGGAAAGCGCCTGGCGTGGCCTGAGCTATCTGGTGAACAACACTGAAACTGACGAGATGCTGAAAATCCGCTTTATGAGCATCTCCAAGCAGGAGCTGGGTCGTACTCTGAAGCGTTACAAGGGTGCCGGCTGGGATCAAAGCCCGCTGTTCAAGAAAATTTATGAACAAGAGTATGGTCAGTTCGGTGGCGAGCCGTTTGGCTGCTTGGTGGGCGACTACTACTTTGACCACAGCCCGCAGGATGTTGAGCTGCTGGGTGAGATGGCACGTATCGGCTCAGCCGCGCACTGTCCGTTTATCACCGGCACCGCGCCCGAAGTGATGCAGATGGAGTCCTGGCAGGAGCTGGCGAATCCACGCGATCTGACCAAAATCTTCCAGAACACTGAATATGCTGCCTGGCGCAGCTTGCGTGAGTCGGAAGATGCACGCTATCTGGGTCTGGTGATGCCGCGCTTCCTGGCGCGTCTGCCTTACGGCATCCGTACCAACCCGGTCGACAGCTTTGACTTTGAAGAGCAGACCGATGGTTCCGATCATGGCAACTATACGTGGAGCAATGCGGCTTACGCGATGGCCGCCAACATCAACCGCTCCTTCAAAGAGTATGGCTGGTGCACCGCAATACGCGGCGTGGAGTCGGGTGGGGCAGTGGAAAATCTGCCGTGCCACACCTTCCCGAGCGACGACGGCGGCGTGGATATGAAGTGCCCGACCGAAATCGCCATCAGCGATCGTCGTGAAGCCGAACTGGCGAAAAATGGTTTTATGCCGCTGGTACATCGCAAAAACTCTGACTTCGCTGCCTTTATTGGTGCGCAGTCACTGCAGAAGCCGATGGAGTATCACGACGCTGATGCCACCGCCAATGCCCGTCTGGCCGCGCGTCTTCCTTACCTGTTCGCCTGCTGCCGTTTCGCGCACTACCTGAAGTGCATCGTGCGCGACAAAATCGGCTCCTTCCGTGAGCGTGATGAAATGGAACGCTGGCTGAACGACTGGGTGATGAACTATGTCGATGGCGATCCGGCTAACTCCTCGCAGGAGACCAAGTCACGCAAGCCGCTGGCGGCTGCCGAGGTGAATGTGGAAGAGCAGGAGGATAATCCTGGCTATTACTCCGCGAAATTCTTCCTGCGTCCGCACTACCAGCTGGAAGGTCTGACGGTTTCTCTGCGTCTGGTCTCTAAGCTGCCGTCGCTGAAAAATGATAATGCGTAAGGGCTGATTCGCAGGGTTATCAGGCGCGAAAGGGTTTTGCGCCTGATGCCTGATAGAAAGGTTGCTGAGGTAAAAGTCAGGGAGGATGACAGGATGCTTAAAAAGTCAGCTCTGCACCTGCTGCATTATCTTCTGGTATTTATTTCTTCTCTTATTTTAATAATCTGTGCAGGTTCTTAGCTTTTCTCACTGGAGTATTGTAGTGCGAGGAAAAATTGTTAACGCAGTTCTGGTTAATGTTTCTATGGATGGCGTCAATATCGCTTTATGCCGTAGCAGAAAAGTTGAAGCAAATTAATTAACCGGCTTTCTGCGCGCTATTTTAATTAAAATAAAAACAAAGGCCAGGCAGACAGCGGTAAAGAGAATTTTACCGGCAATGAGACCGGAAGAAGAGAGAGTAAATTCTTCATAGCGAGCAACCAGATATATCGAACCAATAATATCAGCGATGGCGTAAAGAGAGAGCAGCGACAACACGACTATCAGGAAAAGTGAGATGATCTTTTTCATGTTCATTCCTTCTGTGAACTTTTTAAGCGCCTGCCTACTATAAACTATCGGCCAGGATTCTGTCTATGAAATGACCACCTGAAAGCGCGGGATGCAGCAGGGTATCAGGTTATCGATGTTGGCCTCGCCATGAAAAACGCATACTGATTTTTGCCTGGTTAAATAACTGGCAATACGACGTCTGAAATATGGTTTATGACGATATTTCAGAAGCAAGGCAAAGGTAAAATATGGACTGTTTTATTCAGCCCCATGCTTTTCTTTTTGCCATATCCTTGCTTTTTTGAAAGCAATAATCTCAACCAATAAAGAGTGAAAGATAATGGCTATTGATATGTTTATGAAGGTTGACGGAGTCACCGGCGAGTCTAAAGACTCTAACCACTCTGGCTGGACTGATATCACCTCTTTCTCATGGGGTGCTTCTCAGCCAGGTAATATGTCTGTTGGCGGCGGCGGCGGCGCCGGTAAGGTTAACTTCAACGACCTGCACGTCAATGCACTGATCGACAAATCCACCACGGCGTTGCTGAAGAACTGCGCAAGCGGTAAACACCTCGCTAAAGTTGAACTCTCAATCTGTAAAGCAGGTGGCTCTCAGGTTGAGTATGCACGCATTACCCTGGAAGACGTTCTGGTGACCGCTGTGAATTACAATGGCTCCGACAACGGCGACACCCTGGGAATGACCTACTCCTTCCAGGCTTCTAAAGTGAAGCAGCAGTACTGGGAGCAGAGTTCTTCCGGCGGCAAAGGCGCAGAGAGCAGCGCCGGCTGGGACATCAAAGGCAACAAAGAAGCGTAATAAAATACGCCTCCGAACAGGAGGCGTATTTTCATGAACATCGAACGATATGGATGCAGTAGTTATACGTTTCAAACATTTAATTGCAAAAGGAGGTTTTTATGGCTGAAAGAAATCCAATTGAGCCTGGGTTTTGCGTTGTCCAGCGTCCGGGAAGACTGACTGAGCAGGCAATGTGGCTCTATGGCACGCGCAATATGTCTGCCGCAGACTACTTTTTGCAATTAAATGCCGATGTTGCATGGGCTAAACCAGGTCAGATTTTGATAGTTGCCGATCCGAATGGTAACAATCATCCTGCAGCCATGCGCACTCTGGAAGAGGCTAAATCCAGAACCAATAATAGTGTCACTCATTTGACCGTTGATGAGGCTGATTTCTTCAACCGCCATTATGCTTCCATTGCTGCCATTACCAATTTTATGGATAAAGCCTCAGGTCTTATAGGCGATGCGGGAGAAAAATATTTTAACGAAATTGGCAAGAAACTCGTTGCTATTGAAACCGCCTACCGTAACCAATACCTGACATCAGGAACATTGTTTGGGCAACAGTTTTTTATCGAGCGCCGACGGTTGTTTGGTGAACTTGAATTGCTGTTGAACCGTTTATCCCGACTCGTTTTAAACCTGCGGCCCTATGACAAGATCAAACATGCATTAAACCTTTCCAGTTCCTCAATCATTCATGACTGGGAAACTGCGGGAACCGCCACAATACGGGGTTACTCGACCTATGTAGATTGTGCAGCCAGAGCTGCAAAATTTATGAAAATGGGTGGATGGGTTTCGATAGGATTTAGTGCTGTGAATACAACTAATGAGGTTTATCACAGCTGTACGAAAGAAAGAGAAGGTGAATGCTCTAAAGTGGCGGTTAAAGAGTATTCTAAGTTTGCAGCAAGCACGACTGCAGCTATCTTAGGGGGTGCGGCATCTGCAACCCTCGCAACATCTGCATGCGTAGCACTGGGAGTTGCAACCGGAGGCATAGGTGCGTTAGCTTGTGGAATAGTCGGATCCGCTGTAGGCGGTTATGGCTCTGCTAAGTTGGGTGAAAAAGGGGCAGGTATTTTGATGGATAAAATTTTATGAGTTTGTATGAATTTTTTATGTATGGCAGTTTAATTTTATCTGTGTTGGTTATTCTTCTGCATGTCTACGCTGCGTGGTTCTTTAGAATTAATAAAAAAGCGTATCAGGATTTTATCAATCGTTATCAGAGTGCTGGATTGCAATTAGATTTGACTACGAAAGTTGCAAATCATTTAGGTTTTTATGCTAACTATCAAAAAATAGCATTTTTCATGAATCTCAGAAAGGGGCGGAAAATGCGCTTTTCTAAAACGGAAAATGTCAGCGCTAAGGCCTATGATTTTGTACAGAAACAACCCAAAGAAAATATGGTGTGGATGGAAAAGACACTCAATCTTTACCAGCTTACATTTATTTTGACATTTACCTGGGCTGTTTTTATGGCAATTTTCGTTTATGCATATAATTGAAGTTATTAATAAGTTTTTATAACCACTCAGTACTTAACTATGTTGATGGAAATGGCTGCATCAAAGCCTGAGGGCACGTGACACTCTGGAATATCAATATCTGCTCTGATACCTGTCACTTCCTGGGTGGCGCAGAAAATGGTGGTTTTGTTCCTGATGTTGCCTCCCTGTGGATACTGAAATGAAAAAATTCCTGATGTTATTTGCTCTGACTTTATCTCCTGCGGCGCTGGCGATAACGCCACCGGCGCCAGACTCCTTTAAGCAACCGGAGATTTTCAGCAACTGGCTTCTGAACCGTTGTGCAGGAAAAGCTGCGACTGACAAGGCTTTCACCGATGATGCATTTAAAAGCGCGTCAGCCTGGTTAGAGGTAAGTCATCTCCCTGTTGAAGCATTCAGTGATGGTGATAAGTTAATCAATGCGTATCTGAAGATGAACCTGACTGGCTCGGTCACAGGAAACTTCAATATGATGAAATGCACGTTGCTTTCCCAAGGTCAGGATGCCGAGGCGCTCTACAATAAGTATAAGAAATAGCGTTTATTTTTAGGGGAATTAAAAGTTGATGCAGCGCTAAACATCAGCAGCGAATTTTCAAAAGAGAATATGTTTAGTTAAATGAAGCCGATAATTAAACCTGTAGTTGAGCAGTATAATGTAAATTACTCTTATACGGAACTTGCCACATGATGAAGAAAGTAAGTCATTTGATTATGATAGTGCTTTTAGTTTCACCTTCATTTGTTTTGGCGAAGTCAGTTTCACACTTTGAAGGAAAAATATTCAAAGCGGATATTGAATATGGTTGTGATGAAGGAAACGTCACCTGTGATGATGTTTCGCTTAAGTCAACCAGAGTAAAAGACAATTCATCGATATCTCTTAAAGGTGAAACGATAAATTCAAATTGTCCTGACGTCTGCGACTTCCGGGGTTATCGCTTTACCAACGGCCAGTATGATTATTCTTTTTATCCAAGCCAGAATGGCAACGGCCTCTGGGATTATATCGTTACCTTTAAAAGTAAAGTTATTGCTCGGGATCTTGGGGTGATTAAATAACATCGTTTATAAAAATTATTGCATATTGATTCTGCACTTGTTCTCAGACATAGGTGTGTTATTTCAGGTGAGGTTTTTAATGAGAACTTATTTTTCTTTGTTGCTGTGTGTCTCAGTTATTTACGTTCCCCTCGTCCACGCGATGAGTGATTGCTCAAAGGGAAATAACGTTCAGGAAGTTAATGAATGTGCAGAAAAAAATAAAACAGAGTCAGAGCTGAATTTAAATAAAGAGTACAAGGCTGCGAAGGCTCGAATTGAGAAAATTTATAAGGGCCATGGTGAGGAGTCAAGCCAGTACAGAAGCGCCTTTGTTGATACTCAGCGTAACTGGCTTAAATACCGTGATAGTCAGTGCGGTCTTGAAGCCTATGCCGCTGAACAAGGCAGCGATGCTTATGTGAGTGCCATAAATTTCTGTATTGACCGTCTCGATCAGGAACGCACCGCGATTCTGAAGCAGTTGCCTTATTGATTATGCCTCTGGCTCATTTCTTTCCCGGCCTGACACACTCTTTATAGTGGATGGTGAATGTTGTGGTGCAGTATCAGGCCAAAGCCTTATTGCCACCAGATGATCTTGTTTAAATGAAATTCATACAGGCCAATCATTTTTTATTTATATAAAATCAATGCCTATTCTTTTCCGTATTAACGTTATGCCATTTTAATTCGAAAAATTTATAAGCTGTAATGCAATGCATTTAATTTATTAAGCAGTTGCTCTGTTAATTTAATTAATAAATTTATCGCCACTATTATTTAAGATAAAAACAACTCCCAAAATTAAAACCTCCCGCTCCCTATACCCCGCGCTTTTCCCCGAGAGGTGCGCGGTATAGATGCCGAACCGCTAACCGCAGGAATCCGTTATGCGCTTTACGATAATAACGACTAAACCCGGCCAACAGCCGCCGCAAACTCATTGTGATTTCTTCCCGCCCGGCGGCACCATTGGTCGTGGTGTGGATAATAATCTGGTGCTGCCGGATGACGATCGCACACTCTCCCGCCTGCAGGCGATTGTGCACATCACGGCAAATGGCGAATGTCGCCTGACCAACCGTGGCAATGTGACGCGCGTGTTACTCAACGATATTCCGCTGGAACGCGGACGTCAGGTTGAGCTGCAGGATGGAGACATACTGGGCATCGATGATTACCAATTGCTGGTCAGCGATCTCAACAGTGCGCAGCAGCCGCAGAGTGAAAGGGCTGTTCCGCGTCCTGAGCCGGTGCAGTCCGTAGCACCCGCTCGCGAACCGGCAGCGGAAAAAGCCAGCACCACCGCCGCCATTCCCAGCGAAATCTGGGACAGCCTGGCGAAAGAGTTTTCGATTTCGGACGATCTCTCTAAACGCAAAGCTGCGCCAGAGATGCCTGAGGCCCATCCGCTGACTGCGCCCGCTCGTCCTGACCGAAATCCGGAAGATCCGCTGGCTCAGCTGATTAACGATGCGCCGCTGGATTATGGGCAGCAGCCAAAAAACAGCAGCCTGTTTGATGAAGGCGATGCGCTGTTCGGGCAGCAGAGTATTTTTGACGACCGGACGCCAAGCACGCTGTCTGCTCAGCAAAACACGGCGCCACCGCAGGCTGAAACGCCTGCCGCTGAACTTGATCCGCTGAGCCTGTTTGACGGCGAGAGCAGCACGGATGCGCGCAACCATGATGATCCGCTGGGTCTATTGATGGGCAACGCGGTGCCGCTGGCGCAGCCGGAGCTGACGACGCCGAAACCGGCCACGTTGCATGTGCCACCTCAACCGGTGGCAAAAAATGAGCCGATGGCCGCACGTCCATCGGAGCAGGATCCCGCCAGCCTGACCGACACCGATCACTCACCGCTGTTCAGCTTCGACGAATCACAGCATGAGACTCACAGCCAGCCTCACCCTGAGGCACAGCAGCAGACACCGCTGATTGACGAGGAACTGCCCGGCCAGTCTGACGCGGTAAATCCACAGATCGATTACGGCGGAATTACGCTGCCCACGCCGCAGGCGGTACAGCGTACGCCATCCCCGACGCCGAAAGGGCGGTTGCGCATCGATCCCGTAGCTTCCGGTCGCCATCATGCCGCCGCTGCGCACCCGACGACACCCAGCGAAAGCAGCGGTGATGCCCTCAAGGGCGAACTACTGGATGCGTTGCTGGAGGGAATGGGTCTGCGCGACCTGCAGCCGACGCCGCAATTTGACCGTGAGCAAATGCTGCAATTCGGGCAGATGCTGAGCATGTTTTCGCAGGGCACGGTGGCGCTGCTCTCATCGCGTTCGATCCTCAAGCGCGGGGTAAAGGCTGACATGACGGTGATCCTCGACGACGCCAACAACCCGTTCAAGCTACTGCCTTCGGGCAAAACCGTCTTAATGCAGATGTTTGGCAGCCGGATGCCGGGCTTTATGCCGCCGCGTCAGGCTGTGCGTGATGCGCTGATCGATCTGCAGGCGCACCAGCTGGGCATGATCGCCGGTATCCGCGCCATCATCGCCTCAATGCTGCAATCCTTTAACCCGGAGCAGCTGGAGGAGGAGGCGCGTCAGGCGGGATCGGTGTCACGTATCGGCCTGCCGGGCAGCCGTAAAGCGGCGCTCTGGGAGCATTTTGTTGAGCGCTACGGCGAGACGGCAGGCGAGATCGAAGACGATTTCCACACCCTGTTCGGCGAAGCGTTCCTGCACGCCTATGACCTGGAAGTTAATCAGTACAAAGACTCACAAACCCACACGGATGACGCATGAATATCACTATTGCCTCGACGTCGAATCAGGGCGATCGCGCCAGTAACCAGGATCAGATCGGTGATGTCATCGGTAAGCGCTCGGCCTGCTTTGTGGTCTGCGACGGTGTGGCCGGATTTCCCGGCGGGGACATCGCGGCATCGATTGCCCGCAGCAGCCTGCTGCAGGCGTTTGATGGCGATGCGCATCTCAATGCGCAGTCGATTCGTAACTACGTCAATCAGGCGAATCACGCCATCCGTCAGCAGCAGAAAGCCAGCAGCGAACACAGCCGGATGGGCACTACGCTGGTCAGCCTGTTTATTGACCGCGACTACCATCTGGCCTGCTGGGCCCATGCAGGCGACAGCCGCCTCTATCTGTTCCGTCGCGGCTATCTCTATCTCGTGACCACCGACCACAGCCTGGTGCAGCAGATGAAAGATGCCGGACATCGCACCGAAGGCATCAACAGCAATCTGCTCTATTTTGCGCTGGGGATGGGCGATGAGCAGCGCGACGCCAGCTACAGCGAGGTGGTCGGGATTGAAGATGGCGACGCCTTTTTACTCTGTACCGATGGTTTCTGGCACGGCGTGACGCTGGAACAGATGCAGCAGTCGCTGCACATGGTGAATACGCCGGAAGAGTGGCTGACGCTGATGCAGCAAATCATCAGGAACGATCAGCCGGATCAGGGGCAGCAGGATAATTTCAGTGCGCTGGCCGTCTGGATTGGATCACCTCAGGACACCACCTTGCTGCACTCGCTCTCTGAAGCGGCGCAGTTCTTCCCTCTGCGAGATTGAGAACGCCAACATGAAATATGGATTACTGGGTCTGGCTGCGCTGCTGCTCAGCACGCACGCTTATGCTGAAAACTATCGCATCGTACAGTCCCCGGCACAGAAACTGGATGTCTGGATTGATGACGTAAAAAACAATCAGCTGTCGAGCTGGTGTAACAGCACCATTAACCTGCGCATCGTCACGCTGGGCGAAAAAAACGCCGCGGTGCTGAAAGATTTTCTGCCCCGCGTTGCCGGACTGATGGCGTCGCAGTGTAAACCGCTGCAACAGTTGCACTGGCAACTGACCGATGCGCAGGGGAGTGAAATTGCTACTGGCAGCGCCGCCCGTGCGCAGCAGTGGAAAACCGTGGTGACGCCGCCCGCGACGCAGCCGGTCCAGCCGACGGCTACAGCGGTCCCCGCAGACGCACTACGCAACGCCGCTCAGGCTGACACGTCGCCGTGGCTGCAATTCAGTCTGCTGGATGGCTGCCATTTCCGTACCTGGTGGCAGCACCCGGCACAGGGCAGCGCGCTGTTTGTTCCGGCAAATCAGGGGCTGATCTGTGGTTCGGATGGCTGGCTAAGCGGACACAGCCGCCTGACGCAACAGGGTAACGGCGCTCCTGCGGCAGTCGGCGTGACCTTCCTGCAGGGTTTTCCGGTGATGGGGTTGAGCAATCAGTCGCCCACAGCCGAACTGCACATCACCACGGTCAACAGTGAACGCATGGTGCTGAGCAATGAAAAATCCCCGGATAGCTGGCTGATTCTGCCGTTCAGCAACCGCTTTAACGGCTGGCAGGCAACGCGTCAGGTGGTAGTGCAGATGCCCGTCAGCGAAGCGGCCGATCAGAGTGCGCTGCAGGCGCGTCTGCAGGAAGTCCGTAAAGTCTGGTCGCCGTGGATCAGCGGCGATGCCGCGCTGAGCGTGCAGCTGGTGGAAAAACTGCATCCTGAACTGAAAGATCCCGCCGCTGCGGTCTACCGCACCCTTAACTGACGCAAAAGGAGTTTGCATGGAATCCTTACAACACCGCCTGGCCAGCGCCACCCTCGGCGAGACGCTCGCTGACGTGACCCGCCAGATTCAGGCAAATCCGGCGAATGCTGACCTGCGGGCCGCCTTTGTGCAGCTGCTCTGTCTTTCCGGCAACTGGGCGCGCGCGCAGACGCAGCTGCAATCCTGGCTGGCGTTAAGCCCGCAGGCGCAACCGACAGTTAATCTGCTGCAACAGGCGATCGCCGGTGAATTACAGCGTGACGCGGTGCTGCGTGGCGAGGCCGACCCGGTGCTGCCGGGCAGCGCCTGGCACTGGTGCGACACGCTGCTGGCCGCCTTGCAGGCCGAAACGGCGGGTGATGTCGCGCGCGGCAGCACGCTGCGGGCTGAAGCGCTTGAGCTCGCGGCGGCCAATCCCGGCACCGCGACGCAGCAGGATCAGGCCACCGCATTCAACTGGCTGATGGATGGCGACAGCCGTTTCGGGCCAGTGTGTGAAGTTATCAGTCAGGGCCGTTATTACTGGATCCCGTTTGCCGCCATTCGTGAGATGCAGTTTCAGGCACCCGCCAGCGTCACCGATCTGGTGTGGCGTCACACGCGTGTGCAGCTGGTTGATGGCAGCGAGCAGGTGTGCCAGATCCCGGCGCGCTATCCGTTGCTGGCGGCATCTGACGAACGTTTTCTGCGCGCCAGCGTCACCGAATGGCAGCCACTGGGCGACGATCCGGACCAGTTCATCGGTCAGGGGCAGAAAATGTGGCTCAGCGACAGCGCGGAATTTTCGCTGCTGAGCCTGCAGCAGGTCGCGTTTGACAGCGTTGAGTCCGACGATGAGCCATGATTCAGGCGCGCAAAACGACGGCTATGCCCAGCTGCATGGCGGCTTTCGCGCGCGTAAAAAACGTGATGCGTTAACCGCCCGCGACAAGCTGCAATCCTCGCTACTGGATCGCCTGACCGACAACGCGCCGGATAAACAGCAGGAAGCGGACAACAGCATGCTGATCACTCACAGCACGCTGCGCCGCCACGTACTGCGCGATCTGCAGTGGCTGTTCAACACCATCAACAACGAAGCCCAGCAGGATCTGAGCGGCTTTGATCAGGTGCAGCGCTCTGTCTGGAACTTCGGTGTGGCACCGCTGGCCGGGCAGAACGTCTCCGATATCGAATGGCAGGATATGCAGCGCAAAATGACCAACGCCATTCTGCACTTCGAGCCGCGCATCCTGCCGCAGGGTTTACAGGTGCGCTGCGTCAGCGATCTCGGCTCGCTCAGCCTGCACAACGTGCTGTCGATTGAGATCAAAGGGCGGCTCTGGTGCGTGCCTTATCCGCTGGCGTTTCTGTTCCGCACTCAGGTTGATCTGGAGAGCGGCCATTTCGAACTACAGGATGCAGGGTAATCATGGACAGCAATCTGCTCGACTATTACAACCGTGAACTGGCCTACCTGCGTGAGATGGGGGCCGAGTTCGCTGCGCGCTACCCTAAAGTGGCAGGACGTCTTGGCATGCGCGGCATTGACGTGGCGGACCCCTATGTCGAGCGGCTGATGGAAGGTTTTGCCTTCCTGACGTCGCGCGTGCAGCTGAAGATGGATGCGGAGTTTCCGCGTTTCTCGCAGCGTCTGCTGGAGATGATTGCGCCATCCTATCTCTCGCCAACGCCGTCAATGGCGATCGCTCAGCTGACGCCGGACAGCCGCAAAGGCGACATCACGCAGGGCTTTCGCGTGCCGCGCGGCACCATGATGGAGAGCCAGAACCTGAAAAAAACCGGCGTGACCTGCAGCTACACCACCGCGCACGATGTGGTACTGCATCCGCTGCGCATCAGTGAAGCCAGTCTCGGCGGCGTGCCCGGCGATCTGCCCTCTGGCGAGCTGAAACTCGGCGGTCTGGGCGCGGTCAGTGCGCTGCGTATCCGCATCAGCTGCGAAGGGATCTCCTCGCTCAGTCAGCTCAGCGTGGACGATCTGATGCTGTTTCTCAGCGGCCCGGATATCCAGGCGCTTAAACTGCTGGAGCTGCTGATGCAGCACCGGGTGGGCATCGTGCTGCAGTCGGTTGAGAAGCGGCCACAGCGTCAGGTGCTGACGGATGACGCGTTACAGCAGCAGGGCTTTGCGCCGGAGCAGGCGCTGCTGCCGGACGATCTGCGCAACTTCGACGGCTATCGTCTGTTGCAGGAGTATTTCGCCTTTCCGGCGCGCTTCCAGTTTATCAGCCTGAGCCAGCTGGCCCCGTTTCTGCGCCGCTGCGACAACGCCATGGCGTTCGACATCATCATTCTGCTCGATAAAGCGGACAGCGCGCTGGAAAGCGTGGTCGATCACAGCCATCTGGCGCTGCACTGCACGCCTGTCATCAATCTGTTTCCGAAAACCGCCGAGCGCCTGAAGGTCAGCGACAGCCAGCATGAATATCATCTGGTGGTAGATAACATCCGTCCGCTGGATTATGAGGTGCACTCGGTGCAGCGGCTGTTCGCTACGGTAGAGGGCAAGCGGGAAGAGCAGGTTTTCCGTCCGTTCTGGAGCACCTTCAGCGGTGACCAGGGCGATTACGGTGCCTATTTTTCACTGCGCCGCGAACAGCGTACGCTGTCCGAGCAGGCGCAGCGCTACGGCACGCGCACGGGCTATATCGGTTCAGAAGTCTTTCTGTCGCTGGTGGATGAGCATCACGCGCCGTGGCACGACGAGGTGCGCTATCTCTCCGCTGACGTGATGTGTACCAGCCGCGATCTGCCGCTGATGCTGCAGCAGGATCAGGGCAACTTCGTGATGCCGGACTCCATTCCGGTATCGGAGCTGAAGCTGTGCAAAGGGCCGACGCCTCCGCGTCCGGCGCTGGCCGAGGGACTTTCCGCGTGGCGGCTGATCAGCCATCTGCAGATGAACTACCTCAGCCTGATGGACAGCAGCGACGGAGAAGGCGCGGCGGCGCTGCGCCAGCTGCTGAGCCTCTACGCCAACCTGGCGGAAGCGCCGGTCGCCCGTCAGATTGACGGCATCCGCCACTGTACGCTCAGCGCGGTCAACCGCCGCGTGCCGGAGCCGGGTCCGGTGGTGTTTGCGCGCGGCGTCAGCATCACGCTGGAAGTGGATGAGCAGGCGTTTTCGGGGGCCAGCCCGTGGCTGTTCGGCAGCGTGCTGGAGCGGGTCTGTGGCCGCCTTGTGGCGCTCAACAGTTTCACGGAGTTCACCCTGAACAGCCAGCAGCGCGGAGAAGTGGGCTACTGGCCGCCGCGCATGGGCCGGAAAGCGCTGATATGAGTGGCGAAAAAGTGATTTCGCTGCCCCGGCTCACCCGTCTGCCGGATGATTTCTGGCAGCGGGTGATGGCCGCGCCGTGGCGCTACGATCTGTTCCAGCTGCTGCGGCGGCTGGATGCGCAGGGCGGTCAGCGCTATCCGCTGGGCCGTGCGCCGCTGCCGAAGTTCGAATCGGTGCGTATCGGTCAGACGCCGTCACTGGCGTTTGCGCCCGCCACCGTCGCCAGCGCCACGCCGCGTGACGAGGCGGGACGTCATGAGCTCTCCATCTACAGCTTCGGCCTGTTTGGCCCCAACGGCCCGCTGCCGACCCATCTGACCGAATATGTGCATGAACGTATCGTGCATCATCAGGATCACAGCCTGTCGGCGTTTGCTGACCTGTTTCACCATCGCGCCACGCTGCTTTTTTATCGTGCCTGGGCCGATGCGCAGCCGACCGTGTCGCTGGATCGCCCCGACGACAGTCGCTTCCTGAACTATCTCGCCTGCCTGGCGGGAATCGGTTTACCGGCCCAGCAGCAGGCCAGCTCGCTCAGCCTCCACGCCCGGCTGATGCTGGTGGGTCACCTCAGCCGCCACGGCCACGATGCTGAAGGGCTGGTGCGCATTCTGCGCCACTACTTTGGCGTGCCGGTCAGGCTGACGCAGAACCTGCCGCACTGGCTGACGCTGGACAGCCGCGATCAGGCCCGACTGGGCGCGGGACGCCATATGCCCCGGCTGGGCGCTTCTGCATTTCTCGGCGTGGCGGTGCGCGACGTGCAGCACCGTTTTCGCCTGCACCTGGGACCGCTCAGCGCGGCGCAGTATGCCCGTTTTCTGCCGGATGCCCCCGGCGCGCGTGAAGTACGCGACTGGGTGCGTCACTACCTCGGCATCGAAATGCAGTGGGATCTCAGCCTGATCCTGGCCGCTGACGAGGTACAGGGTGTGACGCTGGGTGGAACTGCCCGACTCGGCTATACCAGCTGGCTGGGGCATGCGCCGCAGCCGCAAGATCGTGAAGATTTTATGTTTGAGGTTGAGGCTGCTTCGCGCTAGCCCAGCCGCTTTCCCTGTTACACAGCCTGCGTCTTTCATTGAAGAGAGCCCCCTATGTCAGAAATCAGCCGTGCCGTGCTATTCGGCAAACTGGATACGCTGTTATTTACCTCGCTGGAAAGCGCCACCGCCTTTTGCAAATTGCGCGGCAATCCCTATGTCGAACTGGTGCACTGGCTGCATCAGCTGATGCAGCAGCAGGATGGCGACTTACAGCAGGTCATCACACATTTTTCACTGGATGAAAAGGCCCTGACTCAGGACATCGTTGCCGCGCTGGATCGCCTGCCACGCGGTGCCAGTGCGGTCTCCGACCTCTCCGAGCATATCGACAGTGCCGTTGAACGGGCGTGGGTTTACGCCTCGCTGAAATATGGCGCGACCCGCATTCGCGGCGGCCATCTGCTGATCGGCATGCTGAAAACCTTCAACCTGGCCAGCGTGCTGAAAGGCATCTCCGGTCAGTTCAGCCGCGTCAACGCCGATGCGCTGCTGGCGGAGTTCGACACGCTGCTCAGTAACAGCAAGGAAGCGCAGCAGGCGCTGAGCGCACCGGCGGATGCTGGCGGCGCACCGCCCGCCGCCAGTGGCAGCACGCTGGCACAATATGCGCAGGACCTGACGGCGCGCGCCCGTGAAGGCCGCATTGATCCGGTAACCGGACGTGACGACGAAATCCGCCAGATGGTCGATATCCTGATGCGTCGCCGCCAGAACAACCCGTTGCTGACCGGCGAAGCGGGCGTCGGCAAAACCGCGGTGGTCGAAGGCCTCGCGCTGCGTATCGCGGCGGGCGATGTGCCTGCGCCGCTGCGCGATGTGCAGCTCTGGCTGCTGGACATCGGCATGCTGCAGGCGGGTGCCGGCATGAAAGGAGAGTTTGAAGCACGACTGCAGGCGCTGATCAATGAGGTGCAGTCCAGCCCGACGCCGATTGTGCTGTTTGTTGATGAGATCCACACCCTGGTCGGGGCAGGCGGTCAGCAGGGCACCGGTGATGCCGCCAACCTGCTGAAACCGGCGCTGGCACGTGGACAGCTGCGCACCATTGGCGCGACCACCTGGGCCGAATACAAAAAGTACATCGAGAAAGATCCAGCGCTGACCCGTCGCTTCCAGACCGTGCAGGTGCAGGAGCCGGATGAAGCCAAAGCGATTCTGATGCTGCGCAGCACCGTCAGCGCGCTGGAGAAACATCATCGGGTGCTGTTGCTGGATGATGCGGTCAGTGCGGCGGTGAAACTGTCGCATCGCTACATTCCGGCGCGCCAGCTGCCTGACAAAGCGGTGGCGCTGCTGGATACCGCCTGCGCCCGCGTAGCGGTCAGCCAGGGTGCGCAGCCCGCGGCGCTTGAAGATTGTCTTCACCGTCTGGCGGCGCTGGAGATTGAAGCGGAGATCATCGAACGTGAAATCCGGGTGGGCCTGGGCGACGCCACCCGCCAGCAGGCGATTGCAGCGCAGCGCACTGCGCTGGAAGCCGAGCGGGAAGCGCTGCAACAGCGCTGGCTGCAGGAGCGCGAACTGGTCGAGACGCTGATTGCGTTGCGCGCCCGCTGTGTGACAGAAGAGGATGCGGCGCTGCGTGAACAGCGTGATGCGACGCAGCAGCAGCTTACTGCGCTGCAGGGCGACACGCCGCTGCTGTTTGCCGCCGTCGATGCGGGCGTGGTGGCTGCCGTGGTGTCGGACTGGACCGGTATTCCGCTGGGCCGGATGGTGAAGAATGAGATCGACGCGGTGCTGAATCTGGCCGACACCCTGAACCAGCGGGTCATCGGCCAGCGTCACGGTCTGGATCTGATCGCCAGACGGGTACGCACCTCGCGCGCGCGCCTTGATAATCCCAACAAGCCGGTCGGCGTGTTTATGCTGTGCGGGCCTTCCGGTGTCGGCAAAACCGAAACCGCGCTGGCGCTGGCCGAGTCGCTGTACGGCGGCGAGCAGAACATCATCACCATCAACATGAGTGAGTTTCAGGAGGCGCACACCGTCTCGACGCTGAAAGGGGCACCGCCGGGCTACGTCGGCTACGGCGAGGGCGGCGTGCTGACCGAAGCCGTTCGCCGTCGCCCCTACAGTGTGGTGCTGCTGGATGAGATTGAGAAAGCCCATCCGGATGTGCATGAGCTCTTCTTCCAGGTGTTTGATAAAGGCTGGATGGAGGATGGCGAAGGCCGGCACATCGATTTCCGCAACACCATCATCATTCTGACCTCCAATGTCGGCACGCAGTTAATCAGCGCGATGTGTGCCGATCCTGAACTGATGCCCGATCCCGATGCCCTGAGCACCGCGCTGCGTAAACCGCTGCTGGAGGTGTTCCCGCCTGCGCTGCTGGGCCGTCTGCTGGTGGTGCCGTATTACCCGCTCAGCGACGCGATGCTGGCGGAGATTGTGCGGCTGCAGCTGGCGCGCATTGTGCGTCGTCTGGCCGATAACCACGGCATTGAAGCGCAGATCGACGAGTCGGTGGTGAGCCAGATCGTTCAGCGCTGCACCGAGGTAGAGTCGGGCGGTCGCATGGTGGATGCCATCCTCACCAACACGCTGTTGCCACAGATGAGCCAGATCCTGCTGAGCGCCCACGCCCGTGATGAACGCTATCGCCGCGTCGATGTGCGTTGTGAGCAGGGTGAATTTGTCTGCCAGTTCGCGGTTTAAAGCCTGGCTATCAGAGAGTAATCGAATATGTCGGAACATGATCAACCCCTGAATGTCCCCAACGCCTTGCCGCTGGGTTACCGCTTCAATGAGTTTGAAATCAAAGAGGTCATCGGCGGTGGCGGATTTGGCATCGTCTATCGCGCCTGGGATCACCAGCTTGAGCGTGATATCGCGATCAAAGAATTTATGCCCGCCTCACTGGCAGTGCGCAGCGATGACCTGAATCTGGTGCTGCGCAGCGAACGGTTCAGCAAAACCTTTCACGCCGGACTGAACAGCTTTATTCAGGAGGCGCGTCTGCTGGCGCGCTTTAATCATCCGAACCTGCTGCATGTGCTGCGTTTCTGGGTGCAGAACGACACCGCCTACATGGGCACGGTGTTCTACAGCGGCACCACGCTTTCCAGCTTCCGCGAACGTAATCCTCAGTCGGTGAATGAGGCCTGGATCCGTCGCCTGCTGCCGCCGCTGCTGGGGGCGATCAAGACCATCCATGAAGCGGGCTATCTGCACCGCGATATTTCCCTGGATAACATCCAGATCCAGAGCAGCGGCGAGCCAATCCTGCTGGACTTCGGGTCGGCGCGTAAAACTATCGGCAATCTGTCGGATGAGAGCGAGACGATGCTGCGTCCCGGCTATGCGCCGATTGAGCAGTACAGCGACAACGATGAGAGTGAGCAGGGCGCGTGGACCGATATTTACGCGCTGGGCGCGGTGCTGCATACCCTGATCACCGGTGCGCCACCGCCGGTCAGCGTGGTGCGCAGCATCGAAGATAACTATCAGCCGCTGGTGCAGCGTCGTCTGGCAGGCTACTCGTCTGCGCTGCTGAGCGCCGTCGATCGCGCGCTGGCGCTGAAACCGGAAGATCGTCCGCAGAGCATTGATGATTTTGCTGTACTGATGGCGCTGCCGGAACGCGAACCGGAACCGCTGCTTAGCGCAAAAATGAGCGGACCAGGCACCATGCTGGTGCCGATTGAAGAAGAAGAGGAGGTGATCAAACCCGCCTCTAAACTGAAAACGTTGCTGGGACACCGCTTTGCACTGCCGGGCCTGGTTGCCGCTGGCGTGCTGGTCGGCCTGGGCGCCGGTCTGCTGATGTCACGCGGTAACGAACAGACACCGCCGGCTGAGACCACGCAGAACGACGCGCCAGCCGTCACCGTCGCGCCGGTTAACCAGCCGGTTGCCGCGCCACCGACCCAGGCTGAGGCCTCACCGGATACGGTTGCCAGCACTCCGGCTCAGACTTCTGAGCCGGTGCAGACCGCCGCACGTGAACCCGATCCACAACCGGCACCACCGCCCGCGCCGGTCGCCCAGGTCTATATCCGTCTGCAGCAGGGTGAACGCGTTCAGGTGAACGGTCAGCCGCAGGCGCTGGTGCCGGCGGTGAATGGCTTCGCCACGCTGCAACTGGCACCGGGCAACTACACCTTTGCCATCAGCGGCCAGAGTGGCACCCGCGAACAAACGCTGAACATCAGTGAAGAAGGTGTCTGGTTGCTCGATCCACACAGTTAATAGTCAGGGATTACTTATGTTCTCACGCATTACTGCACAGCTGCCGGCGGACGGCCTGCTGTTCCATACGCTTAAGGGCACCGAGACGCTGTCCCGTCCGTTTGTGCTCACCGCTGAACTGCTGGCCACCGACGCGCGCATCGACCGCCACGCCCTGCTGGGGAAGCCGGTGACGTTTACGCTGCCGACCGACGGGCTGATGAACGCGCTGAGCCCGCGCTACCTTAACGGCAAAATCACCCGGGTGGCGGTGCGCAGCCAGGAGCTGAGCGGCACCCGCTACGCTGTCTATGAGCTGACGGTCGAGCCGGACCTGTGGCCGATGAAGCGCGACCGCAACCTGCGCATCTTCCAGAGCCAGACGGTGCCGCAGATTGTGCAGACGCTGCTGAAGGAGTACGGGGTCAATGTGGAGACTCGCCTGGCGGGCAGCTACCGGGTGTGGGAGTACTGCGTGCAGTATCAGGAGAGCAGCCTGGACTTTATCAGCCGCCTGATGGAGCTGGAGGGGATTTACTACTTCTTCCGCCACGAGGCGGACAGACACACGCTGGTGCTGTGCGACGCGCCGGATCAGCATCAGGCGTTTCCGGGCTATGAGACCATTGCCTATCACGTCACCCCGTCGGGCGGCGTGGTCACTGAAGAGGGCATCAGCCAGTGGTCGCTGGCGGAGAGCGTGACGCCGGGCATCTACAGCACCGACGACTACGACTTCCGCAAGCCGAACGCCTGGATGCTGCAGGCGCGGCAGAATCCGGCGTCGCCGGTGCCGGGCACGGTGGACGTTTACGACTGGCCGGGCCATTTTGTCGACCACAGCCACGGCGAGTCCTACGCGCGCATCCGTCAGGAGGTGTGGCAGGCCGAGCACCACAGCGTCAGCGGGTCGGGCACGGCCACCGGCATCGCGCCGGGCTTTACCTTCGCCATCATCAACGCGCCACACTTCAGCGACAACGGAGAGTATCTGGTGACCTCGGCGACCTATGACTTCGCCGAGAACGCCTACGCCAGCGGCGACACCGGCGACAGCCGTCACAACATCCACTTCACGGTGCTGCCGTCGTCGGTGACTTACCGCACGCCGCCGGAAACGGCGTGGCCGAAAACGCACGGTCCGCAGACGGCGAAGGTGGTGGGACCCAAAGGCGAGTCGATCTGGACCGACCGCTACGGCCGGGTAAAGGTGAAGTTTCACTGGGACCGGCTGGCGAAGGGCGATGACACCAGCTCCTGCTGGGTTCGCGTCTCCAGCGCCTGGGCCGGCCAGGGATTTGGCGGGGTGCAGATCCCGCGAGTGAACGACGAAGTGGTGGTGGACTTCATCAACGGCGATCCGGATCGTCCGCTGATCATCGGCCGGGTTTATAACGAGGCGAGCATGCCGCCGTGGGCGCTGCCGGCAGCGGCGACGCAGATGGGCTTTTTAAGCCGGTCGAAGGATGGCACGGCGGACACCGCGAATGCGTTAAGGTTTGAGGATAAGTCGGGTGAGGAACATCTGTGGATTCAGGCGCAGAAGAACATGGATACCCATGTTAAAAATGACGCCAGCCATTCAGTCGCCAACAATCACAGCCATTACGCGGGCGGCAATGAGCTCTACCGTGTCGAAACCAACCGTGTCCACGGTGTAAAAGGGGGCGAAGAGCGGCTGACCGGTAAGAGCAAACTCGATGCGGTGGTCGATACCTATGTAGTGGGTTCGGGAACTAAACTTCGCCTTGAGTGCGGAGAGAGTGCTATCGAACTGAATGCAAATGGCCAGATTAATATTGTGGGCAAGGGCTTCAATATTTTTGTGCAGGGTGATGGTCATATCACCACCTCTGGCGGCAAACTGAACCTGAACACGGATGGCGCGAAGCCGGGCACAAGCGCACCGGGCTCCAGTCATAAACAGAATATCAGCCAGGCCGTAGAGAATCTGTTCCCGCCAAAACAGAAAGGACAGGCGGCTCCGAAGGCGGCTTCTATTAAACCCAGTGCAGTGGCAACACCAAAAAATGGTGACAATTTTTCCACCATTTCTCCAATAATATTAAGACATGAAGGTGGCTATGCAAACCGTGCATCTGACAAGGGCGGCCCAACAAACCATGGTATTGCATGGGATACATGGAAAAAATATTCAAAAGAGGATTTAGGTGTTGAGCCGACATTAGAAAATTTAAAAAAAATCACGCCAGAGCAGGCTGAGGTTATTTATAAAAAAAGATACTGGGACCCAAGTGGTTTTAATGATATTAAGGATCCTAAATTAGCTTTGATGTCCTATGACTGGAGCATTACATCTGGTGGGGCCGGAAAGCAGATTCAAAAACTGTTAAATAGCCAATATGGACAAAATTTGAAGGTTGATGGTGTGATTGGGCCTGATACAATTTCTGCTATGAATAGTATTGAAGATTCAGGTAAACTAACCAATAGCATTGCTGAAATCAGAAAGCAATATTATACTAACCTGACTATATCTGATCCTAAAAATTTACCTAATCTTAACGGCTGGATTAATAGGGTTAATGATTGTCTGGATTTTAAAGGTTAATCAAATGAATAAAGTTGGATTTAGCTTAGCGGTTTTGTTGTCAATTTCTTCATTGTCCTTGTTTGCTTCTGATAATTTTACTGGTCAGTGGAGTGGGCAAGAGAAAAATGATAATGGATCATTATATTCCACTCTAACATTAAAGTTAAAACAGAATAATAATAACATAACGGGTAGTTATTGTTATGTGACAAGGGGCGGAAACAAAATAGATTGCCCTGATGATAATGACAGCAATCTCAAAGGTACTGCAAACGGTAAAAATGCTTTGATTGAATTTGATTCTTCATTTGGCGGAGTGAAGGGTAAAGCAAATTTAGAACTTAAAGATAATAAAGTTTTATGGGAATTAATCAAAGACCCTGAGAATGGGGAGTTTTATGCGCCAAAAACTTATAATCTTGACAAAGATGTTAGTGAAGGGGATTTAAAATCAGATATGAAGGTTTTGTCTACATCTGATTTTACGATTACTTTATTGAATAGCTGTGGGGGTTTTTATACTGTGTGTGATAAGGTTAAATACATAGGCCTCAGAAATAAAGATGGAAAACAAATTACTCTTGAAGGTAAAACTACGCAACCTGTAAACTCAAATAAAGCTGAAGGGATGCTTTTCAATAATAGCGGTGTAGATTATGTTGTGAGCTTTAATCCGCTTGAATTGAAGGTGGTACAGGGTAATAAAACGCTTGTTAAGCAAGGTGGCAAGTGGGAATGATAATTTTCATTATCACTCAAGTGAGATTTTTACTGTATTTCAAGTAATAAGAATGACATTATAATAATGTTATGGGTTTTATTAGGGTGGTGATATGTACTCTCCACCCCATATAATGTTGAAGTGTGAGTGATTTCTTTAATTTAAAAGATTTTAATTACGTTGCTCTTAGTGATTAAATACCCTTCTTGTTTTCTATTGTCAACCCCCGATAAAAACACAATGATTGTAAATCGTTATTTCGCCAGCATTTTATTTGTGACTGTCCTCATGGTTTTATCTTGCATTGCAAGGGCTGAATCCAGCACGGAATCGACCATTCCTGCCCTTAACGAGGGCGATTTTTCCGTTCTGCTAAACGACTATGCTTTCACTCCCGGAGACACATGGAGCAATGAAAGCTTCGTACGGGCTGGTAAGGCTCTGAGTTCAGTTCTGGCCGGAGAAGTGGCTATCAATAACCAGCAGTACAACTACTTCCAGCATAGCTATGACGGCTTTGAGTTGTTCAGCGCGGCGGCGGTGGAAGATGCCAGCCACACGGTCCTGGCTGAGATCCTTCTGGAAAATGCCAATGTGCCGACGTCCCGAAATATAAAGGTAGGCGATAGCCTGGAACAGGTTCAGCAAGCCTATGGACCCGGAAAAGAAGATAACAGTGATAATCAGCACTGGCTTGTCTACCCGTCTGGCGGGAAACAGTTGATGTTTCAGATTGATCAGGGAAAGGTCAGCTGCATCATGTTGAAAACAGACATGGGTGCAGAGCAAAGCGAAATCATCGCTGACCAGGCTATCAGCGCTGCAACCGAAGCAATTCATACCTGGCAACTGACCACCCTCGATGAGAAATGCCTGCGATACGATCTTGACGACAGCAGTGATGAAAGTTTCTTTGTCATTACGGTTCGTGAAGATAATCACGACGACAGTTGCGGTGGCGATCCTGATATTACGCATCGACTTTTCGACATTAAAGTTGCGCGTGATAATACACAGATACTCACTAATGCCGATAACGTTGATGGCGAATACCATAGCCTTATTCCACCCGCCACAAACAATTAATAAAACGGATACCCAATATGCATTACCAATTTAATGAGGGCGCCTTTGCGCTTTTTCCTGCTGCCTGGCAGGACACCACCATGAATATTCTCCGCGATGAAGCCAGTGGGCTGGCATGGGTTGTGAGCCGTGGTGTTATTTCTGAGGGCAGTGATGCGGAAAAAGAGTTTCAGCGTCAGTGGGACACATTGCGGAGTCAGATGGGCCATATCCAGCAAACTGAATTTGTACGTTTGATGGCAGGTGTGGATAACACATTACACGCGGTAGAAGTTGAAACCGTATTTGACCGTAACGGGCAGGCAGTGTGGCAGAAACAGCTGGCTACACAGGTGCCTGACTCGAACATCTTAATGATTTTTACGCTCTCAGCCATGCGTCCATTCAATGAAGAGGATGGACAGCGCTGGAGTGCATTTAAACAAAGCCTGAGTCTGAACAATCCACGGAAAGCATAACCTATGGATAACCCTGCTGCCCGCGTGGGCGACGAGATCATTCACTCCAGCATTTTCGCTGATATCACGAGCATTGTTGCGGAAGGTGCGGCCTATGCCGTCATTGGTGCCGCAGTGGGTGCTGCTATCGTCTCGGCAGCGCCCCTGCTGGGTACAGGGGCGGCAGCGGCGAGTGTAGCAGCCGTGGGTAACAGTTGCCTGCTCAGCGGTATTCTGGGTGGTGTACTGGCCAATGCCGTTGGTCTGTCACAAGAGATCAGTAAAGCGGCCGATGGGCTGGGTAACATGATATTCCCGCCGTCACCTGCCGGAGTAATCGCCAGTGGATCAGTGGATGTCTACGTTAATGGTCTTTTAGCCGCACGCGCGGCCGGGATGCTCACGCCTGGCGAGACACCGCCACCGGAACCACAATCGCCGCAGAGCTTCGCGGACTATGGCGGCATGTTGCTCTCTGCGGTCGGCCAGTTTGGCAGTGCAATGTGGCAGCCCACGGTAGCCTCCGCCGATGCGGGCACCTCTCCGCTGGAGCAGGACAAAGTGGCCTGTGAAAAACACAGTGCACCGCAATATCTGGCTCAGGGATCGAAAAGCGTCTTTATCAATGGCCAGCCTGCGGTGCGCGCAAAGGATAAAACCACCTGTGACGCCACCGTGAGCGACGATGTTTCCCCCAATGTCATCATTGGTGGTGAAACTGTCACGGTCAGAGAGATCAAAAGTGGCAAGGTGCCAGGTCTGGCCGTGATGATGATCGGCCTTTCCCTCCTTCGTGGTCGCCCCAGTCAGATCATCAAAAACATGCCCTGCGCGCTGGCCGGTGCCGTGGGCGGTATGGCGGCGGACATGGCTATCAATGCGGCCTTCTCGTCGCTGTTTCCGGTTCATGCGGCGACCGGCGTCAAAGTCCTTAATGATGATGCCGAGCGCGATTTTTCCCTTCCCGGACGTTTCCCGCTCAGTTTTCAGCGCAGCTATAACAGCCTTACCCAGCGCGCTGGGCTGTTTGGTCAGGGCTGGGCCACGGTGTTTGACAGCTATCTGACGCTGGAAGGGAATCGGGCAACCTGGTTTGATGACAACGGGCGCGAGCTGAGCTTTGACGTTCCCGGTGACAAAGAGGTGCTCTACAGCATCAGCGAAGGGCTGATGGTACGGCGCAACGCGTCTGGCGATATCGCCATTGCCGATGACGACGGTGCGGTATGGCGTCTTTACAGACGCACGGCCGCTGATCCTCAGGTACTGCGGCTAACTTCACTGAGCGACGAGTACGGTAATGCGCTGGAGATGGGCTGGGATGAACAGGCCCGCCTGGTACGTATCCATGATGCGCCGCTGGCAATTGACGTCACGCTGCACTACGACAACAAACAGCACGCGCGGCGTCCGACATCAGCCAGCCATTTTGATGGCGATCAGCACTGGCCTCTCACGCGCTGGACCTACAATGATCGGGGCCAGCTTGCCAGCGTTACTGATGCCGCAGGCGTTGTCTCACGACGCTTCCGTTACAACGACGAAGGGTTAATGGTCTGGCACCAACTGCCGGGCGGGCTGGAGAGTGAATATCGCTGGCAGAAGCTGGATCACTGGCGCGTTGTAGAAAACCGCACCAACAGCGGTGATGGCTGCCACATGCATTACGATCTTGAGGCGGGCATCACGCGCGTGTCGACCTATGACGGTCAGCAGCGCGAACACCACTGGAATGCCGCGGGCCTCATCACCTGTTTTATCGACGAGCGCGGCGAGAAATGGCGTTACGAGTGGGATGAAAACGAACTCCTGACGCGTCGCATCGATCCGCTGGGCAACGCGGTGAGCTTCACCTATGACGATCTGGGCAACCGTGTTGAAGAGAAGGATGCTGACGGTGGTGTGCAGGCGGTGCAATGGCTGTCACACCGTTCGCTGCCCACGGTTGTTGCCGGAGCAGACGGTTCCACAACGAAATACTATTACGATCCCCATCACGGCCTTAAACGCGTTGTTGATGCGCTCGGGCAAAGCACGCTCTATCAGCGGGATGAGTTCGGACTGGTTGTCGAAGAGACTGACGCAGCAGGTAATAGCTACCGCCGTGAGTTTAATGATGCCGGCCAGGTTATCCGTGAAACCGATTGTTCAGGGCTGACCACGCGCTACCGTTATCATCCCCTGGGCTGGCTCAGCTGTGTCATCGCGCCGGATGGTGAAGAAACCCGTTATCACTATGATGCAGCAGGCCGTCCTCTTCAGCTGGAACGCGCAGAAGGATGGGAAGAGCGGTTGCACTGGAGTGAAAACGGACTGCCGCTGGCCTATGAATCGGCTGATGGCAAGCGCAGTGAATTCCGTTACGACAATGTCGGGCGATTGATCGCCAACCGTAATGCGCAGGGTGAGACGGTTCAGCGAAGCTGGGACAGCCGTGGCCGGCTGACGGCGCTGCAAAACGAGAACGGCGAGCAGTATCAGTTCGAGTGGGGCGCAGATTCTCTGTTGCTGGCCCAGGTCGGGCTGGATGGCGTTGCCACACGATATGACTATGATGCGGCGGGCCGCACGGTATCACGCACCTTTGCCGCCGGACATCCTCAGTCCATTACCCATCGCTATCACTGGAGCCGTGCGGGGCAACTGCTTGCGCGGACCACGCCGGAAGGCCAGACGCGCTATCACTACAGCGGTGGGGGGCAACTGGGCAAAGTGTCGCAGCATCTGCCGCTGTCTGACACCGAGTGGAGCCAGCAGGCCGAGCAGGAGATTACCTTTAAGTATGATGTGCTGGGCCGCATCGTTGCTGAGCAGGGGGAGCAGGGCGAACTGGCGTGGGAGTATGACGCGCTGGGCAACTGTACTGCCTTAACCCTGCCGGATGGGCGCAACCTGAAGCAACTTTATTATGGTAGCGGCCATCTGCTGAGCATCGCATTAGACAACCTGCCGGTCACGGAATTTACCCGTGACACGCTGCATCGGGAGCTGAGCCGGACGCAGGGCGGCCTGACCATGCGCAGTGAGTATGATCGCTTAGGCAGACTGCGCCGCCGTGACGTGTTTAAGGGTGACTCACAGCGACCTGCACCGCGCGTCTGGTCCCGCCGGCGCGACTTCGATTACGGCAACAACCTTATCCGTGAAGAGCGCGACGATAATCCGTTCAGCCAGACATTATGGAACTACGATAACGCCGGCCGGTTGTTGTCTCAGGACGGTGCGCAGCCGGGTAATGAACAGTGGCGCTGGGATAGCGCAGGCAACCCGCTGGATCGCCATAGTGCCGCTCATGTCATGCATAACCGCGTCACTGAACTGAACGGTATCCGCTGGCAGTACGATATTCATGGCCGTACCACTGAGAAAGATGACGGCCAGACCCGCTGGCGTTATCGCTACGATGGTGAGCATCGCCTGACGGACGTCATCAGCGAGCCACGTGACCGTAATAGGCCGCGTACTAAGGTGAGTTTCCGCTACGATCCGCTGGGGCGCCGCATCAGTAAAACCAGCCAGCAGCTTTTGCAGGGAAGGCCATCTGGCAACGCCGTCACGACGCGCTTTGTCTGGGAAGGCTACCGCCTGCTGCAGGAAATCCACGACGGGATCCCGCTGACCTACGTTTACAGCGACAGCCAGAGCTATGAGCCGCTGGCCCGTATTGATGGTGTGGAAAGCCCGGAGATTTACTGGTTCCATAATGCGGCCAACGGAATGCCGGAGCTGCTGACTGACGGTGAAGGGCAAAAAGCCTGGGAAGGCATTAACAGCCCGTGGGGCAAGCTGCTGCGCGAGTCCAGCCAGCGTGTTCCTGTGGTGGAGCAGAACCTGCGTATGCAGGGCCAGTACCTGGACCGGGAAACCGGACTGCACTACAATCTGTTTCGTTATTATGATCCGGACAGCGGACGGTTTACCCAGCAGGACCCGATAGGGCTGATGGGCGGGATTAACCTTTACCAGTATGCGCCGAATGCGCTGGGTTGGGTGGATCCTTGGGGGCTGAGTCGGTGTAGTAGTGGAAATAAGGATAAACCGGATTTCTATGTTGGGCCAGCAGGGCCAAGTGCGACAATGCCATCCACAGCTTATAGGTATGTCCGATACTTGAAGGACGATGGAAGCGTAGATAAGTGGGTTCCTGGTCTCCTTGAAAATAAAAAAGCTCCAGTTACATATTTTGGATTCGAAAAATTTGAAACCGGTAAAACAGCTCGTGATGCTTTTCAGATAAAAGGACCGGAGAAAGTTGATCCAACTTTACCTGGGGATGTTTCATGGAGTGATGCAAGAATTAGAGGAAGGTTTGATACGTTGCAGTTATATGAAAATGGCACTCCTCAAGTACGGCATCCGAGGATGTTCGGGGACGCAATAGGCGCGCCGTTAGAACAGTTTACAAATGCTTATCCTGAGTACGGTAAAGGTGGCGTACAACAAATGTATGCTGAAAAACGAGAGGTAAGCTTTGATGATATTGATATTTTGCCGGAGGAATAAATGAATTACCATTCATACAATGACGTGCTTGACTATCTGAAAGAATTTTTCAAAACCAGGGTTGAATCACCCAATTATCTTGAAGAATTAATATACCTAATTGAAGGTTCTCGCTCTGAAAAGACTGTAACAATCAGGGCTATATATCAAAAGTATATGCAATACATAAAAGAAAATAGAGATGTTGTTAGAGTTATTCCTGGTGAAAAAGAAATGTGGATAGAATTACTGGATCACTGGCAGTAAGAGTGAGTTTGTGAATTTATTATAGAGTGTCCCGGAGGTAACTATATTCTTCTTGAGTAAAAGCTTTTTTATGATTTTTTGTGCAAGGAAACAAAAACCATGCACTTGATAAAATTATTTAAAAAACCTTTGTAAAGCGTATGTTTAATATGTGAGGATGGGTAAGTTAAATTAGGGAGTCTACCAATCAGAGTCGCCATACTAAACTCAACAAGATTACGTATGCCATCTGGCAATGATTTGGGTTAAACGATTTTTCGGGTGCCCGATAGGTATAAACCAAGATGAGGTGCTGAAGCAGTCATAGATTCATCACTATTGAATAAAGAGGTTATCAATAAAATTTAAAGTAAGGATTGTATAATGGAAAAGGCTATTTTTAGCGCCTATGGTATGTTTCTTACTCAAGAAAATGGCAAATATCATATCAACTATGATGCTGGTGGTGTTACTAATAAAGATGTTAAATGTGAGATAAGCGTAGAAGAGTTTAATAAGGCAAAATTAAGCGAGCAAGATGCTTATGAAGTAATAATATGCACTCAAGTTAGAGATAAAACAAACCATTCATAGTAGTTTGATGAGTTTTATTTTTAATTTTATTGATTTCAAAGGCAGTAAAATATTTTTATAAAATGTTTTATTTGCCATAGATGCAAGCTGCCAGTGACGCGTATTGATGGTGTGGAAAGCCCGGAGATTTACTGGTTCCATAATGCGGCCAACGGAATGCCGAAACTGCTGACTGACACTGAAGGGCAAAAAGCCTGGGAAGGTATCAACAGCCCGTGGGGCAAGCTGCTGCGCGAGTTCAGCCAGCGGATGCCAGCCTTTCAGCAGAACCTGCGTATGCAGGGCCAGTACCTGGACCGGGACAAATTTGCTTAAGCAAATTTGAACATCGCTTCAGCGATGGCCCCAATGGGGTGAGGCACCGCAGGGGCCGAATCAACCGGACTGCACTACAATCTGTTTCGTTATTATGATCCGGACAGCGGACGGTTTACCCAGCAGGACCCGATAGGGCTGGCGGGCGGGATCAACCTCTACCAGTATGCGCCGAACGCGCTGGGTTGGGTGGATCCATGGGGGTTGATGAAATGTAAAGACCCTGCGAAAGAAGCGACGAAGTGGCAGGGGCCAGGGAATAGAGATTATCCAGGCATCGATGTTTATGAGAATACGGTTATAAAAAAAGGGACGATACTTTATGCTCTTCATCCTAATGGAGATCGGTTACCTGCTTATACTGTAAGCCATCCTACAGTCAGGCAGTATAAAGGTGATCCACTTGGCTATCATAAAGCTTTGCAAGTTATGCTAGACCCAGCATTTACAATGCGTTCAAAGGTGAGAGCTTACTACGTTACCGAAGATATACATGTAGCCAGAGGACGTGCTGAAGCTAATGCTCAGTATGGTCGAGGAGGAGGGCTACAGTTTTATATACCGGAAGAGGCTCGGCTTAAACTGAAACCTGGAAAAGTAATTGATATATGAAAAAAATGATTTTAGAAGAGAATGGTGCTTTGCTTGTAGATGGAAGTAAAATAGAACTTTCTTCTTACGAAAAATTTATTAATTCTTCGTTTTTTAAATCATCTGATGATCTTATAAGTGTAGGGGAATATTATTTTTCTGCAAAAAATGTTATGTGGCACAATGAACCGTTCCATGTGAAATTTAGGCCTGCTATTTTTTCTATTAATAAGAGCGTATTCCTGATCAGTGAAACTGGTTATTTTTATAAAAACATTAATAATTGGGAAAAAAGAGCAAATTTTAACGTTTTAATTGATGAAGAGAAAAGATTGTATGAGTGGGTGATGAAAAAGTATCCAAATGATTACAAGGGTGAATTAAAAGATCCTCCTTATGGTCATGTTTGGGAATTTTCATGGGGTGAGATAACAGTACAGTCTAATGAAAGATCATTTACGTGTGGGATATATATTGAGTGGAGATGAATTTAAAGTTAATCACCCTGTCAATATATTAATGTGTAGTGCTACTGCAGAAAATTATAATGTAGGGCGTTAAGGTTTAGCTATTAATCTTGGTAAGGGTTATAAATGCCTGCAGGCACTACGATATTCAAGGCCAAACGATTGAAAAAGATGACGGACATACCTGTTAGCGCTATTGCTACTATGGTGACTACCGCCTGAATAATGTTATTGTTGTTTTGCTCAATTTATTTTAAAAATTTTTTATGATGGAGTGTGGTTCTGCTATTATATGTCCTTGGTGAAAGGTTAAGTAGAATAACTATTGTTCTTTTGTTTAATTAAAGCATGATGGTTTTTTAGCGTATTGTATGCTTATTCATATGTAATCCTGTTGCGGTAATGACTGGACCTGCATTTCAAATTTCAATTTCTAAGAACTCTCTCTTCATCAGTTTGAGCCTATAAGGAGATAAAATGAACCTGCCAGGAATGAATCCCGAAAATAACTTACCGGGTTATGACATCGCGAGGATGACCGGTTATGGGGCACCTGATTTTGATTTCAAAGCGCTGGGTGCAGCAATGGATTGTACTCGGGAGTTTTATCAGGCTGGCATCATCTATGCGGATGGCGCACAGCGTTATCTTGTTCGGCCTGGTCAGCGTCATCCCAATGGTCAAAGTGGTATCGTTACACATCTGATTGTGACCAAAACGCCTAAGCAAGCCACAGCGTCTAATACGGGCAAGTCACTTAGTGAAGCAGTAAGCGTAACCTCAATGGGAACGGAGATTGCCTCCACCGTGCTTTCCTGTGGTGCAATGATTATCACAGCTGGCGTAGCGGTTATAGGCGCTTCAGCAACGCCTATAACCGCTGGCAGTAGCGGCGTGCTTGTTGCTATTGGTTATGCTGGCGCTGCCGCAACAGGCGTGCAATGTGTCAATGGTATTTACCGGGTTTATGATCTCGTCGAAAACGGTGGTGAAAACGTAGCGTGGCTGGACTCTCAGGATTGGTACGTTGCCACTTCAACGTCCCTTGACCTTATTTCACTAGCCAGTGTGGGCGGTGCGTTAAAAGAAGCCCTGGCAACATGGCGAGCGATGAAATCAGTCTCTTCTTTAAAAGCAACGGAGTGGCTCAGGAACTATCCAAGGCAGGACCGGGCTCGCCTTACTGAATTAATCATTAAGGCACAAAACCCTGGTATAAGTAATAAAGAGCTTAAAGCCGCCATCCGTGCAGGACTTTATCCAAAGCGTTTCCCTGTAGAGTCGGTGCAAAAAGAACTTGTTAAGCAACTCGCGCAGGTCGTTACGAGCGCAGCTGCTGTGGCAGGCAGTGCTGTCAGTGGTATCATTGCTGCTCCAGGTAATGTGCCACGTTCCGGGCGCTATATTGTGGGAACAATCCAGTCACTGGCGGTAATTTAATGCAATTTTTATCATGGCTTATTGGACGTAATATCACTGAACACCTGCAACAGGGTCGCGAAATAGATCAGGCAATCGCACGGCAGGATGATTCCATACTTGCCCGTTCCACTACAGAGCTTGAACGTTATTTTAAACAGCCTGCTGAGTCGCTTCCCAGGCAAAACGGCTTCCCGGTTGCGATAGTGCTGATGCTGTTGCTGGTTTCATTTGCATTTAATTTGCTGACGTTTCTGCACGCTTTACCTCCGCTCAGTCCACAGGTACATGCGTTGAGTTTTTTTGTTCCCTCAATCGTCGTTATTGGCGTGATACTCACGGCCAGTTACCTGCTTGCGCGAGGCCATACAGCCGGTGTGGCGGGGCTGGCTTACGTCTGTGCGATGTTGCTTATATCGACCGTTTTACTCTTGAGCTATAGCGTAGTTATGAGTAGCCACTCGGGTCTGTGGCTGCTTCTGGCTCTCGCGGCTTTGGTGGGTGCGCGCTGGATACTTAACGGGCAGGCTTTCATCCTTTTTGCCATTTACTGCCGGACAAAACGCCTCGCCAGCGTCGCCCGGCAGCGTCGCATGAAATAACCCATACTGGTCTGAAGTGCTGTTATCGCGGAATACCCATTCCGCGACTCTCTTCTATTTTTCTCTCAAACTGAAACCAAAAGCCAGATGCAAGTTACCCCCTTGTAAGTATTGATGATGAGGATAGCTCTGCTGCGATATGCAGGTTTCATTAGCGTTATTACGATTACGCTAACAATCTCAACCTTGAAGAGCGCGACGATATCCTTTCAACAGACATTATGGAACTACGATAATGCCGGTTGTTTGTTTGCCTTATGATGACGCGCAGCCGAGTTGTGAGCAATTGCGATGGGACAATGCAGGCAACACGCTGGATTGCAAGGCTGGTTCCGCCATAACCGCACGAAACAATATCCGCTTGCAATATAATTTCCATGGACGTACCACCGGGAAGTAGCATGGTCAGCCCCACTAATACTACCGTTACGATGGTGAGCACCGTTTGACGAACTTCCTCAGCGAACCGTGGGACCGCAATAAGCCATGCACGAAGGTGAGCTTCCGCTACGATCCACTGGAGCGTCGCATCAGTAAAACCAGCCAGCAATTGTTACAGTGCAAGTCGTCTGGCAACGCGGTAACTTTTTTGTCGCGTCAGGCATGGTGAACCCAGAACAGGTCATTACACAAAGAGTAGATTGCTTATTATGCTAATCGCAACATGAAAATATCTCGTCATCCACTTTGTCTGCGTTGAAAAACGGAACCATTATGACTTTCGAAGAAATAAGCCGAACAGTGTGCGATATTCTGAGCAGGTCTGGTTTTAACAAAGAGGCCAGTGAGATTAGCTCGATGGTTTTAATGATTAGTACACTGGAAAAAAATGATAAGAACAGAATATCTGCTATTGATGATTTGATTTCCCGTAGCCACGTTAAATGGCTTGGGGATTATTACATTAGTGATCTCAGCTATAAGGAATGGACTGATCTTATTTATGTTTTTAAGGGTAAGTTGTCCAGTGAAAAATAACGCATGTCGGATCATGGCTCATCACTCACATCACAGGTCATCTTCTGCTTTAATGATTACTGATGGCTTTTAGTTAATTTTGGAGAATGAGAACTGCAATTAATGCCAGAATTTTTCTCATCTATCCTGCTCCATGCTGTCAATTTATGACCTGGCTAAGTGCTGAATAAGTGCTTTTTGCATAGAATAAAAGTGAGAGTTAAAGTTGATTTATTGATGGCAAAATTAATGTATTTTTCGCTAATAAGTCGTCAGTCAATAAGAAAGGTGTTTAAATGAATAACATCAGTGGGTTAACATTGTTAGCTGATCGATCCACTATTCAGTGGGGATTTATGGATGAAGAATTTACATTGACATTATCAGGAATCGATCAGGTGTTGGTTGATGAAAGCAGAGATTTAATATTTGTTCTTGATCAGAAGGAAAGTTTGCCTGAAAGACTCACTATAATAAATGCGCAAGGCAAAATTTTATCATCTTTTTCACCGCCCGATGGTGGAGCATTCTACTACATGACGGTGGATTCAAAAAAAGAAGTCTTAATAGTCTGCGTTTTTACTGGCAAAATTGATGGCTGGAGTGACTGGCATTTCTCTTTCCATCAGCAAACTAATCAACTGGTGCGGTTATCACGGGCTTACTGATGCTGTAAAAGTTAATATAAATCATAATGGCCGCAGCGAATTATACCGGCCCTCACTGCCTGCAATGCGAATGTTATACTAATGATTAAATGGCCTGTGAATTCGGTCGTGTGAGTGGGTTGAGGTATCAGAAGCATGGCCTGTGAGGTGGGTAGTGTATTGTAAAGAAATGGCTCAAAAACTATTAATTGAATTTATGAATTTAAAAAACATTCTAATCAATGATGGAGAGCGTAACTGGATTAGAGGCGTTTTATCAATAATAGAAAAGCTCAGGGTTTCTATCGACTCTCAGGGGGGTGAATCAGCAAGTTATTGTAAGGATGCATGTGATACATGGAGGTTAATGTATGGCGGAAATGGTTCTTTCTCTGATTATCATCTCTGGCATGATGATTACAATGAGAGGATTAAACGTAATATTCCGCTGGATTCAATAAAGAGTAATATCGCTAAGATTCTTGATCACGTGGAAAAATAGCAAATCGTTTGTCTGGAGATTATCGGTTTCATGTTTTCCTATCTGTCATTCCATAACGCGGTTAAAAGTGTTTTCAGCCTGTTGCGTTTTCTATATTGTCAGGCAGGGCATGCAAAAATAGCGCCGTGCATCCATAGGAAAGCTTATGGAGACTCATGTGGCAGCTTTACATCCTGACCTATTCGTTATGTGAACGACGGTGTTGAAAATAAGTCTGGGTGCGAAGAGCACTTCAATCAGGCGTTTTGCTCAGGCCCGGAGAAGTGCAGTCAGGTTTCTGACATGTTCATCAGACCCCTTTAATTATTAATCGGTATTGAATATGCAATATCAAATCTTTTGCGATTATGGGATAACCCTTGTAGACAGGGATGGGATTCTTATTGCTTTGTTTGACTCGGGCAGGCTTGTTCCTGAATATCTTGAAGCTGAAATTAGCATGCATGAAGCTCTAAAAATCAAAAAAAGCCAACAGGATGCCTATGAAGTTATTATGTCATTAGGAGACAGGATTAAAAAAGTCCCACGAAAAACCTGAAGGATTTAAAGATTTTTATCGTAAATTTTATTCCAATGTATGAGAAAGGTTTGCTTAAGATACTATATTTTTGTCATTGTAACAGGATGCTCAGGCCAGTTTGATAAGAATACAACGTGTCGCTAAGGTGTTGGTGATGGAAAAAATGATATTTAGTGGCTATGGCATGTTCATCACTGAAGAGAATGGTAAGTATTACATCAACTTTGATGAAGGCGGCATTAGCATTAAAGATATAAGATATGAAATAAGTGAACAGGAGGCTATCAAAGCTCGCCAAAGCGGGCTGGATGCTTATGAAGTGATGTTAACGTCCCAGTCCAGAGCAAGAAAATGTAACTTGTGATTGAGTATTTTTTGCGCAAAGCCACTTGAATCTGCCAGGGTAAATAAGGCCAGCTCAATCGACTCTCGATTTAACGCGTAAAAAATGAAGTAAAGAGTGGCACTCAGGATCATGGCAGTCTGCGAACGTTGATAAGACAACGATTAAAGTAAATTTTTACATTGCATAGCTCTCGCCTGACGGGTTGAAGACACTAGTATTGTCCGGAAGAAAAATACAGATGGAAATCTCCAGAATAGCTGTAGATCGTCTTCAGAATATCCCGTGGTTTGTTAACATAGGTAGAGGCGGTTATTTGAATGACATAAAAAATATAACTGCTGAATCAGATTTTATCAGCCATATAACGAGCATCGATTGGGAAAATGTAACGCTTCAGGCGGGTAATGCGATAACCGGATATCTGGCAAAAAGACAAAGCTTGAAATATCACTACTGGAATGGTCTTGTCAGAGAAGCAAAAGAGATTATTGATATTGAAATCATACCCTTCATAAAGAATCCCAATTCAATAGATGATGATATCCTGGTCAATAATGTGAAGTGGGATTTAGTCAGTTTTCTTGCTGAAGATGCCTATAAATCATATTTACCTAACGAGCGATTTTTTGAGCGGCTGACGGTAATTTATGAGAATGGACATATTCCCTGTGGATGGGAAGGGCAATGGCCATCCGGCAGACTTGTTATCTATTGATGTATACTCGTCTGTGTTGCTGCTGGGTGAGTGAGTGCCAGTGAGCCACATAGAAGTGAAAACCTGCGTTTAGCACTAACACAAGCCTATAAGGACCACGAGCCCCCCGCCTGCCTGGTTACCCCTTTTGGACGGTGAGAGCGTGAAGAGCGTATCAGTCACTCGTTCCTGCCGGAGAATCTGACACCGGGTACTATCATGATGAGGAAGATAAGGATCGGTATGATAAAAATGATATATCGAAGAAATAGGGTACTGTTCATACTGACATTTTTTCTTTTTAGCGGGTTCGCAGATGCAAATATGCAAAATAAAGAGATCTGGAGTTTTATCACTCAGTTGAGTGCTTCACTTAAAAGTCTGTCTTTGGGAAATCTTAATCAGTTTCCGTTGGAATTGACATTACAAACACAAAATGACTACATCAACGTTTATCAGGAAAATTCGGTAAAACTGGAAGATGAAGCAAAAATTACTGATATTGAGTTGCGTGTCAGTAAATCATCAGGCGGCATGGCTCCTTTTCTGAGCTTTTCTCCCGATGGTAAATGCACAACTCTTGATGATGTCAGAAAACAGTATCCGGGTGTTAAGTTGAGTGACTATCCTCGCGGCCAATCTGAAAATGAAGTAACCAGCTATACATCTGCTCCAGAGGTGGATGGTCAGGTAATCACGTTTTCTTTTACTGTCAAAAATCCGGATTGCCTGAGTAAAGTGATCATCACGGCTAAAGAGTGAGTCTGGTGATGTTGAACATATTTCGATTCACCCGGATAGTAATGGCAGCACAATGCCGCTTAGCGCCATCTATTCCGGGAGCGTACAGCCTCACTACGGCTACACCGGGTAATGCCTCCGTCTCTTCCAGAGCATTACCTCAAAGGCAGCCCGGTCTGTTTCTAAAGCCTGAGCTTAGTGCGGCAATGCGCAATCCTTCAAACTGAAATATTTTAAGAGAACGGTATGAGCGAGACTCTATTTAGTGATTATGGTATTGATATCGTAGTAAGAGATGGAATTTTTTATATCCGATATGATGATGGCGGTTTAGTCGGTAAAGAGATTGAGTCTGAAATAAGCAAGGACGAAGCGCTCAAAGCTCAACGCAGCCCGGGTGATGCTAATGAAGTCATTTTATTAACTCAGGCCAGAGCTGGAATTAATATTGCTAAATTTTAGGCGGACTATCCGGGCCTGATTGTGTGAGTTTTTCCAGAAACTTTTCCTGTGCTTCTGCTCTTATTGAGTCCGTCATGAACTTTTTCAGAAATCCAGGGCTGAAAATTTTTAACGACATAGAAATTGATATTGACAAGGCCAGATAAAGAAACAGGCAGGGCGTATTCATCATTGTGAAATTTATCAACCATTCGGAAGTAAATAGGATGACTCAGCAAGATTTAAGAGAGCACCTGTTTTATTTAATCAATAAATATGTGCCGGAAAGCAATAGAAGTGATTTCTTCGAATGTATTCTAAGAGATGATGTTCCTGTAAAAGGGATTCTAGCAAACCTGAACATGGTAAAAGATATCACTCTGGATGAAAAAGATGGAGATTTACTAAGAGAGATTTATTTTAATTTTTGCTAAAAAACGCTAAAGATCAGGCGTTTCAGCGACCTTTGTTTCATAGACGTATTGGAGCGAAAAGCGGCTGCATGGTGATGGCCGGATTCCACACCAACACTTGCTCAGCGACGGGAAACCGCTCAACTCTGCTGCAATTAAAGTTAGTTCTATAAACGGAGAGTGATTTTATGATGGATCTCAGAGCTGGCGAAGACGAAATTTTTCATTATGCACAACGTTACGCCCATTTAATTCCACCCGTTTCGCGTCAGTTGATGAACAGGATGTCTTACAACCCTATACCGATGCCAGAAACGGCAGAAGACAAACAAAAGCCCAAATGGATGTACTCACAGCCTCAAAAGATCACTGATGTGCAGGCCCTGGACAAAGCGCAGGGTGCTCTCATAGGACTGGCGGCAGGAGACGCGATTGGTACAACACTGGCGTTTGTTCCGCGCGATAAGGCCTATGTAGACGATATGGTTGGCATGGGACCTTTCAACCTGAAACCCGGGGAATGGACTGATGACACCTCAATGGCACTTTGTCTGGCTGAAACTTACATTGAGAGCCATAAGTGTGACACGACGCTGTTCCGTCAAAAGCTACTCAGCTGGTACAGAAACGGGACGAATAGCTCAAACGGTGTCTGCTTCAACATAGGTAACACAACCCGCGTTGCGCTTGAGCAATTTGAACAACACGGACCCACCTGGATGGGGAATACTTCACCTGATACCGCAGGGAATGCCGCTCTGGTCCGACTGGCACCCACCGCTATTTTCAGGAGAAAATCATTTGTTGACGCCTTGCGTGATGCAAAACAACAGAGTAACGCAACGCATCGCGCGGCTGAGTCTGTCAGCTGTTGCCGTTTTTTCATCTTAATACTTCATTACCTTTTAAATGGTTACAGTAAAAGTGAAAGCCTGGCGCCGCATCTTATGGGATCATCATTACGTGTTCTTCTGATCAACGCCGGTGAATATAAAGAAAAATACCGGGATCAAATACGATCTTCTGCCTATGTCATCGACACCCTGGAAGCAGCATTATGGGCCGTCTGGCATACAGATAATTTCAAAGAGGCTGTTTTGCTGGCGGCGAATCTGGGTAATGATGCAGATAGCATAGCGGCTGCCGCTGGTCAGCTCGCGGGTGCGTTATATGGTCTGTCAGGCATTCCTGAGGGATGGGTTGAGAAAATAGCGCATAAAGAGAGGATTCTTTCATTGGCGAAACAGCTTTATGAAATGGCACCCGACGAAAAAGATTGAAGTCATCGCGTAACACAACACGGTCGCCTGGGATGTGTCAGGTGAGTTCTGCCTTGCACAACGGCCTGACGTTATTGGCCATAGAGGATATTCAGTACATTAAGAGTTGATCACCCTCTGCCTGTCACACGACAGTTCTTGCAGAGCAGGTTAACTCTTTCAAAGGAAGTGCCTTCAGAATGCCCCCCAGTTCATATTTCTGGCCGGTGTGCTAACAAGTGGAGTCGTGACAGACCCGGGAGATGTAGCAATATGGATGATCTAAGCTATCTGCTATCTGCGATGCCAGCATCAAGAGATGTTTGGACTCAGTGTTTGAGTGAGATTTTCCTGTCTGATAGCCTCGAAATCGGTGTTTCTTATAATGAATCACTAAGTTTATTATTATCTAAATATCGAAGCAGAAAGCGGTCAACTGAGATTGATATCAGCGATCCCCTGGGTCTGGATGCACTGATTAAACGTTTAGCAGCCCTTAAAGATAATACCAAAATCATTGTCTTTCCGTTAAAAAATGGTGTGATGTCTGGCCATTGCTTTGTAATAGATAATGAAATTATTGGTTGTGCTTTCATTAAACGTGGCCGTGCTTGTTCCCAGGAAGGGCTTTGGATAGAAGGGAAAAAGTTGTGTTGACAGGCGCTAAGAGAAAACCTCTGACAATCAAGGTTCTTTCTATGGGACCGCGGAAATTTTCATCTCACAATGAAAATGTTTGTGGCGTGAAAATGTAAATAACCTTTCCAGAGAGGCTAATGCAGGGTATGGGCGATGGAGTTGTGATTCACGTGAGGAAAGGAGACTATGCAATTCTCGAAACAAAAAAGGGTTATATAATCAGTGTTTTGTTTCCTAATGCCTACAGAAACTCTCACTTTGATGTGAGCAGGTATTTTAAACTGGATATATCAGGACTGATACAGTCAGGTGATTTTGAAGCACTTGATGAATTGTCTCAGGATATAAGAAGGGATTATGCCTCATTTCAACGATATGAAACTGAAAAGGTCAACGTTACAGGACGACGACTGATGAGTAAGTTGAAATTGGCCATGAAACCCTGGGATTTCACATTATATCGGTGTGGGAACGATACGCATGTACTCAAGGTTATTTTCAGTGAGGGAAATTACAAAGTCGACGTTGAAAGATTTTTCATTGTGACTGACTATCTACTGAACGCAGAAGATCTGTTTAGCACGTGCGAAAGGGTATCTGCAAATATCAGGATGTCTTGCGAAGATTTTGCTAACAGCGAAATAAGTAAGCGTGATTTTGATTTGCTTTAAAATGTTATTTTCAGGGCGGACACCGGTTTTAATGCCACTGTTTTGCTACAGCCAGACCAGTAACGCCCGAGGACTCCCGATTGAAGGAGTTAAAATAAGAGCAGCCTCTCAGAGTCAGTTCAGATGCGATGAAACTGATTTTCATTTAATTCCTTTAAAAGGAATTGATGTACAGACAATTCTGGCTATTAAATTTATTCAGGCAGGTAATGATGAGATTATTTAGAAGAGTGATTTTTTTGTTTATCGTCTCTGGTACCATAATAGGTGCCGCTATGGCTTCTGAAAATTCACAACCGTTGTCTCAGTATGATAGCTTAGCCAAAATTTCAGCTATCTTTAATAACCAGGCAGTTGTTTCCAGTTTAAAATCTGTGCTGGGCAAAGACTACAACGAATTTAGTCAGAACTTTGATGTGTTTGGTGAACCTCATAAAACTAAAGAGGGAGGATTATTCGCTGAGGGCTGGCTAAAAGATCTTTATCTTGAACAGGCTTCAGCGTTTGTCATACAGCCTGATGGTAAAATTTATGCTGCGTGGTTCTCTCCGGAAAGCAATGAAGTGCATTATGTCTCTAATGCACCGGGAAGGGACACAATACAGGAAGATATTGCTGACTGGGTGCAGCGTTTTGACAAGGTGCCGTCACCTGGCGTGAATGCTAAACAAAAAAAGAGCAGTAAAAAGGAACGCTTTTTCGAGACAAGCCAATTCAGGATTAAAATAACCTCGCTTTGTGCGACTGATTCAGACTGCAATGATGTTAGCTACGAAGGGGTTCGAAAGTCAGATGGCGCGGTTGCCAGGCTTAAAGGTAAAGCTATGAAAAGCGACTGCGGTAAAACCTCTTGTCCGATCCTCACTTATACATTTCGAAATCATGATGCAAGTTATATTATCAATAACGTGATCAATAATCTTTCCGTTATTGTTAATGGTAAGGTTGTGCTTTCCGAAACAGGGAAGTGGAGTGACGTTCCCAGATACATAAACAGACTCGAGTTTTAATGACGCACTACGGTGATAATGATCATGATGCAACCGTATGCTGTGCATGATAAATTTAATGTCCTGTCGTTGAAGAGATAAGTGCAGAGTTATAATCGTATCTCAATCTGTAATAACAAAGACGAGTTTTTAAATATGAGCTTAAAATACGCAATGGGAGAGCTGGTTTTTAATGATTCGTTGATTTTAACCCCAAAAACAACTAAACATGAGTTGATGTCAATTCCTGGGTTTGTCTGGGAGTCATGGCCAGATAATATTGAGGATACAGTTTCATACAGAAGTGTTTTTTCGTTTAAAAACAATAATAGTGGCGATATTTATTTGGTTGTCAGTTTTTTTGAGTCCGGGAACTCAGATGCTGTAATATCGCGCTGGAGTTTTGCACCAGAAAAATTGTTGATGGGTGAGCAGAAAAGCCTTACAGGAGGCATAACTAAAATATTAAAACGTTGGTTTAAGGAACAAACGAGAACTTCATTACCTTTAAACGGGGTTTGGGGCAGCATCGATGTAGTTTATGACGTTTATAACAGAACGGCGACAATAAATTGTCACTATCGTTCAGGTTCCGAAAAGTAAATTTAATAAAAATGGTTTTTATCAATAGCGATGCAGGATATAATATGCGATTGTGAGCACTGTTAAGTTCAGGGTGAAGTTAATATGAAGGCTGATATGTTTTTTAAAGCCAGAAGTTTAGTCTGCCTGATCATTCAGGATGTAAACCTATCTTCTGGGTTAGCTAAGAATATCTCTTATGCTCTTGACTATAGTATAAGCTCAGGTGAGATGCTCATCAGGCTGAATTTTTATCTTGATCAAATATTGAGCGAGCCGGATATATATAGCATTGAGGTTATTAAATTAGCCTCTGGCTTACAATTCGATATTAAAAAGATTCTTAGCTGATCATCATTCTAAGGAATTCAGCTAATTAACATGATGATTGTGCTCATTTTTTGCTGGGCTAGTTGTACCTGATATTTAACGCTCAAAGCTTTTAAACGGAATAAAGAGTGAGTTGCTATGACTGAAAATAGTCCAGACGAAATGCTTTTGGATGCTCTGGCGCCAGATTTGTTACGTCAGTATATAGATTTTCAAAGTATAAATCTTTTGTTTTCAAGAAGCAATGTGACGGGCAGAGCAAAGGAGGAAATTGATATCCATCTCAGTTGCGTAAAAAATATGGGTGGCGAGGTTATAGAGAGTGTCTCGCTAAAAGAAAATCTTAGTCTCTATCAGGGAAGCTATGTGTATATTTTAGCTGGTTATGACAGGAACTATGGTTTTGAACTCTATCTAAATGATAAGCAGACTGAGGTTCTGGGCGTTATGATCGTCAGGCTACGAAAAAAAAGTGAAAATGAAATTCAATGGGAAAAGGAGAGATTAGGCATTAAGTATCCTTGAGTTTTCTTAAATAATCAGGTTTTTTTGGCACACCAACCAGGACTCTGATTGGATCATAAACTCGTAAGGGCTGAAGCAAAGTCTGGACGCCTCACAGGATGCGGCTGATATCGGCACAGTGAAGTGTCCCTGGAGTAAAAGCAAACAATCTCCTGCTTTAACAGGTTAAGAAAACTTAGATTTACACGTACATCAGCATGGAAAGGTTTAACCGTTACATAATGATAATCTGTTGGAGGAATTAAAAATGTGTGTTCCAGAGAGAAAAGAAGCTGAAATGATGTTGCTGAATCTTTTAAACAGAACCTTAAAAAATCAGTCTGATATAGACCTGTTAATGGATTTAGCAACAAAAAATGAGTACGCAATTCCAATGAAGGGCATCAGGCACAAATTTGACAGCATGGAGAAACAGCCACTTACACAAGATGACTGGAATGATATGGATACGCTAATGCACTATTTTGGTCCTTAGCGTTTGCTAAGCAAGAGAGAGAAAAGACTAAGAAATGTTGTAGCGCTTTGCCTCCCACGTAATTGAAAAGGAATTTGTATGATAGACCTAAGATTGTCAGAATCTGAACTTAAAACATATGCAAGGAAGTATGCACATTTGTTGCCTGAGCTATCGCCTCAACTCATCAACCGGATGGCTTACGAACATCGGCCAATGCCTGATGAAAAGCCAGTGAAACCTGAGTGGATGTATACGCTGAAACAACGTATTTCTGACGTTGAGGCCTTAGATAAAGCCAAAGGTTTACTCATGGGACTTGCCGTTGGTGATGCAGTGGGGACTACTCTGGAATTCTAGGCTCGTGACAGTTCTCACATTTACGATATGGTTGGCGGTGGTCCTTTCAATCTTAAGGCCGGAGAGTGGACCGATGACACCTCAATGGCACTGTGTCTGGTAGAAACGTACATTGAAAAGAATTGTTGTGATATGGATTTTTTCAGGGAAAAATTAATCAGTTGGTATAAAACGGGTCATAATAGTTCCAATGGAGTTTGCTTTGATATTGGTAATACTACCCGCTATGCTCTTGAGCAAGTCATCAAGCATGGGCCTGATTGGTTGGGCAACAACTCTCCTGAAACGGCAGGCAATGCTGCATTAATTCGGCATGCGCCCGTTGCTATTTTTAGAAGGAAATCTTTTATTGATGGCTGGCGTGATGCCAGTATTCAAAGTATGTCAACGCATTGTGCACCAGAGTCAATCGACTGCTGCCAATATATAAATGTTATTTTACATTATCTTTTGAATGGCTTTGGAAAAAATGAAGCTTTTTCTCCGCACAAAATTCCCTTCCTGGTAAGAGTTCTGATTATCAATGCCGGAGAATATAAAGAAAAGCATCGTGATCAAATCCGCTCCTCAGGCTATGTCATCGACACCCTTGAGGCCGCATTATGGGCCGTCTGGCATACAGACAATTTCAAAGATGCCATTTTGCTGGCGGCAAATCTTGCTGATGATGCTGATAGCGTGGCAGCCACCGCAGGCCAGTTAGCAGGCGCATTGTATGGACTGTCAGGCATTCCTGCAGAGTGGGTTGATAAAATAGTCGATAAAGACAGAATCCTTTCGATGGCAGAAGAGCTGTTTCACCTCGCACCGGAAGAAACGGATTAATTTCGACATCCTGTATTTCAGGTAGCGGATTTTTTGTTGCCCTGATATAAGCCGGCAGGGTCGCTGGCATTCGTCATAAATGTTCTCATCAGCGGCCCGGCGTTAGTTACTCCGTAAGCCTTTTTCTCCCCTTGCCCATATCCCTCCTTCCAGCCCGAACACGATCTTTTTCCTATGACCCACCCCTTCTTTTTAATCTATTCCCTATCCAATCCTCCTGAAAAACCCACCCATCATTACTATTACCTCTGGCTATAACCTGCCGTTATACCCTCCTGCTAAACAAGCATTCGTCACCTTTCAGAGCGCATGAAATAGTGGTTTCAGAACCTGATCTTTTGGCTGAAACGAGAGACAACATGCTAATCCCACAACCCTATTTACTCTTTCTTGGCGATGTTACCGATCCCCTTGCGGCAAAAACGGCGCGCGGTATTCATATCTGGCGGCCGGAGCAGTGCGTTGGCGAAATTAAACTGCCGGGCTGCACGGTCAGTCTGGGTCTGGATGAACTGGATATTCCCGGCGCCAAAGCGCGCGGCGCAAAAACGCTGGTGCTTGGCACTGCCAATGCCGGGGGCTATCTGCCAGCGCACTGGCTTGAAACGACCAAAAGTGCCATTAAAGCAGGCATGAATGTGGCCAGTGGGCTGCACCACCGACTGGTGGATGAACCGGAACTGGTGACGCTTGCACAGGCTTCTGGCGTTGAGCTTTTTGACCTGCGTCATATGCGTCCAGCGCTCAATGTTGGCAGCGGTAAGAAGCGTTCAGGTAAGCGGATACTGACCGTGGGTACAGACTGCTCAGTGGGCAAGATGTACACCTCACTGGCGCTGGAAGCGGCGATGCGTGCGCGCGGCCTGAGAGCTGATTTTCGTGCCACGGGGCAGACCGGCATTCTGGTCGCAGGGGAGGGCATTGCTGTGGATGCGGTCATCGCTGATTTTATTGCCGGTGCAGCAGAAGCGCTTTCACCGGCGAATGACGAGGACCACTGGGACATCGTTGAAGGCCAGGGCTCACTGTTCCATCCCTCTTATGCGGGCGTGAGTATGGGGCTGATGCACGGTGCGCAACCACACTGGCTGGTTATGTGCCATGAAATGGGACGACTCCACATGCGTCATTTGCCACACCAGCCCATGGTCAGCCTGCAGGCGTGCGTTGAAGCCAATCTGCGCGCCGCACAGGTGACCAGTGAGTCGGTTCAGCTGGCTGGCTTTGCTATCAATACCTCCAATTACAGCGAAGAAGAGGCGCTCGCTTATTGCGCCGAAATCAGCGCTGAGTTTGGCTTACCTGCCACAGATCCGGTGCGTTTTGGTATTGATGAGATCGCCGCACTGCTTCAGGAGCGTGGCTGAAATGAGAAAGTTGCAGATTGATGTGGTGGAGCTGCCGCTGGCGCGACCCTTTGCTATCGCACGCGGTACCCGTACCGCCGTGACGGTCATCCGTGTCACCCTGGAGCAGGAGGGATTCATCGGGCAGGGCGAATGCACACCAACGGCCCGCTACGATGAGACGCCGGATAGCGTTCAGGCCATGCTCGAAGCGGTACGCACTGACATTGAGTCGGGCCTCAGCCATCATGATCTGCAACACCGCTTACCCGCCGGTTCAGCGCGCAACGTGCTGGACTGTGCGCTATGGCGACTTGATGGCGCACGGGCTAATCAGACGCTTTGGCAAAAGAGCACCTGCTCTCAGCCAGAGTCGGTCATTACGGCAGAAACCCTTAGCCTCGATACGCAGGAATGTATGGCTCAGGCGGCGGCGGATGCTATGTCACGTGGCACCCTCCTGCTCAAAATTAAGCTCGACCGTAATGCGATTCTGGAAAAAGTGGCGGCGATTCGCGCGGCGGCACCGCATGCCACGCTCATTATCGATGCCAATGAAGCCTGGTCGGGTCTGGAACTGGAAAGCCTGCTGGTGGCACTGAAGGCCTTCAACATCGCGATGGTGGAGCAACCCCTTCCCGCCGGACAGGACCATGACCTGTTACGTTTCAAACATCCCATACCGGTCTGTGCCGATGAGAGTTGCCATACGCGGGCGGATATTGCCGGACTACGCGATCGCTACGAGATGATCAATATCAAGCTGGATAAGTGCGGTGGCCTGACTGAAGCGCTGGCGATGGTGGATGAAGCGCGGACGCTCAATATGCGCATTATGGTCGGTTGCATGCTGGGCTCGTCACTGGCTATGGAGGCCGCATTGCCCGTCGCGGTTAACGCTGAGTTCGTCGATCTGGATGGCCCCATCTGGCTAGCCGCCGACAGTTCTCCTTTCCTGAGCTACTCCCAAGGCCGTATCTGGCTATAACTCTGTGAGGCGACGATGACGGACACACAACGTACTTCCCCTGCAACCCGCGCTGCCTCTGCCTCTCCCGTGCTGGCGATTCAGGATCTCAGCGTCTCGTTTCATGGACGCAGCGGTGAGAATCAGGCACTCAAAGGCATCAGTTTTGACATTCATCCAGGTGAAATCGTCGCCGTAGTGGGTGAAAGCGGCTCAGGTAAATCTGTCACGTCGCTGGCTGTGATGGGCTTGCTGGCAAACAACGGACGTGTCGATGGCGGCAGCATGCAGTTCCGCGACCGTAGCGGAAAAATGCATGCGTTAGAAAAGCTGGATGACGCTCAGCGCCGCACGTTGCGTGGCCGTGAAATGGCGATGATCTTTCAGGAGCCCATGACCTCGCTGAATCCGGTGCTGCGCATTGATGATCAACTTACCGAGGCGTTACGCGATCATCAGCAGTGCGACAGAAAGCAGGCCCATACGCGGGTGCGTGAATTGCTGCGCCAGGTGCGTATCGCCGATGTGGATCGCGTCATGAAAAGCTATCCTCACTCGCTGTCAGGCGGCATGCGGCAGCGTGTGATGATTGCGCAGGCCCTTGCCTGTGACCCACAACTCCTGATTGCTGACGAGCCTACCACAGCGCTGGATGTCACCGTGCAGGCGCGCATTCTCCATATTCTGCGTGAGCTGCAGCGTGAGAAACAAATGGCGGTGCTGTTTATTACTCATGATATGGGCGTGGTAGCGGAAATCGCCGATCGCGTGGTGGTCATGCTGCGTGGCGAAGTGGTAGAGCAGGGAACCGTGTCTGAGATTTTTGCCGCCCCGCAGCATGCGTATACCAAAGCGTTACTGGCGGCAGTACCAAAACTCGGTGATATGCGGGAACACACATGGCCGCAACGCTTTCCTCTGCCCGGTGCCCGCGAGACTGTGCAAGGCGAACAGCATACCGCTCGCTATGACGTTGCGCCGCTGCTGGATGTGCGCGGATTAAAAGTCTATTACCCGATTCGCAGCGGCATCTTATCGAGCCTGACGCATCATGTGCATGCGGTTGAGCAGATTGATTTCAGTCTGTGGCCAGGTGAGACCCTGGCCATCGTGGGTGAAAGCGGCTGCGGCAAATCGACAACCGGACGGGCGCTGATGCGCCTCATCAACAGTGAAGCTGAAAGTATTCACTTTGAAGGAAAGGAAATTTCTGACCTGAAAGAGGCAGAATTCCAGCCGCTCCGCCGTGAAATTCAGATGGTGTTTCAGGATCCCTATGCGTCACTGAATCCCCGCCTGACAGTGGGTTTCACCATTGCCGAGCCGTTGCTGTTACATGGCATGGTCTCTTCGCTTGAACAGGCTTCCCCACAGATCGATGCGCTGCTGAAGAGCGTCGGTCTCCTGCCAGAGCACGCGCGTCGTTATCCGCACGAATTTTCTGGCGGTCAGCGTCAGCGTATTGCTATTGCCCGCGCCATGGCGCTGAAACCGAAAGTGATTATTGCTGATGAAGCGGTATCGGCCCTTGATGTCTCGATTCAGGCGCAGGTGGTCAATCTGATGATGGACCTGCAGCAGCAAACGGGCGTGGCATGGATTTTCATCTCTCACGATATGGCGGTCGTCGAGCGCATTGCTAATCGCGTCGCGGTGATGTACCTCGGCCAGATTGTGGAGCTTGGACCGCGCCAGTCGGTATTTAATCAGCCGCAACACCCCTATACCCAACGACTGCTGGCCTCCGTGCCGGTAGCGGATCCCGAAAACCGTCAGCCCCGTATTTTCGATGACAGCGAAATCCCCTCGCCGTTGCGTAAGGTGGGTGAAACGGTCACTAAAACCCGATATCGGCAGGTTGCCCCCCAGCACTGGGTAGCTGACGGCATTGCATTGCAATAATCCTTAACGACCAGGAGAATTTATGAAAACGCTGTTTCGCCGTACTTCGCTCGCCCTCGCATTGACGACGACGCTGGTCATGACTGCGCAGGCACAGGATCTGCGCATTTCAATGTATGCTGATATCACGGGGCTGGATCCGCACGACACCTCGGATAATGTCAGCTACTCGGTTCAGAGCGGCATCTTTGAGCGCCTGTTCCAGTTTGATTCCCGGATGAAGCTGCAACCCTGGCTGGCGACCGGTTATACCTCTAATGACAGTGCCACCGAATTTACGCTGACGCTGCGCAAAGGCGTTACCTTCCAGGACGGTACCCCTTTTGATGCAGACGCCGTCAAAGCGAACCTTGATCGTCTGGCAGATCAGAAAAAAGGGCTGAAGCGTAACAGCCTCTACAAAATGATTGATAAGGTCACGGTGCTGGCACCCGACCAGGTAAAAATCGATCTGAATCAGTCGTTCGGTGCCTTTATCAACACCCTGGCGCATCCTTCCGCGGTGATGTGGAGCCCGTCAATTCTTAAGCAATATCCGGACGAAGCGCAGTTGCGACTGCATCCGGTGGGAACCGGTCCGTTTACCTTTGTCGACTGGAAACCAGGCAAAGCCGTTACGCTGGCCAGATATGCAGGTTACTGGCAGCAGGGATGGCCTAAAGTCGACCATGTCATCTTCTCTCCAAGTCCCGAAGATACGACACGGGTGGCAGCGTTGAAATCGGGTCAGGTGGACGCCATCTGGCCATTGCCTTCAGACCTCATCGCAGCCGTTCAGCAGGACAGCCACCTCTCCATTCAGCGCGATCCGAGCATTTACCTTTATTACATGGCGATCAACACGCAGCACAAGCCGCTGGCCGATGTTCGGGTGCGTCAGGCGATCAACTATGCGATTGACCGTAATCTGTGGCTGAAAGTGGCCTTTGCCGGTCTGGGCAAACCTGCCACATCCGCGATCCCGGAAGGCGTACAGTTCTATCAGAAACAGAACGATCCTGATTACGGCTATGCGCCGGATAAGGCCAAAGCCTTGCTGAAAGCGGCGGGTTATCCGGAGGGATTGGATCTTAAGCTCTGGGTGACCAACGCCACGGCCAGCGTCCGTGCCGCTCAGGTGCTGAAAGCGCAACTGGCCACGGCGGGCATACGTGTCACGGTAACACCGATGGATTCCGGCACGCGCAACGCTAAGTTGTGGGGCGTTCAGGACCCGAAAAAGGCGGAGTTTGACCTCTATTATGGCGGCTGGTCGACCTCTACAGGGGATGCCGACTGGGCGCTGCGTCCGCTGTTTGCCACCGAGTCCTGGGTTCCGACCTCGTATAACGTCTCCTACTTCAGTAACGCTGATGCAGACAAAGCGATTGCTGCCGGGCTGGCGACGGCCGATCCGGCAAAGCGTGGCATCGCCTATGCACAAGCGCAAAAGGTGTTGTGGAAAGAAGCACCGGTGGCGTTCCTTGGCACGCCAGACAATCTGGTCGGCAAACGCAACACGCTGAGCGGCGTTTCGATGCTGCCTGATGGCAATTTACTGTTCACTCAGGCGTCCTTTAAATAAGACGGTCTCTTCTTCCTCGTCCCCTGTCCGGAACGGATGAGGGACGTGAGGAGGCCAGTCGCACCTCATTTCAGGGAATGGCATGTTTGCATACATCATTCGCCGATTGCTGGAGATGATCCCGGTTTTGCTGGTGGTCTCCTTGCTGGTTTTCGGTTTTATCAAGCTCATGCCGGGCGACCCGGCGCGTATTTATGCCGGACCGGATGCGCCGGTTGAGGCGATCGAAGCGGCGCGTCAGCATCTCGGGCTTAACGATCCGCTGCCGCAGCAGTATTTTCACTGGATCGGCAACCTGTTGCAGGGCGACCTGGGCACCACGTATCGCACCCAGCAACCGGTGCTGGAGGTGATCAGGGAGGGCTTCATGCCGACGCTGTGGCTCGCCTTAGCGGGTTTTACCTGGTCCGTCATTCTCGGTTTGTTATTCGGCGTGATGGCGGCACTGAAACGTGGAAGATGGCAGGACTGGACGCTGATGAGCGTGGCGGTCGGCGGCATTTCGATGCCAGCCTTCTGGCTGGGGCTGTTGCTCATCCAGTTCGTCGCGATGCCTTTTGGGCTGTTCTCGGTTAGCGGCTTTAACAGGGCCAGCGATATTGTCCTGCCCGCCATCACGCTGGGTTCGTCGGTTGCGGCGGTAATGGCGCGCTTTACCCGTTCGGCCTTTCTTGAGGTGGCGCAGGAAGATTACGTGCGTACCGCCAAAGCCAAAGGGCTGCGTAACCGCCTGGTGACGTGGAAACATGTGATGCGTAATGCGCTCATCCCGGTGATTACCATGCTGGGCTTGCAGTTCGGTTTTCTGCTGGGCGGATCCATCGTGGTTGAGAGTGTTTTCAACTGGCCAGGATTAGGCTGGTTATTGATTGAGTCGATCAAAGCGCAGGATCAGCCGGTGATTCAGGCGCTGGTGATGCTGTTCGTGTTTGAATTTATTGTGATTAATCTGCTGGTCGATCTGCTTTACGCGGTGGTTAATCCGGCCATTCGTCTGCGACAGGAGCCAAAATGAGTATTCAATCGCTGACTGAAAATCCGCCTCAGATTATTCGTTCGCCGTGGCGCGATTTCCTGCATGCCCTTGTGCGGAACCCTCTGGCGCTGGTCTCAGGCGGGTTTGTGCTGCTGTTGATTGTGGTGGCGATTTTTGCGCCCTGGCTGGCGCCCTGGGATCCCATGGCTCCGGACTGGATGGCGTTATCGTCGCCGCCAACGGCGGCACACTGGATGGGGACCGACGAACTGGGGCGCGACCTGCTCAGCCGCATTATCTATGGCGCGCGGATCTCGCTCTATATTGGCGTGCTGTCGGTGACGATCGGCATGCTGGTCGGGGTCATGCTGGGCTTACTGGCGGGCTATTACGGCGGTTGGGTTGATATGCTGATCATGCGCGGTGCCGACGTATTATTCGCGTTTCCCGGCATGTTGCTGGCCATTGCGGTGGTGGCGCTGCTGGGGACGGGTCTGAACAATGTCATTATCGCAGTCGCGGTATTCAGCGTGCCGGTATTTGCCCGCATCGTGCGGGCTTCGACGCTCTCTCTGAAACAGGCTGCCTATGTTGAAGCCGTGCGCTGTGCCGGTGCACCAGACAGAGTCATTATCCTGCGGCATATTCTGCCCGGCACGCTTTCCAGCGTGATTGTCTATTTCACTATGCGCATTGGCACCAGTATTCTGACAGCCGCGGGCCTGAGTTTTATTGGACTGGGTCCGGAGCCTGACGTGCCTGAATGGGGCAATATTCTGGCGATGAGCCGAAGCATGATGATGGCCGGATCGTGGCACATGAGCGTATTTCCGGGGCTGGCGATCTTTATTACCGTGCTGGCATTCAATCTGCTTGGGGATGCGCTGCGCGACACGCTTGATCCAAAACTCAAGGGCTGACTATGGATTTCCAACAATTGCAGCGTGAACTGCTGCTGAAACGCTGGCGTGACAGACGTGAGCTTGGGCAGCCGCGAAGCGCCTGCGGACCCACTAATCGAATCAGCGATGTTGCGGGCGTGCGTGTCGGACATTGCACGCTGAATGAAGGCGAAAAGCAGACTGGCGTAACCGCTATCGTACCGCCGGGCGACAATCTGTTTCTCACGCCGCTGCCGTGTGGGGTGGAGGTCCTGAACGGCTTTGCGAAACCCGTCGGACTGGTTCAGATAGAGGAGCTTGGCGTGCTTCAGACGCCGATTTTGCTCAGTAACACGCTGGCGGTCGGCACGCTGTTTACCACGCTGGTGCGGGAGGCCATCCGTCGTAACCCGGAACTGGGACGAACACTGCCCACGGTCAACCCGCTGGTGCTGGAGTGCAACGATGGCTGGCTGAATGATATCCAGGCGCTGGCCATCACTGAAGCGATGGCGCATGAGGCGCTGCAGACGGCCTCAGCGGACTTCGCGCGCGGCAGCGTCGGCGCGGGGCGCGGGATGAGCTGTTTCAGCCTGAAAGGGGGAATCGGAACCGCCTCGCGGGTGATTCCCTCGCTCAACGCCACGCTTGGTGTGCTGGTGCTGGCCAATTTCGGCGCACTGGAGGCATTAACGCTCGATGGCGTTCGGGCTGGCGAGATGATTGCGCCGCTGCTGGCCGGGGAGACGCCGCAGCTGGATGCCGGTTCTGTCATCATCATCATGGCGACGGATGCACCGCTGGACGCACGTCAGTTAAAGCGCATCGCGAAGCGAGCCGGTGCCGGCCTGGGACGGCTGGGCAGTTACTGGGGCCACGGCTCGGGTGATATTGCGGTAGCGTTTTCAACACAACCTCTGCCGCAACCGCCACAGGACGACACGCTGGAGCCGCTGCTTGCTGCAGCGGCAGATGCAACTGAACAGGCTGTACTGGATGCTTTGCTGAGCGCTGAGGCTGTTACCGGCTTTCGCGGTCATCATCGCCCCTCACTGACGCAGATTCTGGATAGATTAACGACATGAAAATTTTTATCTCGGCCGACATTGAAGGCATCGCGGGGGTCATGCGCCCGGAGCAATGTACACCCGGTCACCCGGAGCATCAGCTGGCCCGTGGTCTGATGGAGCAGGAAGTGAATGCTGCGATTGAGGGGGCTTTTGCCGGCGGGGCAACGGAAGTGGTGGTGGCAGACAGCCATGCGCAGATGACCAATTTGCGTGCGGAAAATATCGATCCCCGCGCCCGGCTGGTGCAGGGAAAACCCCGTGTCCTGTCGATGGTGGAAGGGATAGAGCAGCAGACGTTCGACGGGCTGTTTCTGGTGGGATTTCACAGCGCAGCAGGTGAACCGGGCGTACTGGCGCATACCATCAACGGCCGGGCATTCTGGCGTATCCATATCAATGGTCTGGTGATGGGAGAAACCGATATTTATGCGGCCGCCGCTGCTGAGCACGGCACGCCATTGCTGCTGGTCACCGGCGACGATCAGTTACAGAGCTGGATTGCGGAACACTACTCAGCAGTCAATTACGTCTGTGTAAAACGCGCCATTTCTCATACCTGCGCGGAATCAATCAGCCCACAAGCGGCACAGCGTGCGATCGCTGCCGCAGCAAGCGCCGCACTACAACATCCCCCTCAGGTGAGCACGAGCCGCCTGACGGCACCTTACGCTATGCGCCTTCAGGCCACTAAACCGGTGCTGGCCGATCTGTTCAGCCTGATCCCCGGCGTCACGCGCCTGGATGCCGTTACTGTGGCGTATCAGGCGGAGAATATGGAAACGTTAGTCAGCTTACTCAGTGCATTCTCCTATCTGGCGAGCACACAGTCATAGCGAAATTATCCCGGGCTGCATGCAACATCAGCCCGTCAAGCGCGCCGTTCCGGTTCTCCTGAAACCGCGCTGCCAGGCACACGCCTGTATTGCGGACTGTGCATGCGTATCTTCCCTCTGACGAGTCAGGATCGCTGCTGGCTTAAATCCGCGCAACCCGTGCTGCTGACCAGCGCTCCTTTTACTGCACCACGGCAGCACGAACCCCGCTCCCTGCAAAGGCTTCAGTCAGGACTGCCGGGTACGGATGGGGGCGAGACAGGCAGCTGAGCCTGCACCGGTTTTGCGGTACAGTTTTTGCAACAGAATAATGATTGCTCTCTCACCCTCCGCCCGGACCTGATCGTGCAGCCTGTCGGAGAGGCCTTCGTTTTCGGTATTCATCAAGGGTAAATAGTCATGCGGCTCCGCCATATAGAGGTCTTTCAGGCCATCGTACAGACCGGCAGCATCAGCGCTGCGGCGCGCTTACTCAATGTTTCACAGCCGAATATCAGCCGTGTTCTGAATCATGCTGAACAGCAATTGGGATTTGCGCTGTTTGAGCGACGTATACAGGGAATGAGTGTGACGGCAGAAGGGCGACGTCTCCTGCCTGAAATAGACGATCTCTGCCAGCGCCTGCAATCTATCACCCAGCTCACGGAACAGCTGCGGCGGGGAGAAGGGCAGTCAGTTCGCGTCGGCGCGGCTCACGCTTTTGGTCAGATGGTTTTGGCACCCGCATTGGTCACCTGGCGGCAACAAATGGCCTCGGTCAGTGTCGAACTGGTCACCGAGCACTTTAGTACTTTATGCCAGATGATTCTGGATAATCAGCTCGATTTCGCGCTGGTTTTTGGTCAGCAGGTCGATGCGGATCTCCTGGCTGAACCACTGTTTCAGTCTTCGATGGTCGCGTTGTTACCGCTCAATCATCCCCGTAATGAACCCGTTACGCTTGCGTGGTTATGCAACAATAATTTACTGATGATGCAGGCTCAGGATCCGCTTGGACGCGTACTTCACCGAGCGCTGCGCGATAAAAAACTGAATCCCGCCGTGTCGTTGTCGATTAAAACCTATTCGGTCATTGCGGATATGGTGCTGGCAGGCGGAGGCACGGGCGTCGTGGATCTCTTCACCGCCTGTCGCTATGCCGAACAGCTAAAGCTGCTACCCATAGCACAGCCCCTGCCGTTTGAAGTGATGCTGATCAGCCGCCGTGACCAGCCACAGTCGCAGTCCACTCTGCAGCTTAAGCAGGTGATCCGTAACAGACTGTGGGAGATCGCCCGGCAGTGTGAAACGCAGTTTTTGGGTGGCTGAAAAAGCGCCGCTTTCAGGTGAAGAGCAGGGGAAAGGGGGGGCTCAGGCAGCATCAGATTCGTTCGCTGACTTTTGCACCAGAAAGCGCGGAGCTCGAGCAATAAACCTTTTTAAGGGAATGATTGCGGCATTGTTGAAATGTGCTGACAGAGACTATTGAGACGGCGTTGAAATGAAAAATCCACGCAATGGCGTGGATTTTATAATTTGTTTGATCTTCATGAGATTCAGTAAAACCCCATGAGACAACAATTTTTAATCAGACGTTGAACAGGAAGTTCATCACATCGCCATCTTTCACGATGTACTCTTTACCTTCTGAACGCATCTTGCCGGCTTCTTTAGCACCTTGCTCGCCTTTATAAGCGATGAAATCTTCAAACGCGATGGTCTGGGCGCGGATAAAGCCTTTCTCGAAGTCAGTGTGGATTTTACCGGCTGCCTGTGGAGCCGTCGCGCCAACCGGGATGGTCCAGGCACGTACTTCTTTCACGCCAGCGGTGAAGTAGGTCTGCAGGTTCAGCAGGGAGTAACCAGCGCGGATAACACGGTTCAGGCCTGGCTCTTCCAGTCCCAGCTCTGCCATGAACTCGTCACGGTCTTCATCTTCCAGCTCGGCGATATCCGACTCAACGGCGGCGCACACGGGCACCACGACTGAACCTTCCGCTTCGGCGATAGCGCGCACCTGATCCAGGTACGGGTTATTCTCGAAACCATCTTCATTGACGTTAGCAATGTACATAGTGGGTTTCAGGGTCAGGAAGCTCAGATAGCGGATTGCCGCTTTGTCGTCCTCATCCAGATTCAGTGAACGCAGCATGCCCGCTTCAGAAAGATGCGGCAGGCACTTCTCCAGCGCAGCCAGCTCGGCTTTGGCATCTTTGTCGCCGCCTTTGGCTTTCTTCTGCACACGCTGAATCGCACGTTCACAGGTTTCAAGATCGGACAGCGCCAGCTCAGTGTTGATCACGTCAATATCTTCAGCCGGGTTAACTTTGCCCGCGACGTGGATGATGTTGTCGTTTTCAAAGCAGCGCACTACGTGACCAATCGCTTCGGTTTCGCGGATGTTGGTCAGGAACTGGTTGCCCAGACCTTCACCTTTTGACGCGCCTTTTACCAGACCGGCGATATCGACGAATTCCATGGTAGTCGGCACCACGCGCTGCGGCTTAACAATCTCAGAAAGCTGGTCGAGACGCAGGTCAGGCATCGGCACCACGCCCGTGTTTGGCTCAATGGTGCAGAAGGGGAAGTTAGCCGCTTCTATGCCCGCTTTAGTCAGCGCGTTAAACAGAGTGGATTTACCGACGTTCGGCAGGCCCACGATACCGCATTTGAATCCCATGGTTTGATACCCTTTATAACTGGATGGACAGTGCGCCAGAAGGCGGACTGTCGGAGACGAATTGAAAAATTTCGCGCATTATACACGGAATCACGACGATTCGGGCGTTTAAGCAGGCTTGAAGGCGTGCAGCCGGTTCATCGCCTTGATACGATCCTCTTTCAGCCACAGTTCGGTGCAGCGCGCCGCCTCATCAATGGCATCATCAATCAGCTTCTGCTCACTGGCGGGCGGCTTGCCCAGCACAAATCCGGTCACCTTGTTGCGATCGCCGGGATGCCCGATACCGATGCGCAGCCGATGGAAATTGTTGTTGTTGCCCAGTTTGCTGATGATATCTTTCAGCCCGTTATGGCCGCCATGCCCGCCGCCCTGCTTGAACTTCGCCACGCCGGGTGGCAAATCGAGTTCATCATGCGCCACCAGGATCTCTTCTGGCGCGATGCGATAAAAGGTCGCCATCGCCGCCACGGCTTTCCCGCTCAGGTTCATAAAGGTGGTCGGCACCAGCAGGCGCACATCCTCTCCGGCTATCGCCAGGCGCGCGGTATAGCCATAGAATTTGCCTTCCTCTTTCAGTGACTGATTGTGGCGCTCAGCCAGTAAATCCAGATACCAGGCACCCGCATTGTGGCGCGTGGCGGCATATTCAGCGCCTGGATTGGCAAGGCCCACAATCAGTTTAATGCTGCTCACAATGATTATCCTGCTGTTATCGCGAAAGGGCGTTAGTTTACTTCGCCATGGCCGAGATGACAAAGTACAAGCATCGAAATGGTTCATGACGGTGATTAATCATTTTCTATCGAAATCAACAGGCTGCAATCAGGGCCAGTTAATTATTTATGGCTGATGTGTGATCCAGTCCGCAACGTTATCTTCACCCATTGCCTAAGCTTATGGCACTTAACATTGTGTGCGGTTATTGACTCATATGGATGGAGGTGCAGCATGAAACATCAACACTGCCGCGTAGCGGGTAACAGCTTGATGGTACTGGGATTAGTCACAATGGTGCTGGGCGTGGGTTTCTCAATTATGAACCAGCTTCCCTCGCTTGATCTGCCAGATGCGCTGGCGCAGGGCGCAATCTTAGGCATCTTCGTTGGTGCAATGATGTGGCTGGTCGGGGCGGGTCTGAGTGGTCGTGAAAAGGTTGAAGATCGTTATTACTGGCATCGTCACTATGACAAACGTTGTCGCCAGTCGCACAATTCTCACCATTAACTGATGCCAGCAGTGACCGGATGCTGCGCGATGCGGTTCCGGCCGCTGGCCTTGGCGTGATAGAGCGCTTTATCCGCCAGTGCGAGTAAATCGTCAAAACCCTGCTGCTGATGTGTGACCGTGGCAAACCCAATGCTGACCGAATAGGCAATTGAATTGGGTTGTGACGCACAGACCTCCCGCCGAATCGTCTCGCACCAGACTTCTGCATCTTTTGCCGCCGCCGGAATTATAGCCGCAAACTCCTCTCCGCCCAGTCGCGCAAAACGCCCCTCGGCTGGTATCAGCCCTCTGACAATGTCGCAAAAGTGAATCAATATCTGGTCGCCCTGTTGATGGCCATATCGATCGTTAATGCTCTTAAAATGATCCAGATCGAACAGAATCGCGCTAAACGGCCGGTTCTGACGACGGCATCGCACCACAATCTTCTCTGCTTCATTAAATAAAGCCCGACGATTCCAGACGCTGGTCAGAGGATCGTGCATCGAGGCATGTTTTAAGACTGACTGCATCCGTTCATTCACCATGGCCAGGATAGTAAATGTCAGACCAATGACAAACAGAATCGATTCCAGGATGACGTAAATCGAGAAGTTTGATCCGCCAATGGCGCCAGGCAGCGTGCTGGGAATAGCGCTGTCCAGAAACAGGCGAGCCAGATGAAACAGCAGATGGATCCACAGCAGCAACTGCGCAGGCCAGAAGGTCACCTTTAGCGTGGCACGCGCCAGCCAGACCAACTGGATCAGTGCGGCGGTATAGGCGATGCAGGCGATGCAGAGCACCAGCACCCGTTTGGGTAAGCTGTAATAGAACGCCGGGAAACAGCAGAGGAGTGCCCAGAGCAGGGCGCCCAATAGCCAGTGAGTGCCGATGGGCTTGCCGCAGAAGCGCCGGAACGCATTTAACAATCCGCCGTAAGCCAGCATCACTAAAACGTTACCCACTGCAACGGGCAGGAAATGCAGGCCACTGCTGCGCAGGCTACTTAAGAATACCGCAATCAGGGTAAAAACCAGCGACAGGCAGGTGAAGCCGAGAACGCGATCATACTGCGATCCGATCCAGGCAAAAAACATGATGATGCTCAGAAACCCCAGCACATAAAGCTCGCAGACAAATAACGTATAGATATCGAGGCTCATAGCGGTCAGGGTTCTTATGAAAAGTGCGCTGCAAATTACCACTTAACGGCACAGGGCAGAAGCGGGGAACGCGGCGTTTTATCAAAAGAGTGGGTGGCGTTGAAAATAGGCGATTTTGGGGAAATTTATCGCGAAAATATCAGAAAAAGAAGCGCGTTAATCGGGCGCCCGGCAGGCATAAAAAAACCGGGCACAGGGCCCGGTTCCGCGAAGATTAATGCTCGAACATTGCCGAGATTGACTCTTCGTTACTGATGCGGCGAATGGCTTCGGCCAGCATGCCAGATAAGGTCAGCGTGCGCACATTCGGCAGTGACTTAATCTCCTGAGAGAGTGGAATGGTATCGCAGACGATTACCTGGTCGAGCACAGATTTACGCAGGTTTTCAACCGCATTGCCGGAGAAGATCGGGTGGGTCGCGTAAGCAAAGACGCGTTTAGCACCACGCTCTTTCAGCGCTTCAGCCGCTTTGCACAGCGTGCCGCCGGTGTCGATCATGTCGTCGACCAGCACGCAGTCGCGGCCAGCAACGTCACCAATGATGTGCATCACCTGAGAAACGTTCGCGCGAGGGCGGCGTTTATCGATGATGGCCATATCGGTGTCGTTCAGCAGTTTAGCGATAGCACGGGCACGTACTACGCCACCAATATCGGGAGAAACAACAATCGGGTTTTCCAGACCGATCTGCATCATATCTTCCAGCAGGATCGGACTGCCAAATACGTTATCAACCGGGACGTCGAAGAAGCCCTGGATCTGCTCGGCGTGCAGGTCAACCGTCAGAACACGGTCAACACCGACGCTGGAAAGGAAGTCTGCCACTACTTTAGCGGTGATAGGTACACGCGCGGAACGCACGCGGCGATCCTGACGGGCATAACCAAAGTAGGGGATGACTGCGGTAATACGACCAGCAGAAGCACGACGCAGCGCGTCGACCATCACAACCAGTTCCATCAGATTATCGTTGGTGGGGGCACAGGTGGACTGGATGATGAAAATATCACCACCGCGTACATTTTCGTTGATCTGTACGCTCACTTCACCATCACTGAAACGTCCTACAGCGGCGTCTCCCAGGCTGGTGTAAAGGCGGTTGGCAATACGTTGTGCTAGTTCCGGGGTGGCGTTACCAGCAAATAGCTTCATATCAGGCACGAGAAGAACCTCAGGCTTTGCGTCCAGAGAATGAACGGCATGACTGTAACCGGCGCGTACGGTCATGTGCGTTCACACGGGTGTGTTGATGCGAAACGTGCAGTGTCCGGAACGTGGTGACACTGTCACGCATTCGCTAATCGCCTCGCAGGGTACGCTGTAGCGGCGAAACATTTACGCCCCGGGCTACAAATGCGCGTACCCCATTCGGGGCAAGCTCCAGCACCTGGCGGGCAGCAGACTCGGTGTCGAATTCAGCAAACACACAAGCGCCCGTGCCAGTCAGGCGTGACGGCGCGTATTCTAGCAGCCAGGAAACAAGCTCATCAACCTCACGAAAACGTTTTCTTACCACTGCTTCACAATCATTGGTGAAGGGTGATGCTAAAAGCGTCGATAAACTGCGCGATGGAGTATCTCGCGTCAGTTCGGGGTCGTTGAATACTACTGGGGTGCTGATATTCACGCCGGGATGGGCGACAAGATACCACTTTTCTTCCGGCTCTGCGGGATGAAGTTGTTCACCCACCCCCTGGGCGAAGGCCGCGAAGCCCTGGACAAACACCGGCACATCCGCGCCCAGCTTCACGCCCATCGACGCCAGCTCATCTGGCGTGAAGCCGGTTTGCCACAGATGATTCAGCGCCACCAGTACGGTTGCCGCATCAGAGGAGCCGCCACCGAGACCGCCACCCATGGGCAGGTTTTTCTCAACGGCAATCTGCGCGCCCGCGTGAGCGGACAGGCGATTGTTATCCTGCGCCGCCTGTTTCAGCATGTTTGCGGCGCGGACAATCAGGTTATCCGCATCCGCAACGCCTGCCACGGGCGTTAACAGAGTAATCGAGCCGCTTTGATCGACAGTAATCTGCAGCTGGTCACCGTAATCAAGAAACTGAAACAGCGTCTGCAGGTTGTGATAGCCGTCGGGACGACGGCCGGTGATGTAGAGAAAAAGATTCAGTTTTGCCGGGGCAGGCCAGTGGGTGATCATTGAACGGTCCAGCCGTCCATACGCAGTTTAATCCGCTGGTCACCCTCTTTCAGCTCCAGGCTCGAAGGCAGCGGCGGGGTGACTTTGCTGTCGTAGCCCGCAATAGAGACCTGCCAGTTCTGACCGTCGCGGCTGTAGTTCAGGCTGCTCAGCTGATAGCTCTCATTGAGCTGATAGTCGGTGGCATCGCCTGGCAGACCCATCATCCACTGGCGCAGATTCGCCAGCGGAATGTTCATGCCGGTCAGCTGCGAAATCATTTTCTGCGCATCGTTGCTGACGTAACGCTTGCCTTTGTTATCGACGATCTGTACCACCGAGCCCTGCGCATCCAGCTGCAGTTCGGTGCTGCCCAGCGGATTGGTCAGCAGCAGGCGATAGCGATCGGGCGCGGTCTGCTGCCAGTTAAAGCGGGCATAGACTTTCTGCTTGTCAGAAAGATAGGCAAAGGCGCCGCGGGTCTGATAGTGCGTGACCTTTGAGACCGCCTGCTGATGCTGTTGCCACTGTGGCGCGGTAACGCTGGGGCCCGGGCCTTGCGGTTTGTTGACGCTACAGGCTGCCAGCAGCACGCTGGCAAGGGGCAAAAGGCGCAACAGATTGCGTGGTGAATTAAGCATCAAGTGGTCATCTCCTCGGACACATTTATTATTCGTAACGGATAACGCTAACCGTCCCGGTTTTAACCGTCAATGCTGTTATGCAGCAAATTGAGCACGATCGGGTTAATCTTATTACAGTCATAGCCTTTGTATGGCTTTTCTTGATCTGCCGCATCTTGTAGAATGCGCCTCACAAAACCCTGACATTATTGGGACATCCCAACCAAAACCGCTATGACGCTGCTCGCTCTCGGAATCAATCACAAGACAGCCCCCATTGCTCTGCGCGAACGCGTCTCGTTCGGGCCGGAGACGCTTGAGCAGGCGTTAAACAGCCTGTTATCACAGCCAATGGTGCAGAGCGGCGTGGTGTTGTCCACCTGTAACCGGACTGAACTCTACCTGAGTGTAGAGCAGCAGGCCGACTTACAGGCGCGTCTGGTGAGCTGGTTATGCAATTATCATCAGCTGGATGAGGAGGATGTGCGAAACAGCCTCTACTGGCATCAGGATAACGAGGCGGTCAGCCACCTGATGCGCGTCGCCAGCGGACTCGACTCACTGGTGCTGGGCGAACCGCAGATCCTCGGTCAGGTGAAAAAAGCCTTTGCCGACTCCTCACGCGGTCAGGCGCTGAGCAGTGAACTGGAACGCATGTTCCAGAAAACCTTCTCGGTTGCCAAACGCGTGCGTACGGAAACCGATATCGGTGCCAACGCGGTGTCGGTGGCGTTTGCCGCCTGTACGCTGGCCCGTCAGATCTTCGAATCGCTCTCCTCCGTCAATGTCTTGCTGGTTGGCGCAGGTGAGACCATTGAGCTGGTGGCGCGTCATCTGCGTGAACATCAGGTCAAAAATCTGATCATCGCCAACCGTACCCGCGAACGCGCCGAAACGCTGGCGTCGGAAGTGGGTGCAGAGGTGATCACCCTGGCGGAGATCGACGCCCGTCTGGCAGAAGCCGACATTATTATCTCGTCAACCTCCAGTCCGCTACCGATTATCGGTAAGGGGATGATGGAGCGCGCGCTGAAAGCGCGACGTAACAAGCCAATGCTGCTGGTCGATATTGCGGTTCCGCGCGACGTAGAGCCGGAAGTGGGCGACCTGCCTAACGCCTATCTCTACAGCGTGGATGACCTGCAGGCGATCATCGAGCAGAACCTGGCGCAGCGCAAAGCGGCCGCGGTTCAGGCCGAAAGCATCGTGGTTCAGGAAAGCAGCGAATTCATGGCGTGGCTGCGCTCACAGGGCGCGGTGAATACGATCCGTGAATATCGTTCTCAGGCGGAAGAGATCCGCGCTGAGCTGGAAGGCCGTGCGCTGCAGGCGCTGCAGCAGGGTGCCGATCCGCAGAAAGTCATGCAGGAACTGGCGCACAAGCTGACCAACCGTTTAATACACGCTCCAACCAAATCACTTCAGCAGGCCGCCCGCGACGGCGATAATGAACGCCTGCAGATTTTACGCGACAGCCTGGGTCTCGATTAGGCACACCGCTGTCGCCACCTGTTACGGGAATCCCACATTTAAATGAAAACCTCTATAGTTGCCAAACTGGAAGCCCTGCAGGAGCGCCACGAAGAAGTGGAAGCGATGCTGGGCGATGCAGGCGTGATCGCCGATCAGGAGCGTTTCCGTGCGCTGTCACGCGAATATGCTCAGCTGACCGATGTGACCCGTTGCTTCCGCGACTGGCAGCAGGTGCAGGAAGATATCCAAACCGCGCAGCAGATGCTCGACGATCCTGAAATGCGTGACATGGCTCAGGAAGAGTTGCAGGAAGCGCGTGAGAAGAGTGACGTGCTGGAGCAGCAGTTGCAGGTTCTGTTGCTGCCGAAAGATCCCGACGATGAGCGCGCCTGTTTTATCGAAGTGCGCGCCGGAACCGGCGGCGATGAAGCGGCGATTTTCGCCGGCGATCTCTTCCGCATGTACAGCCGCTATGCCGAAGCGCGTCGCTGGCGCGTGGAGATCATCAGCGCCAACGAAGGCGAGCATGGCGGTTACAAAGAAGTGATTGCCCGCGTCACCGGCGAAGGTGCCTATGGACGCCTGAAGTTTGAGTCAGGCGGCCATCGCGTGCAGCGCGTGCCGGAGACCGAATCCCAGGGCCGCATTCACACCTCAGCCTGTACCGTTGCCGTGATGCCGGAAATCCCGGAAGCGGAACTGCCGGAAATCAATGCGGGCGATCTGAAGATCGATACTTTCCGCTCATCCGGCGCAGGCGGTCAGCACGTTAACACCACCGACTCCGCTATTCGTATTACCCACCTGCCAACCGGTATCGTGGTGGAGTGTCAGGACGAACGTTCACAGCATAAAAACAAAGCCAAAGCGCTGGCGGTGCTGGGCTCGCGTATTCACGCTGCAGAGATGGCCCGCCGTCACGCCGCCGAAGCCAGTACCCGACGCAACCTGCTGGGCAGCGGCGATCGTTCTGACCGTAACCGCACCTACAACTTCCCGCAGGGCCGCGTGACCGATCACCGTATCAACCTGACCATCTACCGTCTGGATGAAGTGATGGAAGGGAAACTCGACAGCCTGATTGAGCCGATTGTTCAGGAGTACCAGGCCGATCAGCTGGCGGCGCTGGCTGGTCAGGATTAATGGATATTCGTCACTGGCTGAAACAGGCGGTCGCCACGCTGTGCGGTGGTGACAGTCCGAAGCGTGACGCAGAGATCCTGTTAGGTTTTGTGACCGGCAAATCACGCAGCTGGTTAATCGCCTTTGATGAAACGGTGCTCAGCGATGAGCAGCTGACGCAGCTGGATAGCCTGCTGGCGCGTCGCGCCCGCGGTGAGCCGGTGGCGCATCTGGTGGGCGAACGCGAGTTCTGGTCGCTGCCATTGCGCGTCAATGACGCCACGCTGATCCCGCGCCCGGATACCGAACTGCTGGTTGAACAGGCGCTGGCACATCTGCCCGCGACACCGGCAACCATTCTGGACATGGGCACCGGCACCGGAGCGATTGCGCTGGCGCTGGCCAGCGAGCGTCCCGATTGTCAGGTCACCGGCGTGGATCGCATTGAAGCCGCCGTTGAGCTGGCAAACAGTAATGCGCAGCAGCTCAGCCTCACCAACACCACCTTTCTGCTCAGTCACTGGTTCCAGGCGCTGACGCCACAGCGCTTTACCCTCATTGTCAGCAACCCACCCTACATAGATGCCAGCGATGCTCATCTGGAGCAGGGTGACGTGCGCTTTGAACCGCGCAGCGCGCTGGTGGCGGATGAAGCGGGACTGGCGGATCTGCGCACGCTGATCGAGCAGGCACCTGCGTGGCTGTTGCCGGGGGGCTGGCTGCTGCTGGAACATGGCTGGCAGCAGGGCGAGGCGGTCGCCACGCTGATGCGGCAAAAAGGCTATCACGCCGTGGAAACCGTCGATGATTACGGTGGCAATCCGCGTGTGACCTTAGGCCAGTTCCCTTCATAAAAGCGCTTTGAAAAGGATTCATGATGTTCGCCTTTTATCCCCTGATTAAAAATCTGCACATCTTAACGGTGGTGCTTACCGTGACGCTGTTCCTGCTGCGGTTTTACTGGCTGCGCCGTGGATCGGCAATGATGACGAAACGCTGGGTGCGCATCCTGCCGCACGCTAACGACACCCTGTTACTGGTGACCGGCGTCTCGCTGGTGATGATTACCCACTTCTATCCCTTTACACCGCAAGGAAGCTGGCTGACGGAGAAGCTTTTAGCGGTTATCATCTACATCGCCTTAGGATTTGTGGCATTGAGTCGCCGTCCACGCACTGATCGCACCCGCTGGATCGCTTTTCTGGTAGCGTTAATCGCCCTGGTGGCCATCATTAAGCTGGCGCTGACCAAAATGCCGTTATGGGGATAGCATGACCTCGACCGAACAATTAGATTTCAGCCAGACACCGCTGTGTGAAGCGGTGATTGGTGCCACGCTTGCCATCCGCGCCGATTTCCCGGCGTTGTCGGTGGAAGCACAACTTGCGGCGTTAGTCGCCGAAGCACGTGACTATGTCAGCCATACCGAAGATGCTGACATGCAGCTCGAAAAGCTGCTGGAACTGTTCTATCGCCAGTGGGGATTTTGCGGGGCCAGTGGCGTCTACAATCTTTCTGATGCCCTCTGGATCGACAATGTGCTGAAGACCCGTCGTGGCACGGCGGTGTCACTGGGCGTTATCCTGCTGCACATCGCCGCCGAGCTGGAACTGCCGCTGATGCCGGTGATCTTCCCGACGCAGCTGATTCTGCGCGCCGACTGGATTGATGGCGATAAGTGGATGATCAACCCGTTTAATGGCGAAACCCTTGACCGGCACACGCTGGAAGTGTGGCTCAAAGGCAATATCAGCCCGACAGCGCGTCTGTATGACGACGATCTCGACGAAGCCAAAACCGTCACCGTGATGCGCAAGATGCTCGACACGCTGAAAGCGGCGTTGATGGAAGAGAAGAAGATGGAGCTGGCGCTGAATGTCAGTCAGGTGCTGTTGCGTATCGATCCTGACGATCCCTACGAAATCCGCGATCGCGGTTTGATCTACGCGCAGCTGGAGTGCGAACATATCGCCCTGAATGATTTAACGTACTTCGTTGAGCAGTGTCCTGAAGACCCGGTCAGCGAAATGATCAAAGTTCAGATTCACGCAATCGAACAAAAACAGGTCACGCTGCACTAAGCGGACCCACTGAAAAGGAAAGGGCATGACACAGAAAGTCGTGAGTATTGGCGATATCAAAGTCGCAAACGATCTGCCATTTGTGCTGTTTGGCGGGATGAACGTACTGGAGTCGCGCGACCTGGCGATGCGCATCTGCGAACACTACGTTACCGTCACCAGTAAGCTTGGTATTCCTTACGTATTCAAAGCGTCATTTGATAAAGCGAACCGCTCCTCTATTCACTCCTATCGTGGCCCTGGCCTGGAAGAGGGGATGAAGATTTTCCAGGAGCTGAAGCAGGCTTTCGGCGTCAAAATTATCACTGATGTGCATGAAGCGTCCCAGGCGCAGCCGGTCTCTGAAGTGGTTGATGTGATCCAGCTGCCCGCGTTTCTGGCGCGTCAGACTGACCTGGTGGAAGCGATGGCGAAAACCGGCGCGGTGATCAACGTCAAGAAGCCCCAGTTCGTCAGCCCGGGTCAGATGGGCAACATCGTTGATAAGTTCGCTGAAGGTGGCAACGAGCAGGTCATCCTGTGCGATCGCGGCAGCAATTTCGGCTACGACAATCTGGTTGTCGATATGCTCGGCTTTAACGTGATGAAGAAAGTCACCAAAAACAGCCCGGTGATTTTCGATGTGACCCATGCGCTGCAGACGCGCGATCCGTTTGGCGCAGCATCAGGCGGTCGTCGTGCTCAGGTGGCTGAGCTGGCGCGTGCCGGTATGGCGGTCGGCATTGCCGGTCTGTTTATCGAAGCGCACCCGGATCCTGAACACGCCCTGTGTGACGGCCCATCCGCGTTGCCGCTGGATAAGCTGGAGCCATTCCTGGTGCAGATGAAAGCGATTGACGATCTGGTGAAAAGCTTCCCGGAACTCGATACCAGCAAATAAGTTTGCAGTAAAAAAAGAGCGATTAATCGCTCTTTTTTTTCGCCTGAAATCCGGTGACGTTACAGCATGATGGTCATCAGATAACCGATAAACAACGCCAGATGCGCGGCTCCATTCAGTACATTTGTGCGTCCGGTCGAGAAGGAGAGCTGACAGAGAATCAGCGACGCCATCATAATCACCATCTGCGGCGGCTCCAGACCAAATATCAGCTCCTGTCCGGTCAGGGTGGCGATAATGGTTACCGCCGGTACCGTGAGTGAGATGGTCGCCAGCACTGAACCAAAGAAGAGGTTCATGGCGCGCTGCACCTGATTCATCAGCACGGCCCTGATCGCCCCCAGGCCTTCCGGTGAGAGGATCAGCAGGGCCACCAGGAAACCGGTAAACTGTGCCGGTGCATTCAGATCCGTCAGCAGGCTTTCCAGCGTATTAGCATTCATCTTGGTCACGGCAATGACCGCAATCAGATGCACGATCAGCCAGCTGGTATGCCAGAAGCTGCTGTGGGCAGACGGTTTGCCATGATGCGGGTCGCCATCATCGCTCTCATCTTCATGCTCATAGACAAACAGGCTCTGGTGGGTTTTGGTCTGAATCAGCAGGAACACGCCATACATCGCCGCTGAAATCGCCGCGATCAGCAGTGCCTGAGTGACAGAGAAATTACCGCCCGGCAGTGCGTTGGGAAACACCAGCACCAGAATCGCCAGGGGAAAGATAGCGATCAGATATTGCTTCACGCCCGCCAGATTCACGTATTGCGTCGCAAACTTATTACCGCCCAGCAGCAGCGCAAAGCCAACCAGTCCACCGGTTACAATCATCACGATCGAATAGAGCGTATCGCGCATCAGCCCGGGTGCGGCATCGCCGGTCGCCATCAGCGCCGAGATCAGGCTCACTTCCAGAATCACCACGGACAGACTCAGGATCAGAGAGCCATAGGGCTCGCCCAGCCGGTGCGCCAGCACGTCGGCATGTCGTACAACGCTAAAGGCGCTGCTCAGAATGGCAACCAGCGCCACTAAGTTGATACCGACTACAATCGGAAATGATGTGGTTGCACCAAAAAAATAGAGTATACCCAGCGTGATAAGGGGAAGTATCAGCGAGAATTCCTTGTGACGTGTTTTTTCATGTGAAGGCATTCACCATCCTCTCTGGTTAATGATTATCCGGACACAGCGATTGCTGCTGTTAGAAATATAATCAGTTTTAGGGCAGGGCGCAGTTTATCTTTTCACCGGTCCGAACGGGAAAAATTTACTGCTTTTTACTTAAATGCAATAAATGGTCGAAGCGGTATTAACCTGAAGTTATCTCAAATATTGCAATATTAATCAGGCCACAACAATTTCTCTTTACCCACCTATCTGACCGTCAAATGCCGGAAAATCTGCTTATCATTGTAACTTGTGTCGACTGTTTCTGGTTTTTAATTTGAAGGGGAGATAAGTGGCTGTTTGTATTTTTATTCTGTTGCGCCAGGCTTAACAGGAATCCATAAACTGAGGAGTCGTTATGCCTTACTCTAAACGAACCGACTTACCTGACAACGTAAAACACGTGCTTCCCGCGCATGCGCAGGATATCTATCAGCAGGCATTTAACAGCGCGTGGGAAGAATATAAAGAGGCTAAGGATCGACGGGGCGATGATTCGCGGGAAGAGGTGGCGCACAAAGTCGCCTGGGCAGCCGTAAAGAAAGAGTATGAGAAAGGTGATGACGATAAGTGGCATCCTAAACGTTAACGCCGTCGCTAGCCTGTTCACGCCAAAGGGCCAGGATTATCTGGCCCTTTTTTTCATCTTCGCTATAAGGTTTATCTGGTTTTTTTTAACCTGCGACCGGAATCACGCTTGTAACCCCGCGCGGAAATAGATTAATGTCAATTTGATGAACGAAACGCAGCGCCGTTTTGGAGATCATGTTACAGGAGCCATTCTGCAGGACGCCGTTGATGTTGAGGAGGTCGCATTGCTTACCCGGGAATTTCTATTAAAAGCGGATTGTAAAACGTCGTTCGGGGATATCGAAGAGGCGTTGCTCTGGAGTTGCGAGCAGCGCGCGGCCTCGCTGGCAGCCACGCTGGCCTGTCGTCCCGATCACAGCCCGGTATGGATCTTTGGTTACGGCTCGCTGATGTGGAACCCGATTTTTGAGGCGGATGAAGTGGCGTCCGGTTCGCTGGAGGGCTGGCACCGTGCTTTCTGCCTGCGGCTGATTGCCGGACGTGGCACCGCCACGCATCCCGGCCGCATGCTGGCGCTGAAGCAGGGTGGCAGAACCACGGGTCTGGCGTTTCGTCTGCCGGAAGAACGGCTGCATGAAGAGCTGGCGCTGCTGTGGAAGCGTGAGATGATCACTGGCTGCTATCTTCCAACCTGGTGTGAATTACAGCTGGAGGATGGTCGCAGCGTCACTGCGCTGACCTTTATTATGGATCCGCGTCATCCGTTGTATGAATCGGACTCCTGCCCGGAGGCGATTGCGCCATTGATTGCTGCGGCCAGCGGCCCGCTGGGCTCGAATGCGCAATATCTGTTTGCTCTGGAAGAGGAGCTGACCCGGCGCGGCATGGAGGAGGAGAGTCTGAGCCGGCTGGCCCATCAGGTGCGGACACTGCAGCAAGCCTGTCTGAAGCAGGCCTGAACCGGGGCATAAGCAGAGTAAAAGGGCGCGACACTGTCGCGCCCTTTTACGATCCGGCTGCGGATTACCGGGCTTAGTTACCCGGATTAATCAGCCAGGTGCCGGGCTTATCGATGGTCAGGGATTGTGTGTGCGTCTCACTGCCATTCTTAACATCAATTTTGTACTGTCCCGCCGCCAGATTCAGCGCGGCAAATCCACTGCTGCCCGGTTTTACCTCGACCGGCTGTCCGTTAAGCACCACGCTTTCACCGCTCTCCAGCTTAAGATAGACGGTCGCCAGCGCGGCCGGAACGGCAGCGGCTGACGGAATTGATGCGGGCGCCTGCGTCATGGCTGAGCTGTTGTTAACCACCTCTGGTGTGGCACTGTGGCGATTCGCCAGCCAGGTGGCGACAACCACGGCCAGAATAGCCACGGCAGCCAGACCCAGCAATCCAGGCGACAGTTTACGCACCGTGCGCGGCGTCACCGGCTCGGCGGAGGCGGCGGCATGATTCATCGCCATCACCACCGGCGCAGCAGCCTCCACCGGCTCCTCGACCGGCAGAGCAGGCGACTCGCCCGGCACCGGGAAGCTGTTTACCACCGCTTCCACATCACTGACCGGCAGATCAATCAACGCGGCAAAGGCATCAATCGTTTGTGGGCGATCGCCTGGCTTCATTGCCAGCGCGCAGTCAATGGCATGCAGCAGCGGCAGTGAGTAGCCTTCTGGCTGGCGTTCCACCAGCGGCTGATAATTATCTTCAATGCAGCGCACCACGCTGACCGGCGGCGGATTACCGGTAATCAGGTTATGCAGCACCGCGCCCAGGGCGTAGATATCGGTCCACGGCCCCTGTTCAACTTCACCCTCTTCGCTGTACTGCTCAATCGGCGCAAAGCCAGGTTTAAGCATGATTTCCGTTTCGTCAGAGAGGTTGCCAATCTCTTTACGCGCCGAGCCAAAATCGAGCAGAACCGGCAGCTGGTTCTCCTGAATCTGAATATTGTCGAGCGAGATATCGCGATGCAGATAGCCGGCCTGATGGATAGTGCTGATGGCACCCAACAGCGGCGGCAGCAGGCGGCGGATCCAGGCTTCAGTGATCGACGCCGGGCTGGTTACCTGCCACTCTTTCAGCGTCATACCGCTGTAGTAGAGCGTGCCCATATAGGCTGTGCCGTTCTGCTCCCAGAAGCGCAGCACGTGCAGCAGTCCCGGATGATTAAAGCGAGCCAGCAGACGCGCTTCCTGAATAAAGCTGGTGAGCCCGGCATTAAACAGCTTCTGGAAACGCTCACCGCGCAGCTCCAGCGTTAAATCGGCGGCACGGACTGCCAGCGACACCGGCATGTACTCTTTGATTGCAATAGTGCGTTCAAGCTGGTGATCCCACGCGCGATAGACGATGCCGAAGCCGCCGCCTCCGATCACTTCCTTGATCTCAAACTCATTGAAACGGTATCCGTCAGGCAGGGCATTCGGAACGGTTTTCGGATTATCATTTGCCGACATAGTGAACTCTCTGTACACGGCCTGCTCGCCAGGCTGCGCGATAATTAATTGATGTTACGCCAGGCACCAATGGCAGGATCAACCAGATCCGCGTGCAGGGTGTCGATGAGTAACACATTCACTTTTTGCTGTGGCATGAAATAGGGCGCCCAGTGGCTGCGCAACGTATCAACTCGCGATTTCACAGCGTCAGCATCCTGCTGCGCAGCATTCTTATCCATCTTTATCAACAGGGCACCATTGAAGCGCCAGACATGTTGTTTGGCATCAAAGGGCAGCACCAGCCAGCTATCATTCGCATCCGGGCGTGTCACAATCATGCGCTGATTGTTCGCGGCGATAACCTCCAGCTTGCTGTCCGGGATCGTCAGATTGGCGATGGGATAGCCCTGATAAAAGGTGACTGCCACCGGCGTTGGGTGGTCTGGGGTCGCCAGCATCAACTCACTTTTGCCTTCTGCCCAGCCATCCGGTGAGCACTGCTGCTTGCTGACATCCGGGATAAACAGGGTCTGGGCATTTTCATCCCAGGCGGTGCGAAAATGGCAGCCGCTGGGGAGATCAAAATGTTGCAGCGGCGTGCTGTTGGCGGGCCGAGACAGGTCAAGCGGTGCAGCATTACTCTCACTGGCGCTGGCGGTGGCATCTGCCATCACGATAGGACGCCAGTTCTGCAGCTTACTGGCGCTGCCGCTGGCCAGTACGCCACCCTCTTTACTGGTCATCTGCCAGGGCAGCTCGTCCAGTAATCCGCACTGATTAGCGAGCAGGGTGCCGACGCGCGGTAAAAAGGTGGTCAGCACCGCCGAATCCTTACTTTTGCCGGAGACGATGCGCAGTGGCAGCGTCTCTTTGCACCAGTCGTCAGGCGCTTTACTCACCACATTATCGATATAGACCTCCAGCGCCAGGCTGGGGGAGTAAACAACCCGATAATTTTCAGCCTGGGCGTGAAAGGCAATCAGCAGGGTGATGATGCCGGGCAACCACAGTTTCATAAGGATCCTTGGAATCAAAAACGAGGCGGCAGAAAGCGCGCCGAATCAGCCAGTGAATAGAGCAGCGTTGCCTCCTCCGGCTCACCAATCCAGACCGCCAGTGCGCTGAGATTATCTTTCTTAACGTTGCGGCTCACCGCCTGTTCCATCAGAGCCAGCCACTCTTCGCAGGCATTCACCATGCGCAGCGCCTGTTCCATTTCATGACTGGCCAGATTCAGCCAGAAGCCATCGGTGCAGACCAGAAACACGTCGCCATCCTCCAGCGCAATCTCCTGCGAAAAGCTTACTAAGCGAGGCGGTTCAGCGCCGAGCGCATTATAGAGTAAATTACTGTTAATGCCGGTATTTTCATAGCCCGCTTCTTTCAGCTGCTGGGCCAGACTGTGATCGCGAGTGACCTCATGAAGCACGCCGCGGCGGAAGTGGTAAACCCGGCTGTCACCGGCATGCGCCCACCATGCGCGCTGTTTTTCACGGTCAATAAACAGGGCCGCCAGCGTGGTGCTCATGCGTGAATATTTCGGATTTTTACCCTGTGCCTCATGCAGCGCTAAGCGGCACTGTTCAATCGCCTGATGGGTTATCTCCGGCGTCAGGTCGGCGTGCGCCTGTAACTGGCTCAGCAGGGTGTCACGCACCAGCTGTGCCGCCATCTCGCCGCCGGGCAGACCGGCCACGCCATCGCAGACCACAAAGCAGGCTTTACGCTCATCCAGCTCTGCGCCGGTGCGATCCTGATTCTCATCGCGTAGCCCCTGCTGGCAGCGGCTGGCAAAAACGATTTTCATGGTTCATCTACCCGCGTCTGAGAGTCCTTATACTGATTCACCTCCATGTCATAGGCATGGAGAAAGGCCTCGCCAAACAGCGTATGGAAATCATCTTCGATCTCTCCGGCCGTACGCTGATAATTACGGGTGAAGTAGTCCCACAGCGCCGCCTTCTTCATGGCGGAAAAGGGCATTTTTGACACCACGCCATCGGCACGCGCCTGCTCCTCCAGCCGCTGCGGATTAAAGGATTGCAGCATCGCCGCAATAATGGCGCGGATACCGGCAATCATCCCCAGCTGGTGGGCCTGCAAATCGACCAGGGCATCGCGTACCGCCTGTTCCGGCGGCATAAACCCGGGCATCTGGCTCTGGTACATCTGCATCAGCACGGTTTTGCCGGAGGGCAGGATCTTGAACGGATTGTTGGCCTCATTCAGGATCATCGTCATGTCCGCTTTGACACCACGCTTGAGAATGGATCGCGAAGAGAGCAGCGCGACAGTGCCCTGGGAAAAGAGGCTCAGCATCCGGCCAGTAATGCGCATCTGCTCTTCATCCACCGGCGTGGCGTGACCGTTGCTCAGCCCCATCCCCTCCAGCAGTGCGGCGATCAGCCGATCCTGATCCACCGGCTGCGCCGTCAGCGCCCGACGCGGCTCGCTGGCCTGGGGGTCGATAGCCAGTCGCGCATCGTTGTGGCGCTCGTGGCGTGAGGGCGTGACCTCACTGACCAGCAGCCGGTCCTCAACCTCATGATGTTCGTGAATGCCCAGCGGATTCGCGGGCTGAGCGCTGTCGCCAGCAAACAGCGCCAGCGGATCGCTCTGCGTGTCGTGGCAGGCGGGGTCTCGTACTTCCAGCGCATAGTCACCGATGCGCAGCGCATCGCCATGCTTCAGCACGACCTGCATGCCGCGACCCAGGGTAATGCCGTTATGCTCCACCGGGGTCACGCTGCCCTGGTTCGTCAGACGGCACTCTCCGTCATGCGACAGGTGAACCAGCGCCTGCAGACGCGAAATGGCCCGAGTCTCATCTGGCAGCACCAGATCGTTGTCCTGACTGCGGCCAATGGTACCGCCAGGCGGTTGAAACGCGACGCTTCTGACCGGAACATCCGTAGTGCATTGCACAATGGTAAATTGCATGAGTTATCCCAGATTGAACGGCAAACGCTTCCGGCCTCACTCGAACATCGGAGGATAGAGGCCATTACGTCCCGGCTGTGAACCTGCCGCCGGGTTAAACAGTAACGAAAACAGTTGCGCGGTGAGGTTGCCGCTGTGCTTGTGGGTCGCGTGGGCAAAACCATCACTGCGGTTACTCCACCAGTAGCTCATATGCTGCTGAGGGTCGAAACGTTCAGCCACTTCACGCCAGCTCAGCGTGCAGGGCAGATCCTGAAAACCGATCACATCCATGATTTCAGAGGGCTTCCTGGCCGGCACCAGCAGCGGTGGCAAAGCCTGTATCTGCTGCTCTAACTGCTCGCCGTTCAGCGGTGTCTGAACCGCCCGTAACAGTGTCGCGCCCAGATCCTGAAACCAGTCGCCGGAAATGGTCAGCTGAGCAGGATGCCACTGAGCCAGCGTGAAGCTGTGCAGGGCCAGCAGCGGCCAGGCGCGTCCGACGCGGTCACAGGAGGGCAGCAGACAACCCATCTGTATCTGCGGTCGGGTCGCGGTAACCGGCAGCACAAAGTTCCACACCGGCGCGTGGAGAAAGTCCGCGCTGTAGGAATACGCCTGCTGATGCCAGTGCATTAATCCCTGCTGGAACCAGTGATTCCACGGGCTAATCTGTTGCTCGCTCAGTCGATGGTGCAGAAAGTCACCGGTCGACGGCAGCTTGCCATACCAGCCGGGGGCCGTGTAAGCAGCCATGTTCACCTCACCATTACTCGCTATGCGAGTTTGATTGCGGGGCCGGGTGCCGCGGCGCTACCGCCAGCATGCCGCCCGCCTGGTCCGCAATTTTCAGATTCTCTGCAAGCTTGCGCATCATCAGTGCATTATCACGTGCATAAGGCGACGACTGAATCTGCTGATCCAGCAGCTGGCTCAGGTGCCAGTCAAGCTGCTGCAGGTCGCGGGCGCTTACCGTATCGGGCAGGGAGCGCTGTAAATTTTGCAGCAGCCAGGCCCGTAAAAACTCGCCATCATAATTACGCGGTTGATAGAGCATCTGATAGGCGCGCAGCGCATTGCGGCTGTAGGCGTTATCATCACCCGGGTCGTTGCGCAGGATATTCGTGATCTGCTGCGCCACACGCGGCAGCAACAAAGACTTAAGCGCATTTTGATAAAGCACCCAGGCGGCATCGCTGATCTGATTACCCCGGTATAAGCCCGCCCGCATAGTAAGCGGCGGATTATCGAGGGAAAAGCGCGCCGAGAGCGGCAACTTCACCAGGTTATTCAGAAAGGGTAGCAGATCAAAAATATTATCAGCAGGCTGATGAATCACCTGCTGACTTTGCTCACGGATAAGTGGTACCCGTGCGGCAACCTGCTGCAGATACTGTTGATTCTGGTAGTAACTGATGCCCCACAGGCTGGAGGCGATCAGCAGGGCGCCTGCCAGCACGCCGTAGCCAATCCAGTGGAACAGCTGATTACGGTACTCCCAGCGGCGATTACTGCCGGCCAGGCCGCTCTCTTTGAATATCAGATCGCTGAGCAGGTCACGAATAAAGAAGCTCTGGCCTTTGTTGCCGGGAATCGGACTGTTGCGATTAACGCTGTCCCAGGCCGCAATCGAGTGATCGCCCGCCTGACGCAACTGCAGTTTGCGGCTCAGTTCACCCATCACCCGATCAAACGGCAGGCCTTCCTGCGTTCCGCTGGTGAAGAAGAGGCCGCGCGGGCTCCAGGCGACCGCATCCTGATGGTCAGAAAAAACGATATCCAGATATTCGTTCAGCAGTGGACGCAGCGAGGCGAACTCCTGCGGGAAGAGGAAGCACTCAGCGCGCTCGTTCAGGTCGCGCTCATGGGTCATCTGCTCCGCCAGTTGTTGCTGGAGCTGCTGTTCCAGCCGCTGAAACTGCTGGCCAAAATGGCGATGCCAGTCATCTTTGTGCGGCTTGCCCAGCTCCCAGTTAAACGTGAAGCCCCAGATAGCATCTCGCCGCGCTTTATCAATCGAGCCGAAGTAGCTCATAAAGCCTTTCAGCAGATCGGTTTTGGTGACCATCACATAAACCGGGAAGTGAATACCGGTCTGCTGATGCAGTTCTGCCATGCGCTCTCGCAGCGCGCTGGCCTGGGCGAAACGCGCTTCGGCTGAATCACTCAGCAGATCGGCGACGCTGATGGTCATGATCACACCGTTAATCGGCTGGCGGGTGCGATAGCGTTTCAGCAGATTGATAAAACTGTGCCATTCCGCGGCATCTCGCACGCGCTGGCTCTCCTGCAACGCATAACGACCGGCGGTATCAATCAGCACCGCGCTGTCAGTAAACCACCAGTCACAGTTGCGGGTGCCCCCGACGCCGCGAACCGCATTTTTGCCCAGCGTATCGGTCAGCGGGAAATCGAGGCCGGCATTAAACAGTGCGGTGGTTTTACCGGCGCCGGGCGCACCCATGACCAGGTACCAGGGCAGCTGATAGAGATAATTAGCGTTAAAGCGTGAGAGCAGGTTCCCGCTGTGACGACGGCCAAACTGGGTGCGTTTCAGCTGCATCGCAGCTTCGCTGAAGCGCTGGTTGAGCCGCTCTTCGGTCATCTGACGTTCCGCCGGGTCGTCGTTGCCCGACAGCTGAAGCTGGGTCAGTAAGCGGCTGTTGAACCAGGCACGATAGAGCGACGGGATCAGCTGGAACAGGATCCAGAGAAAATAGAGGGCGCTCACGGTGAGCTGGCGAGGCAGCACGGGTTCCAGTGGGCGCGATTCGCCCCATGACCAGAACGGCCCCAACATCCAGACCAGACAGCTCAGCGCCGTGACGCCAATAAAGCTCCACAGCAGGCGATGCGTTAGCAGCAGGCGAAGGGAGGCGCGCATTATTGTGCTCCTTGATGATTACTGAGCGTTTCAGGCGCGGCAAACAGGGTGATTTCAACGCGGCGGTTGCGGGTCCGGTTTTCGCTGCTGTCGTTGGGCAGCAGCGGGTCGCTGTCGCCGCGGCCTTCGGAGCGAACCGTATGGCCGTCAGCCAGTTGCAGTTGTAACAACTGGGTAATGGCGCGGGCGCGGGCAAATGAGAACTCATAGCTGGAGGCAAAGCGGCTGTTATCCACCGGATGATCATCGGTAAACACCGACACCAGAATGGTCCCTTTGACATCTTTCATTGCGGTTGAGACGCGGGCCAGCAGGGCGCGCCCCACCGGATTGATCACCGTGCCCTGTTCGGCGAACAGTTTGTCCGCGGGGATGATCACTTTGCTGCCAAAGGCACCATCGCTGACCTCAAGCTGCCCGGCTGCAATCACATCATTCAGGCGCTGACGCAGATCGAGTAGCGCCTGCGGGGAAGAGGGACGACGGCCCGCGGTAATCTGCGGCAGCGGCGTCTGATAGATAGTACGCAGCAACGGTTCGGCGGCATTGCCGAGACGCCAGTTCAGGCCGCTGTAGATCAGGCAGCCGATCAGCGCGACCAGCATGGCACAGGCCCAGAGCGGCACCATCGGGCGGGCGAGGGTGCTCACCAGCGGATGCACTTCAACCAGTGGCGGTTGCGCTGTCTGGCGCTGGGCGCGCGTTTCGTCAATCAGGGTTTTCAGGCGTTTACGGATACCATCGCACTGGGCGCGACCATTTTCACTGCCGCGATAGCGGCCTTCATAGCCCAGCAGCAGACAGTATTGCACCACTTCCAGCAGCCAGAGGTGTTGTTGCGGGCTTTGTGAAATGCGCGACAGCAGTTGAAAGAATTTCTCGCCGCCCCAGCTTTCATTATGGAAGGTCACCAGCATGCCGTTGCCAGACCAGACGCCGCGCGTGCCCCAGGGGGTTTGCGCTGCCGCTTCATCGAGCGCGCTGCAGATGCAGTAACGCACGCCGATAATCATCTCAAACGGCAGCCCTGCCTGTTTACAGCGTTGTTCAAACTGGCGGATTTCATCGATCAGAGACTGGCGCAGACCCGCAGGGTCATCGTGGGTGGCTGCCTGACGAATTTGCACCACCGCGTTCAGCAGTGGCGCCGCAGCCTGAAGTAAGAGATTCTCATTGCCTGAGGGGGTCGCCTCACGCGCAGGGGATTCCACAGTCATTAATTCGTGATCTTCCAGCCAATGGCAAATCCCTGTACCCGCAGCCCGGGACGGTTCTGCGGGCAATATGCGCCGGATTTCATATTCAGTCTAAGATCCAGGTCGCGGTATCGTTAGTCCGGCAGGCTTTGCTGGCGCCGCCGACGGCCACACAGACCTGTTTCGTTTTGCGGGGACGGGGACGATCGCTCTGCACGGTGGCATCGTAACGGCTGCTCTCTACACCCGCTTTTAATGGCACATAACCGATCAGCGGGCCGTCAGCCTGGTCAGCAATCGCCAGCCAGCTGTGTTCCACATTACCTAATACTTCGAACGGTTTACCCGTTTCGAGATAGCGAACCACTTTGCCGCCGTAATCAGGCGAGGTCATGACGGATGCGCCATAAAGCGCCCGCCAGGTCTGATTGACCGGCTCAAATTCAGTCGGTGCCGCGACAGCGTGTCGATGGACCAGTTTGACGCCGTTAATTTCGCTGGTGACCAGCGTATCGTCAGTGACGGGCGGCGGCGGGGCCTTACAGCCTGCCAGGGTAAGAACCGCCAGCAGCGTTAACGCAAGACTCTTTTTCACCATGTTCCTCGTGATCTCATCAAAGTATCTGCATATTGCCAGGCCCGATGCCAGGAGGCGATCTTTATCGCGCCGCATCGTGCCGAAATTCTGTTTTTAAAAAAAGGGTCAGATTACATCGGGATAGTAACGCATTCAGTTTACCTAAGACTTTTGAGAATTCAAACCATTGCACCCGCTGCTGATGCGTGATAGCAGGCGCTTTACGAGCGGGTTTCGGTATAAGAAAAGCGCCAGGTAATGTGATAGTTAAATCGAACTGAATTATCGCAGAGACAAACCGGTTGAGAACAGTGCCGCGCATTCTGACATGCAATGAATCCGATTGGAAACTATTAAGATTTACTAATAACTTGTTGCCGAAAAAATTTATCAGTTTGCGTTAAGAAACTTATCAAAATCAGATTTTACGCCCCTGCTCAGACCCTCTTTTTTCCGGAAAGCGGCACGCCTTTTGCTTCTGAAAGGTTTTAACCGCACTGAGGTGAGCAATGAGGGACGCCCTGACCTGGCTGCAGGCATCACGCGCGAGCGATATCGCCAGCCTGCAACGTCTTCTGGAAACCGGCGAGCTGATGGCTGCCGTCAGTGAACTGGTCCATCGGTTGCAGCGGGAACGTGGCGCAAACAATCTCTGGATCTGCTCTGACGGAGCGCTGTTCAGCGCCGAACGTCATGCCCGCCAGCAGGAGGTCAGCGCCGGCCTGGAGCATTTTTATCAGGCGCTGCCGGCCGCCATAGCGCAGCCCGGCTACAGCCGCTTCTGCAACCTGATTGCCGCTGCCCTGCAGGCGCTGGCCGGACTGCCTGCGCTGCGCCAGCAAATCAGCCAGCGTGAGCTTGATCAGGCCGCGGCGATGGCCGCCTTTAACCAGGTTATCCGTACTTTACTCAATCTGGTGTTTGAGGCGGCCGACACCGCCAGCTATCCCGGCATCTCCCGTGCACTGATCGCCCTGTTCAGTTTTATGCAGGGCAAAGAACTGGCCGGGCAGGAGCGGGCCATCGGCTCAGCCGGCTTTGCGGCGCGTCAGTTCACCCCCGACCAGCGCAGCCAGATGGTCGCCCTGATTGCGGCACAGGAGCAGAGCTTTATCACCTTCCGGGAGTTTGCTGACAGCGCCGCGTGTGAATCCTGGCAGCCGCTGGCTCAGGCCAGCCGCGACATCGAACGCCTTCGTCGCATCGCCTGCACCGGCGGCCGTTGTGATGAGACCGGCGCGCTGCACTGGTTTTCCCTGCTCTCTGAGCGGCTGGATCAGATGAAAATGCTGGAGGATGCCCTGACGGCGACATTGATGCAGCGCTGCCGGGCTGCCATTGATCAGGCACAACAGCAGGCGGCAGGAACAGTGGTGCAGGGCGACAGCAATTTTTCGCTTTACGTCTCCGGGGCGGACTGGCTGCCTGGCGCGGCGGCGCTCGACAGCGACGGTCTGGCCCCGCAGCTGGGGCGCTCGGTGCTATCGCTGATTGGCGAACAGTCGCAGCGTTTGCAGCAGCAGGCGGATGAACTGGCGGCGATGCGCGCCTCACTGGACGAGCGGCGGGTGATCGATCAGGCCAAACACTGGCTGATGCAGCAGCAGGGTTTCACAGAAGAGGCCGCCTGGCAGGCATTACGCAAAAGTGCGATGAATCAGAATAAGCGGGTACTGGAGATCGCGCAGGCGGTACTGGCGGTAGCGAAGACCCTGAGCAACTAACCCGGATGAGGTAGCTGCACAACCTTTGTGCGTGATCTGCGTCAGAAACGTGCAAAAACGGTTAATTTTTCAACAGTGCGTCACCGCAGATCGGCATTAAGGCTGTTTCGGCGATCTGGCACATCCTTTGCTTAATCCCTATAGAGAGTACGCATTGCTCCCGCCAATGGCGGTGGGGTCAGTGCTTTGGATAAAGGCGTCCATCCGCAGGCTTCGGCTTGTCGGAGGACGCCTTTTTTTATTTCTGTTCAGGGGCAACAAGATGAGCAAAACGCCATTTTCACTGACACGACGTCAGGCGCTGATCTCCGGCGCCGCGCTGGGTGCGGCCTGGATCGTTCCGGGATTACGAAATGCGGTCTGGGCAGCGGGATCAGATGCGCCAGAAAAAGCGCAGGTGCGGGTCGGCTTTATCCCGCTCACTGACTGCGCGCCGGTGGTGATGGCCTCTGTGAAAGGCTTCGACAAAAAGTATGGTCTCACATTGCAGGTCAGCAAAGAGGCGAGCTGGGCGGCGGTGCGCGACAAACTGACCTCCGGTGAGCTGGATGCGGCGCATGTGCTCTACGGCATGATCTACGCCCTGCAACTGGGCGTAGCGGGTCCGCAGCACGACATGGCGAACCTGATGACGCTCAACCATAACGGCCAGGCGATCACCCTGTCGAACCAGCTGAAAGCCAGTGGGGTCACCGATGCGGCCAGCCTGAAAAAGGCCATTGATGGCAGCGCCAAAGGCAGCTTTACCTTCGCCCATACCTTTCCGACCAGCACCCATGCCATGTGGCTCTATTACTGGCTCGCCAATGCGGGCATCCACCCGTTTGATGACGTGCGCACCGTGGTCGTGCCGCCGCCGCAGATGGTGATGAACATGAAAATTGGCAACATGAGCGGCTTCTGCGTTGGTGAGCCGTGGAACCAGCGCGCCATCAGCGACAACATCGGTTTTACCGCCGCCACCAGCCAGCAGATCTGGCCGGAGCATCCGGAAAAAGTGCTCGGCACCCGCGCAGAGTGGGTGAAAGAGAACCCCAACACGGCCCGTGCACTCACCGCCGCTGTGCTGGAGGCCGCGCGCTGGATTGATGCCTCGGACGACAACCGCCGCGAAACCGCGCAGGTGTTAGCCGGCCGCGCCTGGATCAATACCAAAGTGGAGACGTTACAGGGTCGGATGCTCGGTCAGTATCAGAACGGCCTGGGGCAGTCGTGGCAGGACGCTCACCCGATGCGCTTCTTTGACAACGGCAACGTCAGTTTTCCCTGGCTCTCAGACGGCATGTGGTTCCTGACCCAGATGAAACGCTGGGGCCTGCTGGCCAGCGATCCCGACTACCTCGCGGTGGCGCGCCAGATCAACCGCATCGACATCTACAAACAGGCCGCCAGCGCAGTCGGACAGGTTGCACTGCCCGCCAGTGAAATGCGCAGCAGTACCTTCATCGACGGCAAGGTCTGGGATGGCAGCGATCCTGCCGCCTATGCCGCCAGTTTCGCTATCAAACGTTAAGAGAGGTTGCTATGAAAACTGACGCGCGCGCCCCCCTGGCGCAGCCGGTGCAGAGTCACAACAGTGCCACCGTTATTCCGTTACAGGTCACCCCGAAAGCCGCAGCCCGTCCGGCGCGTCTGCGTCCGCTGTTGCAGCGCGCCATTCCCGCCACCGGTGGCCTGTTATTAATGCTGCTGGTGTGGCAGATCGCGGCGCTGTCGCAACCGGGTTTCCCTTCGCCTTACGCCACCTGGCAGGCCGCTCAGGTCCTGTTCGCTGACCCGTTCTACAGCAACGGCCCCAACGATCAGGGCATCGGCTGGAACGTGCTGGCGTCGCTGCAACGCGTCGGCATTGGATTCGGCCTGGCCGCGCTGGTCGGCATTCCGGCGGGCTTTTTAATCGGTCGCTTTAGCTTTATGGCGCAGATGTTCAATCCCGTCATCGCCCTGCTGCGGCCGGTGAGTCCGCTGGCCTGGCTGCCGATTGGCCTGCTGCTGTTTCAGCGCGCCGAGCCTGCCGCCAGCTGGACCATTTTTATCTGTTCGATCTGGCCAATGATCATTAACACCGCCGAAGGGGTACAGCGTATTCCGCAGGATTACCTCAACGTGGCGCGGGTGTTACAGCTTTCTGAGTGGACGGTGATGCGCCGGATCCTGCTGCCCGCCGTGCTGCCCGCGGTGCTGACCGGGGTCCGTCTCTCTATCGGCATCGCCTGGCTGGTGATCGTCGCCGCCGAAATGCTGACCGGCGGACTGGGCATCGGCTTCTGGATCTGGAATGAGTGGAACAACCTCAACGTGGAAAATATTCTGGTCGCCATTCTGGTCATCGGCGTAATCGGGCTGCTGCTGGAACAGGGGCTGATGCTGCTGGTCCGTCGTTTTAGCTGGGACAAATAAGGAGAGCACGATGCAACAGATCATTCGCGTCCAGCAGGTCAGCCAGCGTTTTGCCACCGCCAGCGGCGAGTTTCTGGCGCTGGACAATGTCAGTTTTGATATTCACGAAGGGGAAACCCTGAGCCTGATCGGCCACTCCGGCTGCGGCAAATCGACGCTGCTGAACCTGATTGCCGGTTTAACCCGGCCCAGCAGCGGCGTGCTGCTGTGTGATAACCGCGAAATCACTGGCCCCGGTCCGGAGCGCGCGGTGGTGTTTCAGAACCATTCGCTGCTGCCGTGGCTGACGGCATTTCAGAATGTCGAGCTGGCGGTGCAACAGGTGTTTAAAGGGCGCTTCAGCAAAGCGGAGATGCGTGACTGGATCGAGCACAACCTTAACCGGGTGCAGATGAGCCATGCCATGCACAAGCGGCCCGGCGAAATATCCGGCGGTATGAAGCAACGCGTCGGTATTGCGCGGGCGCTGGCGATGAAGCCACGCGTGCTGCTGCTGGATGAGCCGTTTGGCGCGCTGGACGCCTTAACCCGCGCTCATCTGCAGGACAGCGTGATGCGCATTCAGCAGGAGCTGAACACCACCATCGTGCTGATTACCCATGACGTGGATGAAGCCGTGCTGCTGTCAGACCGGGTGCTGATGATGACTAATGGCCCGGCGGCGCAGGTTGGCGAGATCCTCACTGTTGATCTGCCACGTCCGCGTTCACGGGTGGCGCTGGCGGATGAGCCGCGCTACCACCAGTTGCGACAGAAAGTGCTGCATTTCCTCTATGAAAAACAGACCACTGCGGCGTAAGGAACAGACCATGAAGCAACGGTTGCTGGTGATAGGTAATGGCATGGCGGGAATGCAGATGGTGGAGAGCCTGCTGCAACGTGCGCCGCAGCGCTACGCCATCACGGTCATTGGCCGCGAGCCGCACGGCAACTATAACCGTGTGCTGCTGTCGCCGGTGCTGGCAGGTGAAACGCCGTTCAGTGAAACGCTGATCCACGATCGCGACTGGTATGAGCGGCACGGCGTCACGCTGCTGAACGGCGAAACCGTGCTGCAGGTCGATCTGGCGGCACGTACAGTGCAGACCGATTATCGCCAGCTGGGCTGGGATCGGCTGGTGTTTGCCACCGGTTCACAGCCCCGTTTGCCCGCCATTCCCGGCATCAACGCGGATTGCGTACTGGGTTTTCGCAGTATCGCCGACGTCCGGCAACTCCTGGCGTGCCAGGGACCGGTGGTGGTGTTGGGCGGTGGTTTTCTCGGCATTGAAGCGGCGGCGGCACTCTGTGCCCGTGGGCGTGAGGTTACGCTGGTTCATCACAAACCCTGGCTGCTGGATCGCCAGCTGGATGCAAAGGCGGGCGAGCTGTTGCTGACGGCACTCCAGCAGCGCGGTATCCGCTGCGTGCTGAACAGCGGACTCACGGCGATTGACGAGGCGGGTGTGACGCTGACCAGCGGTCGTCACTGCGCCGCCACGCAGGTGGTGATTGCCATCGGCGTTCAGCCGGAGATAACGCTGGCGCAGGCAGCGGGTCTGCCGTGTCAGCGCGGCATTCTGGTCGATGGGCAGTTACGCACAGCGGTCCCGTCGGTGTACGCCGTAGGCGAGTGCTGCGAAATTGCCGGCGAAACCTTTGGCCTGGTCGCACCCTGCCTGACGCAGGCGCAGATTCTGGCCGCACAGCTGGCGGGGTCGCCACTGGCGGATTTTGTCAGCCAGCCGCAGGCGACGCGGCTCAAAGTCAGTGGCATTTCGCTGTTCAGCGCCGGGGATGTCAGTGAGGCACCCTCCATCAGCAGTTTTGATCCGATCTCCGGCGACTACCGCCGTCTGTTTCTTCGTCAGGGCCGCCTCTGTGGCGTATTGCTCTCTGGCGACACCCGGCAGGGTCCCGCGCTGCTGGCGCGTCTGCTGCACACCGAAGCTGTCACGCTCGAAGCCCTGTTCGATTCCCGTCAACCTGAACCGCAGCCGCAGGCTGCAGAGAGTCCTGAGATGAGTAAACCGGTATTAGCCGTGGTGGGTCACGGCATGGTCAGTCACCACTTTCTTGAACAGCTGGTTGCCCGCGAACTGAATCAGCACTACCACATCGTGGTTTACGGCGAGGAGCGTCAGCAGGCTTACGATCGGGTGCATCTGTCGGACTATTTCAACGGCAAAACGGCCGACGATCTGTCGCTGGTCAGCGCGGACTTTTTTACCCTGCACGGCATCGAACTGCGCAGCGGCTGCGCAGTCGTAGCGATCGATCGTCAGCAGCGCAGTCTGCGTGACAGCGCGGGCAATGAGCTGGCGTGGGATAAGCTGGTGCTGGCCACCGGCTCGCGTGCTTTTGTACCGCCGGTACCGGGCCACGACGACGAACGCTGCTTTGTCTACCGCACGCTGGATGACCTTGATGCCATTGCTGCCTGCGCCCGCAATAGCCAGCGCGGCATCGTGATTGGCGGCGGCCTGCTGGGTCTGGAGGCGGCGAATGCGCTGCAGCAGCTCGGGCTGGAAACGCATGTGGTGGAGTTTGCGCCACGCCTGATGGCAGTGCAGCTCGATGAGGGCGGGGCGCTGATGCTGCGCCAGAAGATCGATGCGCTGGGCGTCACGGTTCACACCTCAAAACAGACCGAACTGATTGAGCGTCAGACCGACGGTAGCGTGGTGCTGCGCTTTGCTGACGGCAGCAGTTTACCCGGCGATCTGGTGCTGTTCTCCGCCGGTATCCGGCCGCGCGATGAGCTGGCACGTGAAGCGGGCCTGACGCTGGGACCGCGCGGCGGCATTGAGATTAACGATCGCTGCCAGACCAGCGATGAAGAGGTGTTTGCCATTGGTGAATGCGCATTGTGGAACGGTCAGATCTTCGGTCTGGTCGCGCCAGGCTATCAGATGGCACGCGTGCTGGCCGGGCATCTGGCGGCTGAATCCACCGCCTTCAGCGGCGCGGACATGAGTACCAGACTGAAACTGCTGGGGGTGGAGGTGGCGTCGTTTGGTGACGCGCATGGCCGCACGCCGGGCAGTCAGCACTATCACTGGACCGACGGGCCAAAAGGCATCTACAAGAAAATCGTGGTTTCTGCCGACAGCACCCGGCTGCTGGGCGGCGTGCTGGTCGGTGACAGCAGCGACTACGCCACGCTGCTGCAGATGATGCTCAATGAGTTACCGCTGCCTGCCGCGCCAGAAAGCCTTATCCTGCCTGCGCTGTCGGGGGCGCCGAAAGCGCCAGGCGTCGCGGCGTTGCCTGACAGCGCCCAGGTCTGCTCCTGTCACAACGTCAGCAAGGGCGAAATCTGCGCGGCGGTGAAAGGCGGATGCGGTGAGATGAGCAGCATCAAAAGCTGCACCAAAGCGGCTACGGGCTGCGGCGGCTGTGCGGCACTGGTAAAACAGGTGATGGAGTTTGAGCTGGAAAACCTCGGTGTCGAGGTCAAAAAAGATATTTGTGAACATTTCAGCTATTCGCGCCAGGAGCTGTATCACCTGGTGCGGGCCGGTGAGTTCAGAACCTTTGATGCGCTGCTGACGTCACATGGTCGGGGGCAGGGTTGTGAAGTGTGCAAACCGCTGGTGGCGTCACTGCTCGCCTCATGCTGGAACGACTATCTGCTAAAACCGGCGCATCTGCCGTTGCAGGACACCAACGACCGCTATTTCGCCAATATCCAGAAAGATGGCACCTATTCGGTGGTGCCGCGCGTCCCGGCGGGCGAAATCACGCCGCAGGGGTTGATCGCGATTGGCGAGGTGGCGGCGCGTTACGATCTTTACACCAAAATCACCGGCGGTCAGCGTATCGACCTGTTTGGCGCGCGGCTCGATCAACTGCCTGATATCTGGCAGACGCTACTGGCGGCGGGTTTTGAAACCGGTCACGCCTACGGCAAGTCGCTGCGCACTGTGAAGTCCTGTGTGGGGTCGACCTGGTGCCGCTACGGCGTGCAGGATTCAACCGCTTTCGCCATTGCGCTGGAGAACCGCTACAAGGGGCTGCGCGCCCCACACAAGATCAAGATGGCGGTATCGGGCTGTACCCGCGAATGTGCGGAAGCGCAGAGCAAAGATATCGGGGTGATCGCCACGGAAAAGGGCTGGAATCTCTATGTGTGTGGCAATGGCGGCATGAAGCCGCGCCACGCCGACCTGTTCGCCAGCGATCTCGATGATGCCACGCTGCTGCGTTATGTCGACCGCCTGCTGATGTTCTATATCCGCACCGCAGACAGGCTGCAGCGCACCAGCGTCTGGATGGACAATCTGGAAGGCGGCCTGGACTATCTGCGTCAGGTGGTGATTGAGGATAGCCTCGGTCTGGGCGAGACGCTGGAGCAGGAGATGCAGCGGGTGGTGGACGCGTATCAGTGCGAGTGGCAGACCACGCTGGCGGATCCTTCACGACTTGCGCTGTTTACCCCTACGGTCAACAGCGATCGCCCGGATGAGACGCTGCACTACAGCCGGGTGCGCGGTCAGCGTCAGCCGGAGGCCGTTACCGATCGTCCGCTGTTACCGCCGCCAGCCGAGCCGTGGAGCGCGGTGTGTACACTGGAGGCGATTCCTCAGCAGGCGGGGATCGGGGCGCGACTGGGTAGCGAACGTGTTGCGCTGTTCCGCTTTGGCGATGCGCTTTTTGCGCTGGAAGACCGCGAACCCGGCAGCGACGCCAGCGTGCTCTCACGGGGGATCCTTGGCGATGTGGGCGGCGAGCCGGTGGTGATCTCCCCGCTCTATAAGCAGCGGATACGGTTGCGTGACGGACAGAGCCTGGATAACCCGCAGCATCAGCTGCGCTGCTGGCCGGTGAAGTTGGAAGCGGGTCAGATCTGGCTGGCAAATCGTCCGCTGGATCAGCTGGCGCAGGCATCATGAACAGTACCTGTCCCTATTGCGGCGTCGGCTGTGGCGTCTGCGTCACCCCGCAGGGGGCGCATCAGGCAACCGTGATCGGCGATCCGCACCATCCCGCGAATGCAGGTCGGTTGTGCGTAAAAGGCGCAGCGCTGGGCCAGACCCTGACGCCGCAAGGGCGTTTGCTGAACGCCGAGGTTAACGGGCAGCGCGTCAGCCTGGACGCTGCGCTGGATGCGGCGGCGGCGGGATTGCGGGCGGTTATCGATCAGTATGGCCCGCAGGCGGTGGCGTTTTACGGCTCCGGCCAGCTGTTGACCGAGGATTACTACGTCGCCAATAAGCTGATGAAGGGCTACATCGGTGCAGCCAACATCGATACGAATTCGCGGCTCTGCATGGCGTCGGCGGTGGTCGGTTATAAGCGGGCGCTGGGGGCCGATGCGGTGCCCTGCTGCTATGAGGATCTGGAGCAGGCCGACCTGGTGCTGCTGGTGGGGTCTAATGCTGCCTGGGCGCATCCGGTGGTGTGGCAGCGGCTGATGCAGGCGAAGCTGCAACGTCCGGCGATGTGTATTGTCGTTATCGATCCGCGGCGTACGGCGAGTTGCGATCAGGCCGATCTCCACCTGCCGTTGCGGCCCGGCAGCGATACGGCGTTGTTTTCCGGTCTGCTGCACTGGCTGGCGCAGCAGGATGGCATTGATGCCAGCATGTTGCCGCACCTGAATGGTGTGGACGAGACGCTGACCGCCGCAGCGCAGTGGGGTGTGGCGCGAGTGGCAGAGGCATGTGACTTAACCGTGCAGCAGGTCGCGCACTTTTTCCAGCTTTTCAGCCAGCACGATCGGGTGCTGACGCTATGGTGCATGGGGATTAATCAGTCCGCCACCGGCAGCGACAATAACCAGGCGATTCTTAATCTGCATCTGCTGACGGGCAAAATAGGCCGCGCGGGCTGTGGTCCTTTTTCGCTGACCGGACAGCCAAATGCCATGGGCGGACGGGAGGTGGGTGGCCTGGCGAATCAGCTGGCGGCGCATATGAATTTTACTGAAGCGGATTGCGAACGGGTGCAGCGTTTCTGGCGCAGTCCGGCCATTGCCCGGGAACCGGGACTGACTGCACTGGATCTTTTCCGGGCACTGGCGGATGGCACGGTGAAAGCAGTGTGGATTATGGGCACCAATCCGGCGGTGTCGATGCCTGAGGGCAACCGCGTCGCGCAGGCGCTGGCGGCCTGTCCGCTGGTGATTGTATCAGATGTGATGGCGCAGACCGATACCAGCGCCTTTGCCAATATTCTGCTGCCCGCCCAGGGGTGGGGCGAGAAGAACGGCACGGTGACCAATTCCGAGCGGCGTATTTCACGTCAGCGCGCTTTTGCCGCCGCACCCGGTGACGCCCGGCCTGACTGGTGGTTGCTGTCGCAGGTGGCCAGGCGTTTAGGGTTTGATGAAGGCTTTAACTGGCAGCATCCGGCAGAGATTTTCCGTGAGCATGCGGCGTTGTCAGGTTTCGAGAACCGGGGCGCCAGGGCGTTTGATATCAGCGGCCTGGCGCAATTGAGTAATGCTGACTGGGATGCGCTGCGTCCGGTGCAGTGGCCGGTTAACGCGGCCTGTCCGCAGGGCTGCGCCCGGCTGTTTGGCAATCGTCGGTTTTTTCATCCGGATGGTAAGGCCCGGTTGCGGGTGCCGGCCACGCCGGTTGTCGCCCCGCGCGAACCGGCGTATCCGTTGTTGATGAATACCGGACGGGTGCGCGATCAGTGGCACACCATGACGCGTACCGGGCTGGTGCCGCGTCTGATGCAGCATTGCGATGAACCGTTTGTCGCGCTGCATCCGGCGGATGCGGCAACGTATGGCGTGACGGCGGGCGGACTGGCGCGGGTGCAGTCTGTTCAGGGCTGGATTAGCGTGCGGGTGCGTGTCGATGCCGGGATGCGGCGCGGCGAGCTGTTTGTGCCGATGCACTGGAACCGGCAGTTCAGTCAGCAGAGTCACGTCGATTTACTGGTGGCCGCCCGCGCCTGTCCGTTTTCGGGGCAGCCCGCGCTGAAGCAGACGTCGGTGCGGATTCTGCCGTTGAGGGTGAGCTGGCAGGGCTGGCTATGGCAGCGCGAGATAGCGCAGCCCACAGGGTTGCGTTACTGGGCGCGTACCCCCTATCCGGCGGTGCAGCGTTATGCGGTGGCGGGCGAGGGCTCGCCGCAGGTCTGGCTGGACGGGCAGGTTGTTCTTTCAGGCTGTCACAGGCAGGTTGCGACCGGCAGCGGCAATGATTACCGGTTGCTGGCATGGCGTGACGGCGAGTTGCAGCTGGCGTTTTATGCCGGCTCCGTGTTGCCGTCGATTGATAGTGCGTGGGTCGCCGAGGCCTTTAGTCATGCGCCGCAGGATGCGGCAGGGCGGCACAGTGTACTGGCAGGACAGCCCGCGCAGGGCGCGGCCACGGGACGGATTATTTGCAGTTGTATGGCGGTGGGTGAGCAGACGATTTTACAGGCGGTGGCGCAGGGGTGTCGTACAACTCAGGCGTTGGGCGAAAAGCTAAAGTGCGGCACGCAGTGCGGCTCCTGTATTCCGGAGCTGAAGCAGTTGTTGCTGTCCGAAGTGATGTCGGAGGAATGATGACACGAGCAATTGATTCTCTGGATAAGTTACTGGCCCCGGTGGATGCCGTGTCGCAACAGGGCGCGGTGTGGCTGGTGGGTGCGGGCCCTGGCGATGTGGAACTGCTGACCGTTAAGGCGTTGCGGTTGCTGCAGCGTGCTGAGGTGGTGGTATATGACCGGCTGGTGAGTGACGCGGTGATGGCGGAGGTGCCGGAGCAGGCGTTGTGTATTGATGTGGGTAAGCAGCCGGGGCAGCATGGTCTGAAGCAGGCGCAGATTAATCAGTTGCTGGTGGAACTGGCGCGCAGTGGACGCAATGTAATCCGGCTGAAGGGGGGCGATCCGTTTGTTTTTGGTCGCGGAGGCGAGGAGATGGTGAGCGTGCAGCAGGCCGGGATTCGCTGTGAGGTCGTGCCAGGGATTACGGCGGCTGTGGGCTGTGCGGCAGCCAGCGGAATTCCGTTGACGCATCGGGATTGCGCGCAGTCTTTGCGGTTGATTACCGGGCATGGGCGGAACGGCGAGCCGCAGCTGGAGGCGGCTGCGCTGACGGCGGTGAATCAGACGCTGGTGTTTTATATGGGGTTGAGCTGGAGTGCGTCGATCAGTGCGCAGTTGCAGGCGCAGGGACGTGATGCGGAGACGCCGGTGGCGATTATTGAGAATGGGACCCGGCCCGATCAGCGGGTGTTGATTACCACGCTGGGGGGATTAGCGGAGACGGTGGCGCGGGATAAGCCGGTGTCTCCGTCGTTGCTGATGGTGGGTGAAGTGGTGCGGTTTTATCGGGCGGATTTGCAGGTGCGGGGTGGGGAGACGGTGAGCCGGTGCGTCGTGCAGGAAAGACCTGCCTGATCGCAAAGGGATCCCGCATCCCTGCGGACTGAGCTCGCCATCCCTGGCTCGCACACTTTGCTCTTCAGGCAGGGCTTACCTGCACTGTTGGCATTGGTGCGGGGTTTTGCGGGATCAGGTCTGGATTGAGTGGGCGTATGTCTTGGTGGTAAGGCCGGAACGGTGCGGCAAGACGGTGCGGCGTGCAGGAAAGGCCTGCCTGATCGCAAAGGGATCACGCATCCCTGCAGACTGGGCTCGCCATCCCTGGCTCGCACACTTTGCTCTTCAGGCAGGCCCTTCCTGCCCGGCTGGCGGCGGTGCGGTTTTTTTTGGGATCAGATCTGGATTGAGTGCGGTTGATGAGAGTGGAAGTGCCCGAGCAGGACGAAAAGAGCACTCCAGTGTGGGAAGGCAGGTGAGGGTTGGTAAGACGGTGCGTCGTGCAGGGAAGGCCTGCCTGATCGCAAAGGGATCCCGCATCCCTGCGGACTGGGCTCGCCATCCCTGGCTCGCACACTTTGCTCTTCAGGCAGGCCTTACCTGCACGATTAGCGATAGTACGTGCTTACAGTGGAGGCACCATCGTGCAGGTGCACTGTATAAAAGACGATGGAGCTTTAGCTGGCTTTAAAGCTCCTCCCACACAGGCAGGTTGTGAACCTTTTTTCGATATGCGTGAAACAGTGCCATTGTCGTACCGAAGAACAGACCTGCGATCAGATTGGGTATCAGCGAATAGTTGTCGTCAGACACGCCCGGAAGAGAAGGCAATAAGAGCAGCAGTGGCATCATAAGCGTGTACATGCTGGCAAACACCACAAGATTGAGCCAGAAAGGAGTGAAACTCGGGGGTGGAAGATGGATATTCATTTTCCATAACAAACGATGTAATGGCGGAGCAGAGTGACTCGGCCATATTTTCTTCGCTGCCATCAGGGCTAAAGCCCGCGCTTTCCTGCGCTCGAAAATCTCGTTTTTCATCGTTTTATCATCAGTTACATCCCTGCTTAGCATTCGCTCTGGAGCGTAACTTAATCCTGTGGCTGTCTGATGACAGCGAGTGGCTGAATCGATGTTGTTTCAACAAGCATTACATCGCCCGCTTCAGCGGCAGCGGGGCCACCAGCACTTTCACGCCTAGTGCTTCAAACGCTTTGACCTGCGCAGTGCTGATGCCGCTGTCGGTGATCAGGTAGTGAATATTGCTCCAGTCACAGGGCAGCGCGAACATCGAAACCTTGTCGATTTTGCTGGAGTCAGCGACCACGTAAACCGTGCTGGCGGATTTGATCATCGCCAGCTTTACCTTGATGTCAGTTTCACTGGGGAAGCTCAGGCCCAGACGCGGTGAGATGCAGGCGGTCGCCAGGAAGAGTTTCCCGGCCAGCACGTTTTCGAAGAAGCTGGCCGCCTTTTCGCCGGAGGTAGAGAGCGTCGGAAATTTAAAGGTACCGCCGGTCAGCAGGATGTTGATCCCCGGCTCGCCGCCCAGTTTCAGGGCGATATTCACCGCGGTTGTCACGACCGACAGGCGGCGGATGTGGCTGATGGCATCGGTGATCGCGGTGGTCGTGGTGCCGGAATCGAAAATCACCGTGTCGCCATTTTCGATATGCTGCGCCGCCAGCCGGCCAATCGCCTCTTTCTCTTCCAGATGTGTCTGCCGCTCCAGCAGCATCGCCCCGGTATTCTGTTTGCCCGTCATCAGCGTCGCGCCACCATGGTAGCGCTGCACAAAGCCCTGTTTTTGCAGCATGCGAAGGTCGCTGCGTAAGGTGGCTTCGGTCAGTCCAAAGGTCTCCGTCAAAGCTTTAACCGTGACCGTGCCATCCTCACGGATCATCTCCAGAATTTTCTCGCGGCGTTGCTGCATGTCAGCGAACTGCTCACTTTTGCTTTTCAATCGAAATGCTCCCTTTTCCAATAACCTGAGAAGTCGGGCGAACAAGGTCTTTGTGGCTGAGTTTAACGCGCCATTTTTATGAATGCGAGATAGCCTGATCTGCCTTTGGTTTTCGAACGAAAATATAAAATGTGCAGGTTATTGAATCTCTCACGCTTTCCGGATTGCAACCAGCTGCCTTTATTTCGGGACTGGAAGCCAGATCACGTCTTTTCAATCAGATAAGCCGCTTTGCAGGGCAGATGGTCGAAATTTGATCTGCTCCACACAACATTTCTTTTCGATAGCTTATATTTTTGTTCGAAAATGAGTGAGTCAACGGCATCGGCAAAAATCTGAGGGGAAGAGTGGGATGAGTGGTGAATATGACGTAAACCTGCGCTACGGCGTGGATACCGCAATGAATCTGGCTGGCAAAGTGGCCGTCGTGACCGGCGGGCTGGGCGGTATCGCGATGGCGACCAATGGCATGTTGCTGGAGAAGGGCGCGAGTCTGGCACTACTCTATCCGCCGTTTGAAGCAGAGAAGGTGGCCAGCCTGAGGGCAGATTTCCCCGTCGAGCGGGTGCAGTTTGTCTGCTGTGACGTTACCGATCCCGCGTCGGTTGAACAGGCTTTTGACGATGTGGTTTCCCACTATGGCCGGATCGATATCCTGGTGAACTGCGCAGGCTACGTGATGCTGCAGCCGGTGATCGAGACCGATTTTGCCGAGTGGCAGAAGCAGATTGCGGTGAATCTCACCGGGCCTTTTCTCTGCTCACAGGCCGCCGCACGGCTGATGATCCGTGCCGGTGCGGGCGGCAAAATTATTAATATCGCCTCCCAGGCGGCATCCATCGCTATCGACAACCATGTCGCCTACACCTCAGCCAAAGCGGGCCTGCTGGGCATGACCAAAGTGATGGCCAAAGAGTTTGCCCCGCATCGGATTAACGTTAACACCCTGTCGCCCACCGTAGTGCTGACGCCGATGGGCGAAAAGGCCTGGCGCGGCGAGAAGGGTGAGCAGATGAAGAAGCTGATTCCGCTCGGACGCTTTGCTTATACCGATGAGATCGCCGCTGCGGTGCTGTTTTTCGCCAGCAACGGCAGCGACATGATCACCGGCGCCGATTTGATGATCGATGGGGGCTTTACCATCTGGTAAGGCCAATCCAGCACCCGGGAATTCATACCCTGCCATAACGATAAGAGAGAACATCATGAAAAACCGTACCTTGCTGTGCACTGCCGTGGCTGCCTGTCTAATTTCGCAGGCGGCGTTTGCCGCCGAAAAGGGCACCATTATGATTCTGGTTAACTCACTCGATAATCCCTACTACGCCTCCGAAGCCAAAGGCGCCAATCTCAAAGCGCAGGAACTGGGTTACAAAACGACGGTGCTGTCGCACGGCGAAGATGTGAAGAAACAGAGCGAACTAATCGACGCCGCTATCGGTAAAAAAGTGCAGGGTATCGTGCTGGATAACGCCGACTCCACCGCCAGCGTGGCGGCGATTAAAAAAGCCAAAGATGCCGGGATCCCGGTGGTGCTGATCAACCGCGAAATCCCGGTGGATGACGTGGCGCTGGCGCAGATCACCCACAACAACTTCCAGGCGGGTTCAGACGTTGCCAACGTCTTTGTTGAAAAGATGGGCGAAAAGGGCAAATACGCCGAACTCGCCTGTAACCTGGCGGATAACAACTGCGTGACACGCTCGAAATCGTTCCATCAGGTGCTGGATCAGTATCCTGATATGCAGAGCGTGGCGCGTCAGGATGCCAAAGGCACGCTGATCGACGGCAAGCGCATTATGGACAGCATCCTGCAGGCGCATCCGGATGTGAAAGGGGTGATCTGCGGTAACGGCCCGGTGGCGCTGGGCGCCATTGCCGCGCTGAAGGCGGCCGGTCGCAACGATGTCATCGTGGTGGGGATTGATGGCAGCAACGACGAACGCGATGCAGTGAAAGCGGGCACGCTGAAAGCCACGGTCATGTTGCAGGCGCAGGCGATTGCCGCTGAAGGGGTGACCGATCTCGATAACTTCATTCAGAAGGGCGTGAAGCCGGAAAAACAGCGGGTGATGTTCCGCGGCATTCTGATTACCCCGGAAAACGCTAAAGGTGTACAGGACTTTAACTACAAGTCGTAATTAAACGCTGTCGCGCCTGCGAAAGCGGGCGCCAGGGAGAAGATGATGTCCCGAAGAGTCTGGCTGACGCTGGTGGTCTTGCTGTTAAGCGGCTGCAAAATTGTGTCGCAGCAGGAGCTGGCTGCCCTGAAAAATCCCCCCAATCCGAAAATGGCGAACATCGACCAGCTCTGGCAGCAGAAACTGGTGCCGCAGGTTCAGGCAGAGGCTAAACCGCTGGCGACGCTGATGAAGTCGCTGCAGTCTGCTAAAGACTTCGACAGTGCCTGTCAGAGCTACGGCTATCGCAGTCAGGCTGAGAATCCCTGTGTCTTCAGCGTCTCGGTTAGCGGCGAGGTGACCGCCGTAAATACCACGTCACGCAGCGGGAAGATGACCGTGAAAGATGAATCAGGTGACAGTGTCACAATTCAGGTAGGGCCAATCATTCGTGGCACCGCTTTGCGGGATGTCTACAAAGGCGTGAGCTATCAGGACTTCAATGACCAGGTGCTGTTTGGTGATTACGGCAAAGCGATAAACCAGCACGCCTCCACTCTGATGCAGCAGTTTGCGCCGAAGGTGGGCGATAAAGTGAGGGTTTCCGGCGTGTTCAGCAGCTGGGACATTCCGCAGCAGCTGCCGGATATCACTCCGGCTGCGATCAACCGGCAATAAGGAGCGGCAGATGCAAAATCCTCAACCGCAACAGTCCGGCGACGTGATTATCGAAACGCGCAACGTGTCGCGTCTTTATCCCGGCGTGACCGCGCTCGATCAGGTCAGTTATCGGGTCTACCGCAATAAAGTTAACGTGCTGATCGGTGAGAACGGCGCCGGTAAGTCCACCATGATGAAGATGCTGGCGGGTGTAGAGACGCCGTCGTCGGGCGAGATTCTGCTGGATGGCAAGGTGGTGTCGCTGAACTCCACGCATCAGGCAGAGAAGCAGGGGATCAGCATCATTTTTCAGGAGCTGAATCTGTTTCCCAACATGAACGTGATGGACAACATCTTTATCGCCAATGAGTATTTCCAGCGCGGGGTGATCAATGAAAAGTATCAGTACGCACTGGCAAAGTCGCTGCTGGAGCGGCTGCAGCTGGATGTCGATCCTTACGCGCCGCTGGGTGAGCTGGGTATTGGTCATCAGCAGTTGGTGGAGATCGCCCGGGCGCTGTCGAAGGATACCCGGGTGCTGATTATGGATGAACCGACCAGCGCCCTGAGCCAGTCTGAAGTGAAAGTGCTGTTTAACGTCATCGATCAGCTTAAGCGACGCGGTGTCACCATTATCTACATCTCTCACCGGCTGGAAGAGCTGATGGAGATTGGCGATCACATCACCATTTTCCGCGATGGCCGTTTTATCAGTGAGCGCGAGGTACGGGACGCCAGCTTGCCGTGGATTATCGCCCAGATGGTGGGTGACAAGAAAAAGCAGTTCGACTATCAGCCTGCGCCACAGGGGGAAACGGTGCTGGAGGTAGAGGGCCTGACTGCGCTGCATCAGAACGGCGGTTACAAGCTGAATGACGTCAGTTTTACGCTGCGCAAAGGCGAGGTGATCGGCATTTATGGTCTGCTGGGTGCCGGACGCACCGAGCTGTTCAAGGGGCTGATTGGCCTGATGCCCTGTCAGTCGGGCCGGGTACGTTTAGCGGGCAGGGATCTGGCGAAACGCAGCTTCCAGCAGCGGCTGAAAAGTGGCATAGCGCTGGTGCCCGAAGATCGCAAAGGCGAAGGGGTGATTGAACTGATGTCGGTCACCGCCAACATGACGCTCTCTGACTTCAGCCTGCGCGGTTTTCGACGTGCGCTGGGGCTGTTAAATCCTGCCAGGGAGCAGCAGCGGGTCAGTGAGATGATCGGCCATCTGGCGATTAAAGTCAGCGATCCCGACCTGCCGGTTACGGCGCTGAGCGGCGGTAATCAGCAGAAGGTGGTGCTGGGTAAAGCGCTGATGACCGGGCCGCAGGTGGTGCTGCTGGATGAGCCAACGCGCGGTATCGACGTGGGTGCCAAAACCGACGTCTATCACCTGATTGGCAGTCTGGCACAGCAGGGGCTGGCAGTGATGTTCTCCTCGTCTGAACTGGATGAGGTGATGGCGCTGGCGGACCGCATTTTAGTGATGGCCGATGGCCGGATTACTGCTGATCTGCCGCGCGCAGCGGCGACGCGAGAACATCTGATTGCGGCATCAACCCCGCAGGATTAAGAGCCTGACCCATCAGGCTATTTTATTTGTCCGTCTGAACCTGGGCAGTGGTCACACAGGCTGCTTTAGCAACCTGAACGCCCGTCAGGGCGGCCCTGAAGGGGCGAGCACAGCGAGTAATCCTGACGTACTGCGTGTACGTGCCGGTTGTTCCGCGCTGTCCGTGTCCAGACTGCCTGAAACCATTACGCCTGGCGGGCCAGGCTCTAAGCTGGCCGGAGAATTTCATGAACCAAAAATATCTGCTCTATATGTACCTGCTCAAGGCCCGTACCTTTATTGCGTTGCTGATTGTGGTCGGCTTTTTCAGCGTGATGGTGCCGAACTTTCTCACCCCCTCTAACCTGCTGATCATGACGCAGCACGTGGCGATTACCGGCCTGTTGGCCATTGGTATGACGCTGGTGATCCTGACCGGCGGTATCGATCTCTCGGTGGGTGCGGTCGCCGGAATCTGCGGCATGGTGGCGGGCGCACTGCTCACCAATGGCATCCCGTTGTGGGGCGGCAATACGCTGTTTCTCAACGTGCCTGAAGTGATTCTGGTGGTGGCCATCTTTGGCGTGCTGGTAGGACTGATTAACGGCACGGTGATCACCCGACTGGGCGTCGCACCCTTTATCTGCACCCTGGGCATGATGTATGTGGCGCGCGGTGCGGCGTTGCTGTTCAACGACGGCGGCACCTACGCCAACCTGGTGGGAGTGCCCGCGCTGGGCAACACCGGCTTTTCGCTGCTCGGCTCCGGCACCGTACTGGGCGTTTATCTGCCAATCTGGCTGATGCTCGGCTTTTTACTGCTCGGCCTCTACCTGACGCGCAAAACCCCGCTGGGTCGTTACATCTACGCCATTGGCGGCAATGAGTCCGCCGCGCGACTGGCGGGCGTGCCGATTATCAAGGTGAAAGTCTTTGTCTACGCCTTTTCCGGCCTCTGCGCGGGACTCGTCGGGCTGGTGGTGGCCTCTCAGTTGCAGACCGCGCACCCGATGACCGGCAACATGTTTGAGATGGATGCTATTGGTGCCACCGTGCTGGGCGGCACGGCGCTGGCAGGTGGACGTGGTCGGGTTTCCGGCTCGATTATTGGCGCTTTCGTTATCGTCTTCCTGGCGGATGGCATGGTGATGATGGGCGTCAGCGATTTCTGGCAGATGGTAATTAAAGGTCTGGTGATTGTGACTGCGGTAGTCATCGACCAGTTCCAGCAACGTCTGCAAAGCAAAGTGGTGCTGCTGCGTCGCCATGAAAAAAAGCAGCAGGCAGCCCCCCTTACTGATGTTCGTCACAGTTAACAGGAGCGATTATGAGCCGCGAACAACGTGGAAAAACAGTGGTGATAACCGGTGCCTGTCGTGGCATCGGGGCCGGGATCGCGGCGCGTTTCGCTCGCGACGGGGCCAGGCTGGTGATGGTGTCGAATGCTGACCGGGTGTTCGCTACAGCCGACCAGCTTCAGCAGCAGTATGGCAGTGAGATTCTGGCGCTGCAGGTCGATATCACGGATGAAGCTGCGGTGCAGCAGCTCTATCAGCAGGCCTTTGAACGCTTTGGTCAGATCGACGTCTCGATACAGAATGCGGGCGTGATCACCATTGATCGCTTCGACACCATGCCGAAAAGCGACTTTGAGCGGATTCTGGCGGTTAACACCACCGGCGTCTGGCTTTGCTGTCGTGAAGCGGCGAAATATATGGTGCAGCAGCGCAGCGGCAGCCTGATCAACACCTCATCGGGGCAGGGACGACAGGGCTTTATCTACACGCCGCACTACGCCGCCAGCAAAATGGGGGTGATAGGCATTACCCAGAGTCTGGCGCTGGAGCTGGCGCCGTGGAACATTACGGTCAACGCTTTTTGCCCTGGCATCATTGAGAGTGAGATGTGGGATTACAACGATCGCGTCTGGGGCGAGATCCTCAGCAGCGAGGAGAAAACCTACGGTAAAGGGGAGCTGATGGCGGAGTGGGTGAAAAATATTCCGCTGAAGCGTGCCGGTCAGCCGGAAGATGTCGCCGGACTGGTGGCGTTTCTGGCATCAGAGGATGCGCGATACATCACCGGGCAGACCATCAATGTGGATGGCGGGTTGATCTTCTCCTGATGCGGTGAGAGATCGCAGGCCTGCTGTAAACGCAGGCCTTTTTCTGACCCGGACTTTTCTGTTATATGCACAATTCGCCGCTGCTGTCCTGCATCGCCGTCACAATATGTTAAGGTAATAGCTGATGATTTTTCTTTAATTGCAGCTACGAACTAATCAATGTGCCGGGTGACATGATACGGAAAACAGGGGTTCTCTCTTTGATTGCGCTGTCGCTGACTGCCACGCAGAGCGCCCGCGCCTTCCAGACTGAAACAGCGGTGTCAGAGACGCCATTCGACAATCCTGCGCGCTACAGTCAGTCGCTGCCGACGCTCGGCGGTGCCAGCGATCAGGATGAAGAGTGGAGCAAAAAGCTGGCGGCCGTGGCCAAGAGTATCGGTGAAGCGAGTAACAACAGCGACAGCAATGTCACGTTTGGTCAGCAGGCGGGCGTCTGGGCGTTCAATCATCTGCGCGATGAAGTGGCCGATCGGGTTGAGAGCGAAGGGCAGTCACTGCTTTCCCCTTACGGCACCGCGCAGCTGGATCTGAAAGTCGACATGAACGGAAACTTCACCGGCACCGGCGGCGATCTCTTCAGCGCACTGGCCGACGAAAACAGCCGGCTCACCTTCAGCCAGCTTGGTCTGCACGATACCGGCGATGGCCTGGTTGGCAATGCGGGACTGGGGCAACGCTGGGATGCCGGTGACTGGCTGCTGGGTTACAACGGCTTTGTTGACCGCGTGTTCAGCAGCGGCCTGCAGCGCGCCTCTGTGGGCACGGAAGCGTGGAGCGATTCAATGCGCTTCTCGGCCAACTACTATCAGCCGCTTTCCGGCTGGAAAAATCTGGGCGATTCGCAGCAGCAGCGCATGGCGCGCGGCTACGATATTACCAGCCAGAGCTATCTGCCCTTTTATCGTCAGCTGGGCGTTTCGGTGAGCTATCAGCAATATCTGGGTGAGAATGTCGATCTGTTTAACAGCGGCAACCGCTATCACAATCCCTCCGCCATGTCGTTTGGCCTCTCTTACACTCCCGTGCCGCTGGTGACGCTGTCCGCTACCCATAAAACCAGCAGCGCCGGTGAGAGTCAGGATCAGCTGGGGCTGAAACTCAACTATCGCTTTGGCGTGGCGCTGCGACGTCAGCTCGATGCCGGAAACGTCGCGGAGGCGCACTCTCTGCGCGGCAGCCGTTACGATACCGTCACCCGCAGTGATACGCCGGTGCTCACCTTCCGTCAGCGCAAAACGCTGTCCGTGTTTCTGGCAACCCCGCCCTGGCAGTTAAGCAGTGGCGAGAGTCTGCCACTGAAGCTGCAGGTGCGCGCCAGCAATGCTATCAAGGCGGTAAGCTGGCAGGGCGATACGCAGGCGCTGAGCCTGACACCTCCGGCCAATAACGCCGATCCGCAGGGCTGGAGTGTGATCTTACCGCAGTGGGATCCGTCGCCAGACGCCAGCAACGAATATCGCCTGTCGGTAACACTGGAGGATAGCAAGCAGCAGCGTGTGACCTCTAACTGGATCACCCTTAAAATTCAGCCACCGATGACCATGGACGAGGCCCCGCAGAACGATCGTTATGATTTGATGGCACCCGGTGGCACCACACTTTAGCAGGAATGCTTTACTGCACAGAAAGGATAGGGGGAGCTAATAGCGGCGGTGGTGTGCAGACGGCGTTGTTAACGTCTGCAGGCCCGACAGCGGTTACTGGCAGAGATAAGTTGTCGGGATGACGAAGGCGCGGCAGAGTGACATCACTATTGATCCTGAAATGAGAGCGGGAATCGCCGGGTGAAAGCAGGAACGACGCTGCGCAGCGGGCAGGGTATTGATATTAAGAAGGCGCGGGCAGCGCCGCCGTTTAGCACAGCGGCCCGGTTATCAGTTAACCATGCTCATCACAATACGCACCGCTCTGGCGTAGACCTCTCGCTGACCGTTTACCGACCGTGCCTGCTGATGCTGCAGGAATGCAATTATGTCCTGTAAGCCTGCCGTCTTGCCTGACTTCAGCAGGCTCGACACGGCCTGCCCTACAACGGCATGGACGTCAGCCATATCTGCCGGTTTATCGGTACTCAATAGAAACTCCAGCGCAACCGTTCTGTTGAATAGCACCTGAAGAGGCAACACTCAGGCGATTCAGCTTTATCAGCCTGGTCACAGGTTTTTTATAAGCCAGCATCATGGCAGGGCCTTAAGCAGCTTTTCGCGCAGCGTTGCCACCTGGGTTGTCAGCTCACCAAGTTCACTACAGGCGGTATCCATCACCGAGATCATATCAGCCGGGACGTCAGCCGCCGCGACTTTAAGCTGGTGGCCCTGTTCTGTCAGGGAGATCAGTACCCGGCGCTCATCATTTCCCGTGTCACGCTGGCGGCAGATAATGCCCCCGCTTTCAAGCCGCTTCAGAAGCTGGCTGAGCGTGCCGGAATCAAGCCGGACACGTGCACCAATATCAGAGACGGTCAGGCGATCTTTCTCCCACAGCACCAGCAGCACCAGATATTGCGGATAGGTCAGACCCAGCGGTTTTAACCGCGACTGATAGAGCTTTGTCATGGCAAGTGAGGCGGAATAGAGCGCAAAGCAGAGAAACTGGTCGATAGTTTCAGGCGCTGCACTGGCGGGAGGCGTATCGGAGATCCCCGCGGGTTCGTCATTCATATCTTTACTCATTCTGAGTCCGGGGTGGGACAGCCAGACCCCAGGCTGTTGGTCAGCCGTGAAGTCTCGCGAATAGTATCTCGGGGAGATGTTGATTTCGGCAGCATCTCTTTCTGGTGTAAGACACCAGACTTTTAAGCGCTATCGCAGCGGGAGAAAAAGCCTTTAGCTGCGCCGCCGATTTAAAGTCGGCACAGTATTGAGTCAAATTAAATTGAAGTCAACATAACCGGTCGCAACCCTTGCGCACAAAGTGCGCCGGGTGCAACGCAGCTAAGATCGGCAGGACAATTTCAGCATTTAACCCAGGCTGAAGCCGCCCGCCGATACGGCTTATACGGTGAAGGTCTCTACCATGCCGCGCAGGTCGCGCGCCTGGGCCAGCAGTGACTGCGATGCAGAAGAGGACTCTTCCACCAGCGCGGCGTTATTCTGCGTGACGCCATCCATCTGACTCACCGCAATACTGACCTGGGAGATGCCCTGCATCTGTTCACCGGAGGAGAGGGAGAGGTTGTCCATAGCATCGGCCAGTTCACCGACGCGGCTGACAATCTTCAGGATGCGCTCACCCGTTCCGGCCGCTACGGTTACGCCATCCTCGACCTGCGTCACGGCCTGCTCAATCAGCTGCTTAATGTCGCGTGCTGCGGTGGCGCTGCGCTGGGCCAGCGAGCGGACTTCACCCGCGACCACGGCAAATCCGCGGCCCTCTTCACCGGCGCGCGCGGCTTCGACGGCGGCGTTGAGCGCCAGAATATTGGTCTGGAAAGCGATGCCTTCAATCACCGAGGTAATATCGCGCACCCGAACGGCACTCAGTGAAATGTCATGCATGGTTTCGGACAGGCGCTGGACATCTGCTTCGCCCGCCTGGGCCAGGGTGGCGGCCTCGCGCGCTGAACCGGCAGTCTGCTGCGCGCCCGCGGCGTTGCTTTTTACCGTGGCGGTGAGTTGCTCCATGCTGGCGGCCGTTTCCTGCAGCGCAGCAGCCTGCTGCTCGGTACGGGATGAAAGCTCGGTATTGCCCTGCGAAATCTCATCGGCCGCCAGCGCCACCGAGGCGGATGCCCCTTTGATCTGCGTAACCAGTTCACGCAGGTTGGTCTGCATGCCGCTGAGCGAGGCAAGCAGGCTGGTGCTGTCGCCACGGCGCAGCGTGACCGGCGAGGTGAGATCACCGGCGGCAATCGCAGCAGCCAGCGTCTGAGCCTGCACCGGTTCGCCGCCCAGCTGGCGCATCAGTATCCGCACAATAAACGCGCAGGTGACGACGGCAGCCAGCACGGAGAGCACCGCCAGGATGATCAGTATCCAGGTGGTGCGGGCGATAGCGATGCCGTTATCCACTACCGCATCCCGGCTGCTGCGCATCTCAAGCTCGGTCAGATCGTTTATCGCCTTCAGCAGGCTCTGCTGAGCCGGACGCGCCACCTTTAACAGATAGTCGGTGACCTCCTGCTGACGATTTTCCATCCCCAGTTTTCCGGCGGTCATCAGCGTGGAGAGGGCGGCCTCTTCAGTGGACTCGATTCTGCTCATCGCCTCCCGTCCTGCCTGTCCGGGGTCGGTCTGCATCATGCCTGAGAGTGCTTCGCGGTTGCTGATATAAAGCGCGCGCTGTTTTTGCAAACGTTCCCATTCTGGCTTCATGGCAACGGGATCGGTCAGCAGAGCAAGGTTACGCACCGCGATTGCCATATCCCGCACGCCACCGCGCATATCCAGCACCGTCTGGTACTTTTTCAAACGGACATTAACCACCTCATCCATACCATCGCGAGCGCTATCCAGCGCGTGAATCGCGGTGCCGGTACAGATAATAAACAGCAGAATAAGCAAGCCAAAACCTGCGCTAAGGCGCGTTGAAATTTTCATCTCTCTTTCCGGGAAAGTTTATTGGATAAACCGGTATCGGCAGGAGAGAGCACTTCTGGAGAGTTACGTTTAACTAAATTGTTCGCTATTTAATTTAACGAAATTAAAAATTGCACGTATACCCACCCCGTTATGCCGCAAAAATCGTAATGGGAGTGATAACGAAATTCCGGCCAATATCCTGATAAATCGCTTTTTATCGCCTTGCGAGTGTGCGCCTTTTCGCGCGGTGCAGCCGCGCGATACGCCAGCGTCATAACCCGTCAAAAACACCGGAGTGCACAAATTTAACCGGACGGGCCTGTTAATCTGGCTGCTGCTGCCGATAGAACACTATTCGACATTGATGACGTAACCGACACGCATCGGGCTCCGCAGAACGTCTGCCTCACTGCCGTAAGGCGAGTGAGAACGTGCGAATGCGATGAGTAAAAATAGCGGAGGGGTGATAATTGTCGGCAGCTTAGCAGACATTGAATGAGAAGTACGCCCCGGTTTTTTACTGAAAATTAAAACAAAACTCTGACACTTTCCATCACCGGGAACTAACGCATGCGCCTGAAACTTTTCTGGCTCGCAATGCTGAATATTGCGACCATCATTTTACTCTCCACGCTGTGGGAATTCGGGCTCGAGGCGTGGATCTCCAGCCTGCTGGGCCTGAGCTATGATCCCGATTTTGAAACCAGTGAGCGGCTGCGGTTTATCCTGACCTCCACCTCGTTTGCCGGACTGGCAATGATTATTCCGGCGCTGCTTATTGCGGGTCTGATCCGCAACACGCTGCGTGCGGAAAAAAACGCGCTCAGGCTTGCCGGAACTGATGCGCTGACGGGGGTCATGAACCGCCGATCGTTCACTGCACACATTGCTGCGCTTGATGCCGACGGGACGCCCTACACCCTGACGCTGCTCGACATCAATGACTTTAAGAATATCAATGACCTGAACGGTCATCGTCAGGGCGACGCCACGCTGGTCGCGCTGGCCAATCTGCTGATCGCTTCGGCGGATACCGGGAGTCAGGTGTTTCGCATCGGTGGGGATGAATTTGCCATTGTTGCCCAGGCTTCACAGGCAGATCAGGCGCTGGCCGCCGCCGAAAGCTTCTGCCAGCATGCGGCATCCATCCGGACCGGTCCGCACACCTTCCTGAGCCTTTCAGCAGGCATTGCCAGCTCAGCCTGCACGGGTCAGGCTGATGTGGTGCGGGCGGCGGATCTGGCGCTGTACGAGGCGAAGCAGGATAAGTGCGCCTGTCTGGCACGATTCTCCCCGGACATGGAGCTGCGCTTTCGCCAGCGGGAAAGGCTGGAGCAGGAGGTTGTTGCCGCTGTAAGCGGTCACGCCATCGTTCCCTTTCTGCAGCCGCTGGTTTCACTGCGCACCGGTAACATTACCGGCTTTGAGATACTGGCGCGCTGGATCACTGCGTCCGGTCAGACGGTTTCGCCTGCAGAGTTTCTGCCAGTGGTGGAGCGGCTGGGGTTGATGGACAGCATGACCGTGGCGCTGCTGCAGGATGCTGTCAGTGCAACCCGGGCATGGCCAGCCGGGCTCTGCCTGTCGCTGAACATTACCCCGGAGCAGTTGCTGAGACCGTCGCTGACCAGCTGTTTGTCCAGCATTATGCAGCATGCCGGGCCGGTAATGCTGGAACTTGAAATCACCGAACAGAATGTCATGGCCATTTCTGACGATGCCCGCCAGGCGATCCGTCTGCTGAAAGAGGCCGGTATCGGAGTGGTGCTGGATGATTTTGGCACCGGCTACTCCAACCTGTCGGTTTTGCTGGGGCTGGGTATTACCAAAATCAAAATTGACCAGACGTTTATCGCCGGAATCGTGACCGGATCTGAGCAGCGAAAAGTGGTGGAAACGCTGCTGGCACTCTGTCAGGGGCTTAATGTGATCATTACTGCAGAGGGCATTGAGGATGTCGCCACGCTGAGGTGGCTGAGAAAGCGCGGCTGTGATTACGGTCAGGGATATCTCTTCAGCCGTCCGGTTCCTGCCGGGCAGGCCACCACGTTGCTGGCGTCCGCTAACGTGGAGGAATTGATGCAGGAAGAGGCGATGGCCGTTAGCTTAGTCAGGTCGCTGGGCTGAAAGCGCGCAACACTCTCTGTGGCCGGGATTAAAACAATAAACGGGCCCGGCGGTCAGAGCAGGGCCCGCTGTCACATCAGAACTGGTAAATCAGACCCAGGGCTGTGATGTCGTCGGTCGGCAGACGAAGCGGATTGTTATCTTTCAACAGGTTGATGCGGTATTCACCATAGACCGACATGTTCTTGTTGAAGTAGTAAGTGGCACCCACGGCGGTGTATTTAATGATGTCGGCATCGCCGATATTCTCAATTTCCTTGCCTTTGGATGAGACGTAACCCACGGACGGACGGAAGCCGTTCAGGAACTGATACTGCGCCACGGCTTCAAAGTTCTGCGCTTTGTTAGCGAAACCGCCAGTAATTGGCGTGGCGTTCAGAGTTTCACCGTACATGGCAGCCAGATAGACCTGGTTCGCATCATATTTCACCGAGGTCGCCCAGTGCTGGGCTTTTTCGCCTTCTCCGCGTGCGGCAGCATTCTGCGCCGTGGTGCGATCCAGGCTGGCAAACGCGCCGGCAAAACTCAGGCCGAAATCGAAGTCATAGGAAGCGGAGAGGGCGAAGCCGTCGCCGTTGGAACGACGCACGCCGTCAATGTTACTGCTGCGATCGTTTTTGCCCTGATACTGCGCGGCAAGGTTTAAGCCGTCGACCAGACCAAAGAAATTGCTGTTACGCCAGGTCAGCACACCGGTTGAGCGGCCAGAGAGAAAGGCGTCGGTATAACCGGAGTCGCCGCCGAAGAACGGCAGCATATCGGTATAACTCAGCACGTCATAGACCAGGCCGTAGTTACGTCCGTAATCCAGCGAACCTGCCTCGCCAAACTTCAGGCCAGCATAGCCCAGACGGGTACGGTTGGTGGCCTGGGCGTCACTGCCCTCGGAGTTATGCAGACTGTACTGATACTGCCAGAAACCGTAGCCGGTAAGCTGGTCAGTAATCTTTGTCTCGCCTTTAAAGCCAAAGCGGGCATAAGAGGAGGTATCACCATCGTTGTTGTTATCGTCAGAAAAGAGGTGTGACACGTTAATCTTGCCGACCAGATCCAGCTTATTGCCATCCTTGTTATAAACTTCTGCGGCCTGCGCGGAGGAGAGACCGATCAGTAACGGCATGACAGCCGCCTGTAAAGTGCGCTTCATCATTTAATTATTACCCTGTATTCATTAATTATTATTCCCCTGATATGGGGTGAAAAGAAAATGACACAAAAAGGTAAAACTACAAAGTGCAATAAAAGTAACAAAATGTGATGTCTATATTCAGCTGATGGATAACAGCGAGGAACAGAAGATTAAATTGTAAAGTAATAAGATTTTCTTCTAATAAGTAATTATGAGTTATCTGATTTTATATCTTTATTTATCAATGGGTTATGTTTGTATGTAGTGGTCTTAAATGGGCATTTTTTGTACATTTTTAAATCAATATAACCCCTGATTTAATTATGGGTGATTATCCGCTAAGAATAGCCTTATAAGGCTTTTATCCTAACCATTAGTCTGCGTATTAATATTTGTTCATCTTTATAGAATATTCTTTCTGGCCCGATAATCACCTCCGGAATAATAGTCAGAGTCGCTGATTAAATATTGATCATCCTGTTTATAAAATAGCCTGATAAAGATACGCAGATTAATGTGTCTGCAGGGGGAAATGAAAAACTTTTGTTAAATAAAGCCAGGGTGTTCTGACATTTCCGGGCGAGTTTCCCGCGTAATCGCTGCACCATCGCGAGGCAAACTGCGCTAAAACAGGGCAGTGGAGGGGCTTTTCTGGAGAGATAATTTATCAGCGATCACAAAAGCGATATTTCATCCCGTGAATGCATAATTCTGCTGTTTAAAACCCGGTTCTGGCGCTGCAATCAGACAACTATTCACTATATATGCAAATTAAGTGAATATTGTCAGCATCTAACTCATTGATATTACGTCGTGAAGACCATTTTATGCATTAATTCTCTGGCTGGCACGTTAACTGCACTCTACAGTAGGGCTGCACTACAACATCTTTTAACAATTTTAAAACATAAGCTTTACCCGGCCGGTAAAGTAAAGCAGGAGAGTGGGTTATGGCACTGCACGTTTCACGTCACGATTTCGATCAATGGATGATGCCGGTTTATGCGCCTGCGACTTTTATACCGGTTCGCGCGGAAGGCTCCACCGTCTGGGATCAAAACGGCAAAGATTATATCGACTTCGCCGGTGGCATCGCCGTCAATGCGTTAGGGCATGCGCATCCGGCATTACAACAGGCGCTGCAGGAACAGGCCGCACGTTTATGGCATACCGGTAATGGCTACACCAACGAACCGATCCTGCGGCTGGCGAAGCAGTTGATCGATGCCACCTTCGCTGACCGGGTGTTCTTCTGTAACTCCGGGGCGGAGGCGAACGAAGCGGCGCTGAAACTGGCGCGCAAGGTGGCGCATGATCGTGTGGGTCCGCATAAAAGTGGCATCGTGGCGTTTAAGAATGCATTTCATGGCCGCACCCTGTTTACGGTAACAGCCGGTGGTCAGCCCGCTTACTCAAAAGATTTTGCGCCGCTGCCGCCAGAGATCCAGCATGCCCCGTTTAACGATCTGGCGGCGGCGGCTGAACTGATTAATGACCATACCTGCGCAGTCATTGTTGAACCGATTCAGGGTGAAGGTGGCGTGCTGCCTGCCGATCCGGCGTTTCTGCGTGGATTGCGTGAGCTCTGTGATAAGCATCAGGCTTTGCTGATTTTTGATGAAGTGCAGAGTGGCGTTGGCCGTACCGGTTCGCTTTATGCCTACATGCATTATGGCGTCACGCCGGATGTGCTCACCAGCGCCAAAGCGCTGGGCGGCGGCTTCCCGATTGGTGCGATGCTGACGCGCGAAGATCTGGCGCTGGTGATGGGCGTTGGCACCCACGGCACCACCTATGGCGGCAATCCGCTGGCGGGCGCAGTGGCAGGTAAAGTCATGGAGCTGATCAATCAGCCTGAACTGATGGCGGGTGTAACAGAACGTCACCAGTGGATTGTGGCGGCACTGGATGAGATCAACCAGCGTCTGCATCTGTTTAAAGAAGTGCGCGGTCTTGGCCTGCTGATTGGCGCGGTGCTCAGCGACGATTTTGCCGGTAAAGCCAAAGCGATCAACGTTGCCGCCGCGGAAATGGGCGTCATGGTGCTGATTGCGGGTGCCAATGTGGTGCGTTTTGCCCCGGCGCTGAATATCAGTGAGCAGGAAGTGAAGCTGGGCATGGCCCGCTTTGCCGAAGTGTGTGAAAGCCTGGTGCGAGGGTCAACATCATGATGGTAATCCGTCCGGTTGAACGCGATGACTTAAGCCAGCTGATGGCGCTGGCGGGCAAAACCGGTGGCGGGCTGACCTCGTTGCCGGTTGATAGCGCGACGCTTCAGGCGCGTATCGATCGATCGCTGCAGACCTGGGAGGATTCTCTGCCACGTGCCGAACAGGGCTATGTCTTTGTGCTGGCCGACAGCGAAGATAACCGCGCCGTCGGTATCTGCGCTATTGAGGTGGCGGTGGGTCTGCAGGATCCCTGGTACAACTTTCGCGTCGGTACCCAGGTGCACGCCTCAAAAGAGCTGAATGTTTATGCCGCGCTGCCTACCCTGTCGCTGAGTAACGACCATACCGGCAGCAGTGAGCTCTGCACGCTGTTTCTCGATCCCGATTACCGTGATGGCAAAAACGGCTATCTGCTGTCGAAGTCACGCTTCCTGTTTATGGCCAGTTTCCGTGAACGTTTCACCAACCGGGTGGTGGCCGAGATGCGTGGCGTCAGCGATGAGCAGGGCCATTCGCCGTTCTGGGAGAGCGTCGGCAGTCGCTTCTTCTCTATGGAATTCAGCAAAGCGGATTTCCTTAGTGGCACCGGACAGAAATCGTTTATCGCTGAACTGATGCCGAAACATCCGCTCTACATCGACTACCTGACACCGGAAGCGCAGGCGGTGATTGGACAGGTCCATCCGCAAACCGCGCCTGCGCGGGCTGTACTGGAAGCAGAGGGCTTCCGCTACCTCAATTATGTCGACATTTTTGATGGCGGCCCGACGCTGGAGTGCGATATCGATCATATCCGTGCCGTGCGTAAAAGCCGTCTGCGCAGCGCAGAACGGGGCGAAAACCCGGCTGATGGCCCGCTCTGTCTGGTTGCCAATAGCGATTATCGCCAGTTCCGTGTAGCGCTGATTCCGGCAAAGGCTGACAGCGACAGCGTGCAACTCACGGATGAACAGATGCAGGCGCTCCATTGCCAGCCGGGCGACAGCCTGCGCGTGGTGACGCTCTGCAAAGAGGAGAAAACAGCATGACACATCTGATAAATGGACAATGGCTGGACGGTGAAGCTGAGATTCTGACGAAAGCGGATCCGGTCAGCGGCGAGACGTTATGGCAGGGCCACGCGGCATCAGCCGCTCAGGTCACCGCAGCCTGTGAGGCGGCGCGCGACGCATTTCCAGCCTGGGCCAGACGCCCGCTGGCGGAACGGCAGGCGATCGTTGAGAAATTTGCCGCCGGGCTTGAGGCGCATAAAACGGCGCTGGCGGAAACTATCGCCCGTGAAACCGGCAAGCCGCGCTGGGAAGCGCTGACCGAAGTGGGCGCGATGATCAACAAAATCGGCTTTTCGGTGAAGGCATACCATAGCCGCACTGGTGAACAGCATGAAGGCGAAAGCTCCCTGCGCCACCGCCCGCATGGGGTGCTGGCGGTGTTTGGTCCCTATAACTTCCCGGGACATCTGCCAAACGGCCATATCGTTCCGGCGCTGCTGGCGGGCAACTGTGTGGTATTTAAACCCAGCGAACTGACGCCGCTGACCGCCGAAAAAACCGTTGAGCTCTGGCTGGCTGCGGGCCTGCCTGCCGGCGTGCTGGCACTGTTACAGGGCGGACGTGAGACTGGTCAGGCGCTGGCCAACTGTCAGCAGATTGATGGCCTGCTGTTTACCGGCAGCGCCCATACTGGCTATCAGCTGCATCGCCAGTTTGCCGGTCAGCCTGAAAAGATGCTGGCGCTGGAGATGGGCGGTAACAATGCCCTGATTGTTGAAGATCCGGCGGACACTGATGCGGCTGTCAACATCACGTTGCAGTCAGCCTTTATTACCGCCGGTCAGCGCTGCACCTGCGCGCGGCGTCTGCTGGTCAGACGCGGCGATGCAGGGGATGCGTTTCTGCGGCGACTGGTGGAGGTGGCGGGGCGACTGCAACCCGCCGCCTGGAATGCTGAACCGCAGCCGTTTATGGGCAGCGTGATCTCCACCGGCGCAGCAGAGAAGATTATGGGTGAGTGGCAACGGCGGGTTGAGGCGGGCGGCGAGGTGCTGCTGGAAATGCGCTGGCCGGATCGCCACAGTGCCATCCTGACGCCAGGTATTATCGATTTAACCGGCGTGCAGGGCATTCCGGATGAAGAGGTCTTTGGTCCGCTGTTAGGCGTAGTCCGCTATGAGACATTTGAAGAGGCGATAGCGCTGGCGAACCAGACCCGTTATGGCCTGTCGTGTGGATTGATCTCGCCTTCACGCCAGCAGTTTGATCAGCTGCTGCTTGAAGCGCGTGCCGGTATCGTCAACTGGAACAAACCGCTGACCGGCGCAGCCAGTACCGCACCGTTTGGCGGCATTGGTGCCTCGGGCAACCATCGCGCCAGCGCCTGGTATGCGGCGGACTACTGCGCCTGGCCGATGGCTTCGCTGGAGACGCCTGACCTGACGCTGCCCGCCACGCTGTCGCCGGGCCTCGATTTCTCCACCCAGGAGACGACGTCATGAAGGCAACCGAGGCCAACTTTGATGGGCTGGTGGGGTTAACACACCACTATGCCGGGCTGTCGTTTGGCAACGAAGCCTCGACCCGCAATCAGCTGCAGCCGTCGAATCCCCGTCTGGCGGCAAAGCAGGGGTTGCTCAAGATGAAAGCGCTGGCCGATATGGGCTACGTGCAGGGGGTGATCCCGCCGCATGAGCGGCCCAATATTGCGGCGCTGCGCCAGCTCGGCTTTGGTGGCAGCGATGAGCAGGTGCTGGCTGCGGCCGGGAAAACTGCGCCGGGATTACTCTCCGCCGTCAGTTCAGCCTCGGCGATGTGGGTCGCCAATGCTGCCACGGTCTCGCCGTCAGCGGACAGCCTTGATGGCCGGGTTCACCTGACGGTGGCGAACCTTAACAACAAATTCCACCGTGCGATAGAAGCGCCGGAAACGGCCTGGCTGCTGCGTTCCATCTTCCGCGACGATCGCCATTTTGCGGTGCATGATGCCTTGCCGCAGGTGGCGATGTTTGGCGATGAAGGGGCGGCGAACCATAACCGACTGGGCGGCGCCTATGGTGAGCGCGGCGTGCAGCTGTTTGTCTATGGCCGCGACAGCAGCCATGAGGGCAAAGCCCCGCAGCGCTATCCGGCACGTCAGACCCGGGAAGCCAGCGAGGCGGTCGCCCGTCTGCATCAGCTCTCACCGGAAAGCGTGCTGTATGCGCAGCAGAATCCTGCGGTGATCGATCAGGGCGTGTTCCATAACGATGTGATTGCGGTAAGTAATCAGCAGATGCTCTTCTGCCACCAGCACGCCTTTGTTAGTCAGCCTGAACTGCTGGCGCAGCTTCGGTCGCGCGTTCCCGGTTTTGTGGCGCTGGAAGTGCCGGAAAATCGGGTGTCAGTGAAAGATGCGGTGGAGACCTATCTGTTTAATAGTCAGTTGCTGAGCCGTCCCGACGGCACCATGATGCTGGTGCTGCCGGAGGAGTCACGTCAGCATCCGGGTGTCTGGCGCTATCTCTGTGAACAGGTTGAGGCTGACACGCCACTCAAAGCCCTGAAGGTGTTTGATCTGCGCGAAAGCATGTATAACGGGGGTGGTCCAGCCTGCCTGCGTTTGCGGGTGGTGCTGACACCACAGGAGCAGCAGGCAGTGAATCCGGCGGTGCTGATGAACGATCGGCTCTTCAGCACGCTGAATAACTGGGTTGACCGTCATTACCGCGATCGCCTGACCCAGGCCGATCTGGTCGACCCAGAATTGCTGCGTGAGGGACGCGACGCGCTGGATGAACTGACGAAGCTGCTAGACTTAGGAAATGTATATGCATTTCAGCAGTGAAGGAGGGGGCAGCACAGGCTGCCGCCTGCTCAGGGCGAAAAGGAGGAACGATGCAGGACTTTTTACAGCAAACGCTCTCCGGCGAGGTGCCGCGTAAGCGTAGTGGTGAAACGGCGCATCTTCGCTGGCAATGGTTGTATCACGGCATACTGTTGATGGAGCCGACGGTGCCGGTTAAACAGGCGCTGGTGCTCTCTGCCGGGATCCACGGCAATGAAACAGCCCCGGTAGAAATGGTGAACCAGCTGGTTAATCCGCTGCTGCGGGGCGAAAAGCCATTACAGCAGCGCATGCTGGTGATTCTGGGTAATCCCTCAGCGCTACGCGCCGGTAAGCGCTATGTGCGTTATGACATTAACCGGCTGTTTGGCGGACGCTGGCAGCAGATTGATGATGGTGATGAGGCACGCCGCGTGCTGCGGCTGGAGCAGGCGCTGGAGACCTTCTGGCAGCTGGGCGAGTGCGATGAGACGCGCTGGCATCTCGACATGCACACGGCTATTCGTGGCTCTTATCATCCTCAGTTCGGCGTAATGCCGCACAATGAACGCCCCTGGCCGCCCGCGTTTCTTGACTGGCTCGCCGCTGCCGGGCTGGAAGCGCTGGTGTTCCATCGCTCGCCGGGCGGCACCTTTACCCACTTCAGCTGCGAGCACTTCGGTGCGGCCAGCTGTACCCTGGAGCTGGGCAAAGCGCTGCCGTTTGGCGAAAACGATCTCAGTCAGTTCAGTGCGGCACAGCAGGCGCTGGCGTCTTTACTCTATGGCGAAGCGCTGCCTGCGGCGGCGGTTAGACCGCGTCACTATCGGGTCGCGCAGCAGATCACCCGACTGAGTGAGCACTTTACGCTGCATATGTCGCCGGAAACGCTGAACTTTACCGCGTTTCCACAGGGGACGTTGCTGGCGGAAGATGGTAGCACCCGCTATTACGTGCAGCAGGCGCGGGAATATGTGCTGTTCCCTAACCCCAACGTGGCCGCCGGGCTGCGTGCCGGACTGATGCTGATTGAAGAGAGCGAACAGACCCAGGCGCTGCCGGTCTGATAGCGGTTGTTAACAGCGCAGACCATCGGCGCTAAAAAACCGACAGGAAAAGTGGAAGATCGGCTTCCGCTTTCCTGTCGTAACCCTTACACTCCTCCATGATTTCTGCCAAATTCGCTTTAAATTCATAAACATTTTCAATTCCTCACGCCTTTCTTCTTATTCTCTTCATGATTGCCCGATTTTTATCTTTTATGCTTTCACGGCTTTACTCAGGCTCTGAGTAGTTGACGTTCAGCGTCGTATGCTTGTTTCCGAAGACGCGACAGAGTGCTGTCGTCATTATCATGAATTATAAGGACACTATTATGCGCAAACTGACTTCCCTTTTACTGGCTTCTTCGCTGGCGTTTGGTGCAGCCAGCGCCGTCCATGCAGCCGCTGACAACCTGACTCCACCGCCAGCAGGCAGCGAAAAAGCGATGCACAAGCCGCCAATGCGCCACGGCATGGAGATGATGTTTAAAGGTCTGAACCTGACCGACGCGCTGAAAACTCAGATGCGCGACATCATGAAAGAGAGCCACAAAGATATGAAACGCCCGTCACTGGACGAGCGTCGTGCGGCCCACAGCATTATTGCCTCTGACAGCTTCGACCAGAGCAAAGCAGAAGCACAGGCAGAGAAGATGTCCGCCAATGCCAAAGAGCATGCGCTGAAGATGCTGGAAACCCAGAACAAGCTCTATAACGTGCTGACGCCGGAGCAGAAAAAACAGTACAACGCTAACTTTGAAAAGCGTCTGACTGAGAAAGGCCCGCACGAGGGCAAAATGGCACCGCCAGCAGAACCGGCTGAATAACACTCGTTAAGCGAACGGTCTGAGACCGCCGGCGCTGTCCACTGAAGGTGAGTGGGCAGCGTCGGCGGTTTTTTTATAGCGGCAGAACAGGGTAGGCACCTGACAGAATCGGGCGGCAGAGGATTTTGTAGCCGTCGTGATCAAAACCGCCTTTGGGCCGCTGCAGTTTTCTGGCCTCATCCATGCTGCTGACCGAACCGAGATAGAACCAGTGGTCGATAACGTGGATCTGCGTCATCTCTTTGCCTTCCTCCACCAGCCCCACGGCACCCTGCCATGGCCAGCAGAACACCCGCACGTTTTCCAGCGCCTCCAGCAGTCGATCCTGATGATCGCTGACCGGCTCTTTTCCACAGCAGGCCCCGGCGCAACGGCGCAGTGCCGAGCGGAAGCAGCCTCGCCCCGCACTCAGCGCTTCCAGACCCAGCAGGCCATGACAGAGCTGATACTCATCCGCGAGCTGCTTGAGCCGTTCCAGCGCGGCGAAGCGACTGCGATAGAGCCCAAACAGGTTGGGGGACTGGCTGAAATCGAGGTCTTTTGCATAGACCACATTCGGTTTGCCGTCGGTAATCTGCAATGAACAGAGCTGCCGGTTTTTGCGCAGTCGCTTATTGAACAGCGGCTGCTGGGTTTTGATCATCTGCGCTTCCAGCAGCAGCGCGCCGAGGTCGCCCGCGGTAGGGATCCAGCTTACACGCCGCGACTGGCGCAGCATTTTCGCCTCATCCGGGGTGCGGAAATGGGACATCACCCGCGAACGCAGATTCACACTTTTACCGATATAGAGCGGCAGCGACTCACTTTCGCCATGAAAGGTATAGACGCCAGGATGATTTGGCAGGCCTTCCAGCCACTCACGCAGGTGTTCGGGATATTGATAAATTGCATTCGCGTCGGGTTCGGGGCGAAGTATGGCAGAACGTCTGACCAAGATGGACTCCATTTACTGGTTGTCCATACAGCATAACAGGCAGGTGAAATGATCGCCAGCCGTCTGGTTACAGAGACCGTGTTGCCCGCCAGCAGATTAGCGAGCCGAGCGTGATCATCGCCACGCCCTGCCAGAAGGCCAGCGGCGGCGTCAGGCCCAGCCACAGCGATCCCAGCAGGGCCGACAGCACCGGCGTAAAATAGGAGACGGTGGCCAGCAGCGTCAGATTGCCCTGCTGAATTCCGTGATTCCAGGCGGAATAGGCGATGGCGGTGGACAGCCCGACAAACAGCACCTCCAGCAGCGGCACCAGCGTAAAGGTCATCGGTGCAGTGTGATCGCTGAAGGCATATTTCAGCCACAGCGCCAGGGCGGTCAGGATAAAAAACAGCGTGACGCCATTGGAACCACGGGCAAAGCGGCGGGTGAGATTATTGTAGAGCGCCCAGGTCAGGGCGGCGATAAAGGCCAGTGCATAGGCGACCGGGTTGCGCAGCATATTCTGCCACAACAGCGCCGGCGATCCGTTGCCGCTGCCTTTCATTACCCAGACGATCCCCAGCAGCGACAGCAGCAGTCCTGGCCACAGCCAGACACGGAAACGCTGCTGATTAAACGGGATCGCCAGCACGATGGTCAGACAGGGCCAGAGATAGTTAATCATCCCCAGTTCCAGCGACTGGCTGCGATCGCTGGCCAGCCCGATGGCCAGCGCCAGACAGATTTCATAGCCGACAAAGAGTACGCCCCCCAGCCACAGGTAGATGGCGGGCATTGCGCCAGGTCTGGGCAGGCCCCGGCTCAGGCAAAGGAGACACGCCGTAGTGGTGTAGATCAGCGCCGCGCCACCGGTGGCGCCAAAGGCTTCACTGACGCTGCGCAGCAGGCCAACGGTCGTACTCCAGAGCAGAATGGCGACAAGCCCGATGAGGGTCGCGCGCGAAACGGTGGCAGGCATGCAGCGATCAACAAGGTCAGTGAGAGAAGCCTCCCTTGCCGCGGCAAGGGAGGGGCAGGATTACTTCCAGAAGTCGTCGAATACCGTGATCGGCGGACGACGTTTGTGCTCGGTTTTCTGATACCAGCCTTCGATGATGCGGGCGCTGTCAGGATTGATGCTTTTGCCTTCCAGGTAGTCATCAATCATCTCATAGGTGACGCCCAGCGCCACTTCATCCTGCAGGCCTGGACGATCATCTTCCAGATCGGCAGTCGGTTTCTTCAGATAGAGATGCTCCGGGCAGCCAAGGTGTTTCAGCAACTGCTTGCCCTGACGCTTGTTCAGGCGGAACAGGGGATTGATGTCCGTGCCGCCATCGCCATACTTGGTGAAGAAACCGGTCACGGCTTCAGCCGCGTGATCGGTGCCGACCACTACGCCTTTGGTCATGCCGGCGATGCTGTATTGCGCTTTCATCCGCTCACGGGCTTTTTCATTGCCGCGGACAAAATCGGAAAGCGTAATACCCGCCTCTTTCAGCGCGCGCTCACTGGCCAGCACCGACTCTTTGATGTTTACCACCAGCGAACGGTCGGGTTTGATAAAGGCCAGCGCGTCCTGACAATCCTGCTCATCCGCCTGCACACCATAAGGCAGACGCACGGCAATAAAGGTGTAGTCGTTATCACCGCTCTCCTGACGCAGTTCGGTGATCGCCCGCTGTGCCAGCGCGCCCGCCAGGGTTGAATCCTGACCGCCGCTGATCCCCAGCACCAGCGTTTTCAGGCCGCTGTGGCGTTTCAGGTAGGCTTTAAGAAAATCGATGCTGACGCGCACTTCCTGGTCGGCGTCGATAGTGGGCTTCACACCCAGGGCTTCAATAATTTCCTGCTGCAGTGACATGAACTTCTCCTCAGGTCAGTGGCCTGTCGGCTCGATGCGAACGTTTTATTAAAGCTAACGTGCCTTTGCGAAAACAACAAGCCAAAGCGGTAACTGATTGCCGTGAAACGTTGCGAAATCAGTGAGTTTTTACCTGCGGCAGCGGTTTTTTCGCCAGCACGTTAAACATCAGAATCGCCGTCATAAAGCAGCCAAAAATGGTGGCGCACATGCTCAGCACCGAGGTGCCGCCGATGCCGGTAATCGGCACGGTAATCGCACCCAGCGTGAACATCGTAACGCCTATCACTGCAGAGGCGCTGCCAGCGCGATGGCCCTGACTCTGCATCGCCAGGGACGAGGCGGTGGTAGCGATAACGCCGTTACTGGCAATGGTAAAGAACAGTGCCACCAGCAGCAGCGCTAAGGGAGCATGCAGCAACGCGGCCAGCAGCAGCAGACTGGAGGCGACAAAGGCCAGCGTCAGTCCGCCTTTCAGCACCCGATATTCGCCCCACAATGGACAGAGGCGGGCGCTGGTCTGTGAAGCAATCACCAGGCCAAACCCGTTGGCCGCAAAGCAGAAGCTAAAGGCCTGGGGCGAAAGACCATAGAGTTGCTGCAGCACGAACGGCGAGGCACCGATGTAGGCGAACATGCCGGACATCATAAATCCCTGGGTCAGGCAGAAGCCCATGAAGGGGCGATGGGTAATCACCTGACCCAATGCCGCGTAGGCGGAGAATATTGATCCTTTACTGCGGCGTGCGTCAGGCAGGGTTTCATGCAGCTTCCAGCGCGCCAGCAGGATCAGCAGAATGGCAATGCCGCCCAGCACCATGAAGATGCCGCGCCAGTTTAAAATCGTCATCAGCACGCCGCCTAATACCGGTGCGCCGATCGGTGCCAGCCCGTTGACCAGCATCAGCAGAGCGAAGAATCGCGTCAGCTCGTGGCCACTGTACATATCGCGTGCAATCGCCCGTGACAGCACCGCACCGCCCGCACCTGCTAACCCTTCGAACAGCCGCGCCAGCAGCAACTGGTTAATATCCTGCGCCAGCGCACAGCCTATCGAGGCGATAAACAGCAACACCAGTGACAGGGTCAGCGGGCGCAGGCGGCCGAACTTATCGCTCATCGGGCCAAAGAGCAGCTGGCCAAAGCCGAGACCTAACAGTCCGGCGGTCAGACTCAGCTGCGCGGTAGCGGTTTCGGTATGCAGATCCTGCGCCATTTGTGGTAGTGCAGGCAGATAGAGGTCGATGCAGAGCGGGCCCAGTGCGGCCAGCAGGCCCAGCGTAATGGCATAAACCAGGCGATTGGAGTGTACAGGGGTCATTTATCCTCGGGATTGTCAGCGATGGGGTAAACAGAAAGCGGGTAAGTCAGTGAAAAACAGCGTCCGGTAACGTGACATTTACACCAATCTGCGACTGCGCGGATGACGGTGCGGTCTCTGAAAACGGGGCGCTATCGGGTGCCTGTTTTGCCGGGCAGTATACGTCTGCGTTGACAGCAAAACAGCCTTCTTTACGAAATCCTGACATTTGGCAGGCCACTAATTGTTCGTCATAAACTTGATAAATCAGCATTTATGTTCCAGGCTTGTTTCCACATGGACAATAAATGAGGAACAACAAGATGAATAAAGTGATGGGATGTATCGCTGCGGCGCTGACGCTGGCTGCACTGTCTGGTTGTACGACTTACGATCGTGCGGAAAGCTACGTGACTAAGCCAGTGGTAAAGGATGTTAAAAAGGGTATGACCCGTGATCAGGTTCGTCAGATCGCCGGTACGCCTTCTACTGAAATCACCATGGTTCACGCGCGCGGCACCTGCCAGACTTATGTACTGGGTCAGCGCGACGGTAAAGCTCAGACTTACTTCGTGAGCTATAACGACACCGGCCGTGTCATGAACTACGGCTTCCAGAGCTGTGCGGAATATGACACCGATCCGCAGGTTCAGCAGTAACTCTTAGCACCCCTGAATAGTAAACGGCCCGTCATCATGACGGGCCGTTTTTCGTTGTGGCACTGACTACAAACCTGCCGGGCGCGGCACCTCAACATAATCGCCATCTATCTGCCGCTGGTAGAAGTGGCCAGCCTGCACATAGAAGCGTTTGCCGTTAAAGTCGAGTACCCGCATTTCACTGCTGACCCGCGACTCTGCAGGCGGCTCTGCCACCACATACTCATCGCCGTGGCGCTGATAATAATTGCCATTGAGCAGATAGTAGGTCAGTCCGCCTATCAGCACCGCGGTTGCGGCTTCAGGCAAAAAGCGCACCGGCCCGGGTCCGCCCCAGTGTGGCCCGTGGCCGCCATGGCGATCCCATCCACCCGGCGGGCCCCAGTCGCCAGGATGAGCGAAAGCCAGAGCGGGTGTCAAAAGCGTCAGCGTCAGAAGCGAGGCGATTATCTTTTTCATCAGGTGTTCTCCTCATAAGACTGGATGCAGAATTCGCTTTTTACCCGGCAAAGACAAGCACTAAAGCGGCGATTTTTCGCCTGTTTACCATGCTTAACGCTTTCTTAACGGCGTTGCCATTAATGGGGGAGATTATGGAGAAGAAGGGCGGGAATAACCTGGCGCGGGCGCGCCAGGTTCAGAGCAGATTAGCGGTGCGCCAGTTCGGCGTTGTCGTCGCTTTCCAGGACGCGCTTATCGGTCAGACCTAACCAGCGACTGGTGAGAGAACCGGCGGTCATGGAACCGTTGACGTTCAGGGCTGTACGACCCATATCGATCAGCGGCTCAATGGAGATCAGCAGCGCCACCAGGGTGACCGGCAGGCCCATCGCAGGCAGGACAATCAGCGCCGCGAAGGTTGCACCACCGCCGACACCGGCAACGCCTGCTGAACTCAGCGTCACGATCCCGACCAGCGTCGCAATCCACAGTGGGTCAAACGGGTTGATCCCGACGGTTGGCGCAACCATCACTGCCAGCATAGTTGGATAGAGACCGGCACAGCCGTTCTGGCCGATAGTGGCACCAAAAGAGGCCGCGAAGCTGGCAATCGACTCAGGCACGCCAAGACGACGGGTCTGGGTTTCCACGCTCAGCGGAATGCTGGCTGCGCTGGAGCGGCTGGTAAAGGCGAAGGTAATAACCGGCCACACTTTACGGAAGAAGCGCATCGGGTTGATACCATTTACCGACAGCAGCAGGGCGTGGACACCAAACATGATGGCCAGACCGAGGTAAGAGGCGACCACAAAGCTGCCCAGCTTGATGATGTCCTGCAGGTTAGAACCGGCAACCACTTTGGTCATCAGCGCCAGCACACCATAAGGTGTCAGCTTCATCACTAAACGCACCAGCTTCATGACCCAGGACTGCAGCGTATCGATCGCGACCAGCACGCGCTGACCTTTAACTTCATCATCTTTCAGCAACTGCAGTGCAGCTACACCCAGGAAGGCGGCGAAGATAACGACGCTGATAATCGAGGTCGGACTGGCTCCGGTCAGATCGGCAAACGGGTTTTTCGGGATAAAGGAGAGCACCAGTTGCGGCACGGTCAGGTCAGCCACTTTGCCGACATAGTTGCTCTGAATCGCACTGAGACGCGCAGTCTCCTGCACGCCCTGAACCAGACCTTCTGCGCTCAGGCCAAACAGGCCGGTCACAAAGACGCCGACCAGCGCCGAGATCGCGGTGGTAAACAGCAGTACGCCAATCGTCAGTACGCTGATTTTCCCCAGCGACGAGGCGTTATGCAGACGGGCGACCGCACTCAGAATGGAAACGAACACCAGCGGCATTACGACCATCTGCAGCAACTGGACATAGCCATTACCGACGATGTTAAACCAGCTGATAGACTCTTTGACCACTGCGCTGTTTTCGCCGTAGATCAACTGCAAAACCAGGCCGAACAGTACGCCGATTACCAGACCGGTCAGCACTTTTTTCGACAGGCTCCAGTTCTGACGGCTGAAGCGAGAGAGCAATACCAGCAGCACCACAAAGGCTACGATATTAAGCGTAAGAGGAAGGTCCATACTGAAACTCCAGAGTAATGCGGCCTTTCGCTCTGGAAAGGCCGCATAATGTTAATCACGAATTAAGACAGCAGGAATGGTAACAGCAGGCGAAGAGGGTGCCTTATATCCAAATGGCATGGTTTATAACTTAAAGGCGTTTTGTGCTGATTTATTGCGCAGTATGACTGGAAATCAACCGTCCGACGCCATTTTGTAGCGTATCGAACAGCTGTGACGGCCAGCCGTTTGCACCAAAAGATGGCATGCCCACCGGAAACCAGAGCGCATATCCCACCAGTCCCAGGCACAACGCCCGTTCAAGCTGGTTGCCTTTCTGACTGCGCAGAATCGGCAGCCGGAAGCGCCAGCGGCAGGGCCACAGCAGCGGAACCCCGGCAGGCGTCAGCATATCGGCCACAATATGGCTAAGGTAGCCCAGCGTCAGACCCTGCAGGACATCAGGCGGTATCGGCGACGACTGGGGCAGGTTTATCTGAAAAAGCCATAAACCGGCGGCTATCGCCAGCAAACTGTGGGTAAAGCCGCGATGGCCGAACGCGCGCGCAATAGGATGAGAGAGCCAGCGCAGTCGCTGTCCCAGCAGAGATTTAGGGTGATCGATATCGGGCAACAGACATGTCAGCAGCGCTGAGGGAACAAGATGCCACCAGTCGGCCTGCGCCAGCACTGGTGTCAGCTCAGCACGCTTCGCAAAGATAGCGCTGGCAATGGCAAAAATGATGTGGCCTTCGCCCGTCATGATAGAACCTGGTTGCAAAGAAAACTGTCGATGCATCCAGTATAGGGATTTATCCAGTAAATGAGAACATGTGACGCTGTAACGAAGCATGAATATTATTAACAAGGCGGACAGCGATGAAACCCTGTCCGCCAGTAAGGTTAACGCGCCAGCCAGCCGCCATCCACCGCCAGGGTGTAGCCATTCACGTAGTCAGACGCGGAAGAGGCCAGGAAGACTACCGGGCCCATCATGTCATCCGGCACGCCCCAGCGGCCTGCCGGAATACGCCCCAGAATCTCTTCACTGCGCGACTCATCATTACGAAGCTGTTCCGTATTGTTGGTGGCCATGTAACCGGGAGCGATGGCATTGACGTTAATGCCATGTTTTGCCCACTCGTTCGCCATCAGACGGGTCAGTCCCATCACGGCACTTTTCGACGCCGTATAAGAGGGCACCCGGATACCGCCCTGGAAGGAGAGCATGGAGGCGATATTGATGATCTTGCCGCCATTACCCTGCGCGATAAACTGACGGGCAACCTGCTGCGACAGGAAAAACAGGCTCTTGCTGTTAAGGTTCATCACGTCATCCCAGTCCTGCTCGCTGAAATTCAGTGCGTCCTCACGGCGGATAATGCCGGCATTGTTGACCAGAATGTCAATTTTACCGGCAGCGGCTAGCGCCTGTTCAACCACTGAGGCCACCACGCTGGTCTGCATCAGATCGGCCTGCACCGGCCAGAACCGGCGACCCAGCGCCTCCACTTTACTTTGGGTATCATCCGGGCCATCACGGTTAACGCCGACGATATCACAACCCGCCTGGGCCAGACCCAGCGCCATACCTTGCCCTAAACCGGTGTTACAGCCGGTCACCAGCGCGACTTTACCTTCCAGGTTAAACGTACTCAGTACCATGGTATTTCTCCTCTGCTCAGCGCAGTTCACTGATTTTGACGTGGTCCATGTCATCAAAGACCTGATTCTCACCCACCATGCCCCAGATAAAGGTGTAACGCTGGGTGCCGACACCGGCGTGAATTGACCAGCTGGGTGAGATCACCGCCTGCTCGTTGTGTACCAGCAGATGGCGGGTTTGCTGCGGTTGCCCCATCATGTGGAAGACGGCGCACTCTTCGCTCATATCGAAGTAGAAATAGACTTCCATGCGGCGTTCGTGGGTGTGGCAGGGCATGGTGTTCCACAGGCTGCCTTCATCCAGTTTGGTTAAGCCCATGGTGAGCTGGCAGGTGGGCAACACATCCGGCACGATAAATTTGTTAATGGTGCGGCGATTGGAGGTCGCGGCATCACCCAGCGTCGCGGTGGCCGCTTCCTGCAGCGTGATCTTCTTGTCCGGGAAGGTGCTGTGTGCTGGCGCACTGTTGTAATAGAATTTGGCCGGCTGTGCCGGGTTCAGGCTGCGGAACAGCAGGTTGCGCGCACCTTTGCCGATGTAAAGTGCCTCTTCGTGACCGATTTCCCACGCTTTACCGTCAACTTCTACCAGACCCGGGCCGCCAATATTGATCATACCCAGCTCGCGGCGTTCAAGAAAATAAGCGACGCCCAGCTGTTTTCCCATCTCATCACCGATAGTGACCGGATTATTCACCGGCATGACGCCGCCAATAATGATGCGGTCGATATGGCTGTAGGTCAGGGTGTAATCATCGGCAGTAAATATCTTCTCAATCAGGAACTCGCGGCGCAGTGCTTCAGTGTCGAGTTGCTTAGCGTGATCGCTGTGAATGCTTTGACGAACGTCCATCTCAGGCCTCTCTGCAGGTCAGGTTATTCATGCCCCAAACGGGGACGCTTTTGGCATCTTAGGCAGAGCGGGATGGGAATTCAATAAAAATGAAACGTTGTTTTATTTTTTGCGGGTCAGATCAAGTGACAGGTGCAACAGGCAATAAAAAGCCCGCCATAAGCGGGCTGTTATTATCCCTGCAGATGCTGCAGGCTAAGCTGGGTCAGATTGTCCAGCCGGACATCCGCCAGCGTCCAGCGGGGATCGTCACGGTGTTCGGCGGCGGGCACCACAATCGATCGCATACGCGCTGCTTTGGTGGCGATCATGCCGTTAAACGAATCTTCCAGCGTGACGCAGTTGAGCGGATCGATCGCAAGGCTGGCGGCGGCATTGAGATAGACCTGCGGATGGGGCTTGCTGTAGGGCAGCGCTTCTGCTGAAGCCAGCACATCGAAATAAGGGCGCAGATTGAAGATCTCCAGCACCTGTTCCAGCATCTTTAGCGGTGATGCTGAGGCAAGGCCGATTTTCAGCCCCTGTTCCCGGCACAGTTGCAGCGCCGTTTCCACGCCCGGCAGCAGTGGCCGCGTCTGATCCACCAGCGTCATGGCGCGCGTAATAATCCGCTCAGTGACCTCCTGCTGAGAGGGGCCATGCCACGGCAGCGTTTCGTACCACATCCGTACAGTCTGATCGATGCGCAGACCCAGGGTATCGGGCATTTCACTGCGACGTGACATGTCAACATCCAGCGTTGAAAAGATATCCAGCTCAGCCTGATCCCACAGAGGCTCAGAATCGATCAGTAAGCCATCCATATCAAACAGGGCGGCAAGGACAGGGCGGTGATAAGGCATCAGGGGGTCTCCTTTTAAAGTCAGCTTTACCTTAACATCATTCTTTGCTGGCGCACGCTCTGCCCGACAGGCCACGCTTTATTTGGGAAATTTCACCGTTGGCAGGTAAACTGACGGCAAATTGGATTCCGGGTTCAGGAGATATTATGACCTATCAACAGGCTGGCCGTATCGCCATCCTCAAGCGAGTGGCAGGCTGGGTGCTCTTTTTAGTGGCGCTGCTGTCGACCATTATTTCTGTATTGAGCTTTATGTTTAAGCACAGCGAAAAGCAGCCAGGCATTGATGCCGTCATGCTCGATTTCGTCCACGTCATTGTCGATATGCTGCGCTTTAATACGCCATTCCTGAATGTCTTCTGGCATAACTCGCCGGTACCGGAATTTAACGGTCAGATGAACCTGGGTTTCTGGCTGATCTATATTCTGATTTTTGTCGGGCTGGCGCTGGAGTCGTCAGGCGCGCGGATGGGACGTCAGGCGCGTCACGTCAAAGAAGGCATTGAGGATCAGATGATTCTGGAGCAGGCAAAAGGCAGTGAAGGGCGTAGCCGTCAGCAACTGGAAGAGAAGGTGCGCGTACCTCGCCACACCATCTTCCTGCAGATCTTCCCGCTCTATGTCCTGCCGGTGGTGATTGCGATAGCCGGTTATTTTGCGCTGTCGCTGCTGGGCTTTATCTGACCGCGATCTTTGTCAGGCCGGTCTGGCCTGACTGGCGCCCAGCGCATCCTCATCCAGCAACTGGCCAATGGCGAACTGTGCATCGCCTGGCCAGTGCCCGCCAAAGACGTTAGCCCGGTTGAGCAGATAGTAGAGCTGGTAGACCGGCAGACGCTGCGAAAAACCATCCGGTAGCGGCCACACCGATTGATAACCGTCGTAAATCTGGCGAGGCAGGTCAGGGTACCAGCTCAGCATGGCTAAATCGCACTCACGGTCGCCCCAGTAGCAGGCAGGGTCGAACAGCCAGGGGCCACTCTCACTGCTGGCGCAGTTAGCCGGCCAGAGATCGCCATGCAGCAGCGACGGCTGCGGATGATGTGACGCGAGCACCCGCTGCACGCAGGCAACGATCAGCTCTGTATCCCCGTACTGAATTCCCTTTTCTGCCGCCAGTTGCAGCTGCCAGCCAATGCGCTGTTCAGCAAAAAAAACCGACCAGCGGCGCAGCCAGCTGTTGGGTTGGGGCGTCGTGGTGATGTTATTGTCGAAATCGAGGCCGAACTGCGTCTGCTCGCTCCACTGATGCAGATGCGCCAGTTGCTGACCGAGCTGATATGCACTCTGCTCATCAAGCGGCTGTGGCCTGATATATTCCAGCAGCAGAAAGCTCTCCTCGCGATGATGACCCACACCATAGACTTTAGGCACCCGAACCGTGCCGGTGCGCGCCAGCAAATCCAGCTGGTCTGCTTCCCAGGTAAAGAGCGACAGCATCTCGCGGCTGTTACTTTTGACGAAGACGTCGTGATCACCGTAGCGGATCTGCCAGGTGGGATGGATATCACCCCCCGCGAGGGCGTGACGGTGAGTGATTTCGGCGTTGCCTAACTGCTCGCTTAACAGACGACTAATGGCTGACCACATTGGGCTATCCTCGTTATTCGCTGCGTAAGTTCGATTGTATTGCGTAAATATTCACCAAAAACCGCGCAATTGCACCCTTTATTCTGGCCCTGAGGTGGCAGGGCGATGATCGGCAGCATCGCGCAGATACTCTTCGAAGGTCGTGACGGTCACCTCGGGTTCCTGACCCAGCGCGCTTTCACCGGCCGCAGTGACCTGCTGCCGCAGCTCCTCAGCCTCCAGCGTGCTGACGATGCCATAGCTGTTCGTACCGAGTTCATGCGGATGGCCGTCGTCATCTGTCATCGTGGTCGTGAAACCTGCGGCGGTCATTGCGCTGGTCAGCTCCAGGATGTCACTTAAGCCCGACTCCTGATAGTGAAAGGTCACGATATAGCGGGTTAAGGTGTTACTCATGAGGCACCTCCGGGGAAGGAAAACTGAACTGAGCGTAGACCATGGTGAAAAATCAGGCGAATTATGAAGGAGATGCTGCGTGTGTGACGTGATGCATAGCGTAAATTCGTGTCAGGAGCCAGCAGCATAACGTAAAAATCTTCTGCCGTTGCGTCTGGCTTTTCGTTTGGGCAGCACTATAATGCGCGACGTTAATAAGATGAGTCCCAATTAACAGGGGTTGTCAGGGCGATTCCAGGCATTTTGTGTAAGTTAATAATTTTTTACAAAACTTACCGTAAATTGCATTGAATGCCCGGCAAAACGCTTCAGACTCTCCGTTTTTTAAACAGTCGCACGGATCACATTTAATGAAAGCCTATAACAAGCTGTCTGCTGTTCTTTTGCTCTCCGCCGGAGCTTTTTGTCACCAGGCAATGGCCGATAACGCCGTATTTACGTCAATGGATGACCCTTCAACAGCTAAAAAGCCGTTTGAAGGTTCTGCTGCTGCGGGATATCTGGCGCAAACCGGTAACACCACCAGTTCATCAATGACGGCTCAGACCAATATGACCTGGTATCAGTCATCTATGGCTTACAGCTTGTGGGGTAACGCAGCCAACACCTCGTCAAATGATGAGCGCTCTTCTGAAACTTACAACATCGGTGGTCGTTCACGTTACAACCTCAACTCGTATGACTACCTGTTTGGACAGGCGAGCTGGTTAAGCGATCGTTTCAATGGTTACGATTCACGCGACGTGCTGACAGCCGGTTACGGTCGTCAGATTCTGAATGGACCGGTGCACTCGCTGCGTGCGGAATTGGGTCCGGGTGTACGTTATGACGATTATCACGCGGGTGGTCATCAGACCAAAGCGCTGGGCTATGGCGCAGTCAGCTATCAGTGGCAGCTGACCGACACCACTAAATTTATTCAGGGCGTGTCAGTGCTGAGCAGCTTTGGAGAAGACACCACGGTGAACTCCGAAACCGGTCTGCAGGTGGCGATCAACAGCCACTTCGCGCTGAAGCTGGCTTACAACGTCAGCTGGAACAACAATCCGGCGGAATCTGCGCCTGATCGCACCGATACCAAAACCTCAATCATGCTCTCTTACGCAATGTAAGCGCATTTTTGCAGCAGCATTCACAGCGGCCTGACAGTGTGTCAGGCCGCTTTTTTTTGATTTCTCCAGGGCTTAGCGAAAAAGGCATGGGTTTTTCTCGCCGGGGAAAACTGCTATCATCAGCCCCGCACTGAAATCCTGGCGACATTCCGACAATGTGGGTCTGATATCACGCCAGGTCACTAATTTTACATTACGTTGCATGTAGGCTTTCGTGTGGCTTACCACTGCAAATAAGGATATGAAATGCCTGTAATTACGCTTCCTGATGGCAGCCAGCGCGTGTTTGACCGCCCTGTCAGTGTGATGGATATTGCGCTGGACATCGGTCCTGGTCTGGCGAAAGCCTGTATCGCTGGCCGTGTTAACGGTGAACTGGTTGATGCTGTTGATCCCATCACTGAAGATGCCGCCGTAGCGATCATTACCGCTAAAGATGAAGCGGGTCTGGAAATCATCCGTCACTCCTGTGCGCACCTGTTAGGGCATGCGATTAAACAGCTGTGGCCGGATACCAAAATGGCGATTGGCCCGGTCATTGATAACGGCTTCTATTATGATGTCGACATCGATCGTACCCTGACCCAGGAAGATATCGACCTGCTGGAAAAACGCATGCATCAGTTGGCTGAAACCAACTACGATGTGGTGAAAAAGAAGGTCAGCTGGCAGGAAGCTCGCGACGTCTTTGCGGCGCGCGGCGAAATTTACAAGACCACCATTCTTGATGAAAACATCAGCCATGACGATAAGCCTGGCCTGTATCATCACGAAGAATATGTCGACATGTGCCGCGGTCCGCACGTGCCGAACATGCGGTTCTGCCATCATTTTAAACTGCAGAAGATCTCCGGTGCCTACTGGCGCGGCGACAGCAACAACAAAATGCTGCAGCGTATTTATGGCACCGCATGGGCAGACAAAAAGCAGCTGGCAGCCTATCTGCAGCGTCTGGAAGAGGCGGCGAAGCGTGACCATCGTAAGATTGGTAAGCAGCTGGATCTCTACCACATGCAGGAAGAAGCACCAGGCATGGTCTTCTGGCATAATGACGGCTGGACCATCTTCCGCGAGCTGGAAGTGTTTGTCCGCAGCAAGTTAAAAGAGTACCAGTATCAGGAAGTTAAAGGTCCATTTATGATGGATCGCGTCCTGTGGGAAAAAACCGGGCACTGGGAAAACTATAAAGAAGCAATGTTCACCACCTCATCTGAGAACCGTGAATATTGCATCAAACCGATGAACTGTCCTGGGCATGTTCAGATCTTTAATCAGGGTCTGAAATCCTACCGTGACCTGCCGCTGCGTATGGCAGAGTTCGGCAGCTGTCACCGTAATGAACCCTCAGGCGCACTGCACGGCCTGATGCGTGTTCGTGGCTTTACCCAGGATGATGCACACGTCTTCTGTACTGAAGAGCAGGTGCGTGACGAAGTGAACAGCTGTATCCGCATGGTTTATGACATGTACAGCACCTTCGGTTTTGAAAAGATTGTGGTGAAGTTATCCACCCGTCCTGAGAAGCGCATCGGTACGGATGAGATGTGGGATCGTGCCGAGGAAGATCTGGCTGCGGCGCTGAACGAAAACAATATTGAGTTTGAGTTCCAGCCAGGCGAAGGCGCGTTCTACGGTCCTAAAATTGAGTTTACTTTGTACGATTGTCTTGATCGCGCCTGGCAGTGCGGAACAGTTCAGCTAGACTTCTCCCTGCCAAAACGCCTTGAAGCAACCTACGTGGGTGAAAACAATGATCGTCAGACGCCAGTGATGATTCACCGTGCGATTCTGGGGTCAATGGAGCGTTTCATCGGTATTCTGACCGAAGAATTCGCCGGTTTCTTCCCAACCTGGCTGGCACCGCTGCAAGTCGTGGTAATGAATATTACCGACGGACAAGCAGAATATGTTGAGTCTTTGACGCGTAAGCTGCAGAATGCTGGCATTCGTGTGAAGGCAGACTTGAGAAATGAGAAGATAGGCTTTAAAATCCGCGAGCACACATTACGTCGCGTCCCTTATATGTTGGTCTGCGGTGATAAAGAGGTGGAATCTGGCAAAGTTGCCGTTCGCACCCGCCGTGGTAAAGACCTTGGGTCGATGGATGTAGATGTGTTTGTTGAGAAACTTCAACAAGAGATTCGCAGCCGAAATCTTCAACAATTGGAGGAATAAAGTATTAAAGGCGGAAAACGAGTACTACCGACGCGTCCGAACAAAATCAACAGTGAAATCCGCGCAACTGAAGTGCGCTTAACAGGCATGGATGGCGAGCCGATTGGCATTGTCACATTACGCGAAGCTTTGGAAAAAGCCGAGGAAGCGGGCGGCGACTTAGTCGAAATCAGCCCGAATGCCGAACCGCCGGTCTGCCGCATCATGGATTACGGCAAGTTCCTCTATGAAAAAAGCAAATCTTCTAAGGAACAGAAGAAGAAGCAAAAAGTTATTCAGGTTAAGGAAATCAAATTCCGTCCTGGAACCGATGATGGCGACTATCAGGTCAAACTACGCAACCTGATTCGCTTTCTGGAAGAAGGCGATAAAGCCAAAATCACGCTGCGTTTCCGCGGTCGTGAGATGGCGCACCAGCAGATCGGTATGGAAGTGCTTAACCGCGTCCGTAAAGACCTGTGTGAAGATCTGGATTTGGCCATTGTCGAATCCTTCCCTTCGAAGATCGAAGGCCGCCAGATGATCATGGTGCTCGCTCCTAAGAAGAAACAGTAGGCTTTCAAGTAACACTAACCGCGCAGCGTTCGCGCTGTGCGGTTAACTGTTCGCCTGTCTGGGTCATGTTATTAACAATGCGAAGTGGATATTTTTAAAATGCCAAAGATTAAAACTGTACGTGGTGCGGCTAAGCGTTTCCGCAAGACCGCTTCTGGCGGCTTCAAGCGTAAACACGCAAACCTGCGTCATATTCTGACCAAAAAATCTACTAAGCGTAAACGTCACCTGCGCCCTAAAGGCATGGTGTCAAAAGGCGATCTGGGTCTGGTAATTGCCTGCCTGCCGTACGCATAAGTAATTTTTTCATTAAATCAGAATATTAAACAGGAGAGCTAAATGGCTCGTGTAAAACGTGGTGTAGTTGCTCGCGCACGTCACAAAAAAATCTTAAAACAAGCTAAAGGCTATTACGGTGCACGTTCACGTGTTTACCGCGTTGCCTTCCAGGCTGTTATCAAAGCTGGTCAGTATGCTTACCGTGACCGTCGTCAACGTAAGCGTCAGTTCCGTCAGCTGTGGATCGCGCGTATCAACGCAGCGGCTCGTCAGAACGGCATGTCTTACAGCCGTTTCATCAATGGTCTGAAAAAAGCAGCCATTGAGATTGACCGTAAGATCCTGGCCGACATCGCGGTATTCGATAAAGTGGCATTCTCTGCACTGGTCGAAAAAGCGAAATCAGCCCTGGCGTAAGTCAGATGGAAAAGGGAGCTTGCTCCCTTTTTTATTGCCTGTAACTTATGCAAAAGATTGACATTTTCGTCGCTGAGCATTTCAATAGACCCCCTGTATCGCATGACAAGGTAACCGCAAGCATGAACGCTGCTATTTTCCGTTTCTTTTTTTACTTTAGCGCCTGACATCCAGGGGCTTTTGCGCATAAGAAAAGAAACGAAAAATCGCGCTAAAAGCCTCCCTCGTGGAGGCTTTTTTGTTTCTGGCGCTAGCATATTGGACCGGCAGGTCCCAACGAGAACTGACCAGCCTGACTGGAAAAAGAGGAAACTATGTCCCAACTCGCAGAACTGGTGGCCAGCGCCACGGCGGCCATCGACGGGGCGACGGATATCGCCGCCCTTGACGCGGTGCGCGTCGAATACCTGGGTAAGAAAGGACATCTGACACTGCAGATGACTACGTTACGCGAGCTGCCAGCCGAAGAGCGCCCGGCAGCGGGTGCGGTAATCAATGAAGCGAAGCAGCAGGTGACTGAGCGTCTGAATGCGCGCAAAGATGCCCTGGAAGCTGCGGTGCTGAATGCCCGTCTGGCTGAAGAGACCATTGATGTCTCTCTGCCTGGTCGTCGCATTGAGAATGGCGGCCTGCATCCGGTGACCCGCACCATGGATCGCATTGAGACCTTCTTTGGTGAGTTAGGCTTTGGCGTCGTAACCGGTCCAGAAATTGAAGATGATTATCATAACTTCGATGCGCTGAATATTCCTGCCCATCACCCGGCCCGTGCCGATCACGACACCTTCTGGTTTGACGCCACGCGCCTGCTGCGTACCCAGACGTCCGGCGTGCAGATCCGTACCATGAAGGCTCAGCAGCCGCCGATTCGCATTATTGCGCCGGGCCGCGTCTACCGTAACGATTACGATCAGACCCATACCCCGATGTTCCATCAGATGGAAGGGCTGATTGTGGATAAAAATATCAGCTTTACCAACCTGAAAGGCACGCTGCACGATTTCCTGAACAACTTCTTCGAAGAAGATCTGCAGATTCGTTTCCGTCCTTCCTATTTCCCGTTTACTGAGCCATCAGCAGAAGTAGACGTCATGGGTAAAAACGGCAAGTGGCTGGAAGTGCTGGGTTGCGGCATGGTTCACCCTAACGTGCTGCGTAATGTCGGCATCGATCCGGAAGTCTACTCCGGTTTCGCCTTTGGTATGGGCATGGAGCGTCTGACCATGTTGCGCTACGGCGTGACCGATCTGCGTGCCTTCTTTGAAAATGATTTACGTTTCCTCAAACAATTTAAGTAAGGGCAGGATATCCAATGAAATTCAGTGAACTCTGGTTACGCGAATGGGTAAATCCAGCCCTGGACAGCGCTGCGCTGTCTGAACAAATCACTATGGCCGGTCTGGAAGTTGACGGCGTTGATCCGGTTGCCGGTGCGTTCCACGGCGTCGTGGTCGGGGAAGTGGTGGAGTGCGGCCAGCACCCGAATGCAGACAAGCTGCGTGTGACCAAAATCAATGTGGGCGGCGATCGCCTGCTGGATATCGTCTGTGGCGCGCCGAACTGCCGTCAGGGACTGAAAGTCGCGGTCGCCACCGTCGGAGCCGTGCTGCCAGGTGATTTCAAAATCAAAGCGGCCAAACTGCGTGGCGAGCCGTCTGAAGGCATGCTCTGCTCTTTCTCCGAGCTGGGGATTTCCGACGACCACAACGGCATCATCGAACTGCCAGCCGATGCGCCGATTGGCACCGACATCCGCACCTACCTGCAGCTTGATGACAACACCATCGAAATCAGCGTCACGCCTAACCGCGCTGACTGTCTGGGTCTGATCGGTATCGCCCGTGATGTCGCCGTCCTCAACGGTTTGCCACTGAACGTGCCGGAGATGCAGCCGGTCGCTGCGACGCTGAACGACACTTTCCCGATTCAGGTTGACGCGACAGAAGCCTGTCCACGCTATCTGGGCCGTGTAGTAAAAGGGATTAACGTAAAGGCGTCAACGCCATTGTGGATGAAAGAGAAGCTGCGTCGTTGTGGTATTCGTTCTATCGATCCGGTGGTGGATATCACTAACTACGTTCTGCTGGAGCTGGGTCAGCCGATGCACGCCTTCGATCTCGACCGCATCGACGGCGGTATCGTGGTGCGTATGGCGAAAGAAGGCGAAAAGCTGACGCTGCTGGATGGCACTGAAGCCAGCCTGCAGAGTGATACCTTAGTGATCGCCGATCATCAGAAAGCGCTGGCGATGGCCGGTATCTTTGGTGGCGAACATTCGGGCGTGAACGGCGAAACGCAGAATATCCTGTTCGAGTGCGCTTACTTTGATCCGCTCTCTATTACCGGCCGCGCCCGTCGTCATGGTCTGCATACCGACGCGTCACATCGCTACGAGCGTGGTGTTGACCCGGCGCTGCAACACACCGCACTGGAGCGTGCTACCCAGCTGCTGCTGTCAATCTGCGGCGGTGAAGCGGGCCCGATCATCGATCAGACTCATCAGGCAGCCCTGCCTGTGCCAGCGACGATCACGCTGCGTCGTGAAAAGCTGGACCGTCTGATTGGCCACGTGATCGCGGATGAGCAGGTGACTGACATTCTGACGCGCCTCGGCTGTGAAGTGACCGTGGGTGAAGGGCAGTGGCAGGCCGTCGCCCCGAGCTGGCGCTTCGATATGGCGATTGAAGAAGATCTGGTTGAAGAAGTGGCCCGTATTTACGGCTACAACAACATTCCGGATGTGCCGGTACAGGCGGGTCTGGTGATGACTCAGCATCGCGAAGCGAATCTGTCGCTGAAGCGCGCGAAAAACCTGCTGGTGGACAAGGGCTATCAGGAAGCGATTACCTATAGTTTCGTCGATCCGAAAATTCAGCAGTTGCTGCACCCGGGTGAGGAGGCGCTGTTGCTGCCGAGCCCAATCTCCAGCGATATGTCGACCATGCGTCTCTCACTCTGGACCGGCCTGCTCAGCGCGGTAGTCTACAACCAGAACCGTCAGCAGAGCCGCGTGCGCCTGTTTGAGAGCGGCTTACGCTTTGTGCCGGATACCCAGGCAGATTTGGGCATCCGTCAGGATCTTATGCTGGCTGGCGTCATCAGCGGTAACCGCGTTGAAGAGCACTGGGATCTGGCGCGTCAGACAGTTGACTTCTATGATTTGAAAGGTGATTTAGAATCGCTGCTCGATTTAACCGGCAAACTGGATGACATCAGCTTCCGTGCTGAAGCGAATCCGGCGTTGCATCCAGGACAGAGCGCGGCGATTTATTTGCATGATGAACATATCGGATTTATCGGCGTGGTTCATCCTGAGCTGGAACGTAAGCTTGATCTCAATGGCCGCACCTTAGTCTTTGAACTGCTTTGGAATAAGGTCGCAGACCGCGTCCTGCCTGACGCGCGCGAGATTTCTCGCTTCCCGGCGAACCGTCGTGATATTGCCGTTGTGGTGGCTGAAAACGTCCCCGCAGCAGATATCATCGCGGAGTGTAAGAAAGTTGGCGTAAATCAGGTAGTTGGCGTAAACTTGTTTGACGTGTACCGCGGTAAGGGCGTTTCTGAGGGCTACAAGAGCCTCGCAATCAGCCTGATTTTGCAGGATACCAGCCGGACACTCGAAGAAGAGGAGATTGCCGCGACCGTTGGCAAATGCGTTGCGGCATTAAAAGAGCGATTCCAGGCAACCTTGAGGGATTGAACCTATGGCGCTTACAAAAGCTGAGATGTCAGAGTACCTGTTTGAGAAACTCGGGCTGAGCAAACGCGATGCCAAAGAGTTAGTAGAGCTGTTTTTCGAAGAGGTACGTCGCGCTTTGGAGAATGGAGAACAGGTAAAACTGTCTGGGTTTGGTAATTTTGACCTGCGTGACAAAAACCAGCGTCCTGGCAGAAACCCGAAAACGGGTGAAGATATTCCGATTACTGCGCGTCGCGTAGTAACGTTCCGCCCAGGACAGAAGCTGAAAAGCCGCGTAGAGAACGCTACACCCAAAGAGACTGACTGAATTTCAGCGTTTCAAAAAGGCCGCGCAAGCGGCCTTTTTTCATGGTTTCAGTACGCAGCAATCCCGCTTCCCACGCCCGTTAATCTCCCTGGCGGCAAAGAGCAAACCGCCTCATCTGCCTTTCTTTTTTCTGCAATCCCTCTACAATCAAATCTCTGTTTTCTCAGCTAATCCCGCTTATGTCTCTGCTCGACCAGCTCGCGCGCCAGGCCGACCAGCGCGGCCAGAAATGGCTTATTGTGTTAGCACTTACGCTCTCTGCACTGCTCTGTCTCAGCCTGTGTGCCGGTGACAGCTGGATCGCGCCCTCAGACTGGTTCACGGAAAGCGGCAGGCTTTTTGTCTGGCAGTTGCGGCTGCCCCGCAGCCTGGCGGTGGTGCTGGTCGGAGCATCGCTGGCGGTATGCGGTGTCGTAATGCAGGCGCTGTTTACAAATCCGCTGGCGGAGCCCGGCCTGCTCGGCGTCTCGAACGGTGCCGGTATTGGCCTGGTGCTCGGCGTGCTGCTGGGCAGCGGCTCGCTGTGGAGCCTTGGGCTGGCGGCGATGGCCGGTGCACTGATAATTACGCTCATCCTGCTGCATTTTGCCCATCGTCAGCTCTCAGTCACCCGGCTGTTGCTTACCGGCGTAGCGCTGGGGATTATCTGTAGTGCCATCATGACCTGGGCGGTCTACTTCAGTACCAGCCTCGATCTGCGTCAGTTGATGTACTGGATGATGGGCGGATTCAGCGGGATTGACTGGCGCTATGGCTGGATGATGCTGGCGCTGCTGCCGGTGATGCTGGCCCTGGGGGCGACCGGGCAGATTCTTAATCTGCTGGCGCTGGGCGAGACATCCGCCCGCCAGCTCGGACTGTCTCTCTTCTACTGGCGTAACCTGCTGGTGCTCGCCATGGGCTGGCTGGTCGGCATCAGTGTTGCGATGGCCGGTGCTATTGGCTTTGTCGGACTGGTGATCCCGCATCTGCTGCGTATGAGCGGCATCAGCGATCACCGTTATCTGCTGCCGGCATCGGCGCTGGCTGGCGCCGGTGTATTACTGACAGCCGATATTGTGGCACGCCTGGCGCTGACGTCGGCGGAATTACCGATAGGCGTCGTGACGGCGACACTGGGCGCGCCGCTGTTTATTATTTTACTGGTGAAATCTTCACGCTAGCTTCGGCTGGCGACTCTGCATCCACAACAGCATCCACAACAGGAAACAGCATGAACATTTATCAAACTGAACTGGTTACGCTCGATGGGGAAAAAACCACGCTGTCACAATGGCAGGGCAAGGTACTGCTGGTGGTCAATGTTGCCTCGAAATGTGGTCTGACGCCGCAATATGAAGAGCTGGAGAACCTGCAGAAAGCCTGGCAGGATCAGGGCTTCAGCGTACTCGGTTTTCCCTGCAACCAGTTTCTGGAGCAGGAGCCGGGCAGCAGTGAGGAGATTAAAACCTTCTGCAGCACCACGTATGGCGTCACGTTCCCGATGTTTGCCAAAACCGAGGTGAATGGCGCAGGCCGTCATCCGCTCTATGCTCAGCTGATCGCTGCCCGACCTGACGCGGTGCGCCCGGAAGGCAGCGGCTTTTACGAGCGTATGGAGAGCAAAGGACGCGCGCCGAAAGAGCAGGGCGACATTCTGTGGAACTTCGAAAAATTCCTTATTGGCCGTGACGGCAGCGTGATCCAGCGTTTTGCACCTGACATGACGCCGGAAGATCCGATCATTCTGGAAACCATTAAGCAGGCGCTGGCAAAATAGATGCTGTTGCGCCTGCAACAGGCCGCCGTCCCCGGACGGCTGCTGCCACTGACCGGTGAGCTTGCCGCCGGTCAGCTGCTGCACGTGGCAGGCCCGAACGGTGCAGGCAAAAGCACCTTACTCAGTGTGATTGCGGGACTGCAACCCGCCTCCGGCACGGTGCTGCTGGACGAACAGCCGCTGAGTGACTGGAATGGCGCAGCGATGGCCCGGGTTCGCGGCTGGCTGCCTCAGCAGCAGGCACCGCTGAGTCAGATGCCGGTCTGGCACTATTTGCGTCTGCATCTGAAACAGGCGGGGGGGCAGACAGACGATCGTCTCAGCACGCTGCTGAAACGGCTTCAGCTGCAGGATAAGTTATCGCGTTCACTGACCCGGCTCTCCGGTGGTGAATGGCAGCGCGTCAGGCTGGCGGCGGTCTGTATGCAGATTGATCCCCACATCAATCCACACGGGCGGCTGCTGATCCTTGATGAGCCCATGACCGCGCTGGATATCGCCCAGCAAAAAGCGGTGGACGATCTGATTGCCGACCTGTGCGCGGCGGGCATCAGCGTTATCGCCAGCAGTCACGACCTCAACCACAGCCTGCAACAGGCGGATCGGGTCTGGCTGATGGATCAGGGAGCGTTGATAGCCCAGGGTGAACCGGCAGAGGTTCTGACGCCGCAGCGCCTGACACCGCTCTACCAGATTGCTTTCCGGCAGCTTGAACTCGAAGGACGCACGCTGCTGACCGTATTGCCCTGACACTTGCTACCCTGCGGGCTTTACCGCTACATTAAGCCGGTTGCAACTTCTGATAAGGACATTTGGCGATGCGCCTGGGTTTGCTGATTTTAGTTCTGCTGCTGACGGGATGCAGTCATCACGCTCCGCCGATTAATGGCCGTCTTTCCGATTCGATCACCGTGATTGCGGAACTGAACGATCAGCTCGGTAACTGGCGTGGGACGCCTTATCGCTATGGCGGCATGAGTCGTAACGGGGTTGACTGCTCCGGCTTTGTCTATCTGACTTTCCGCGATAAATTTGCGCTGCAACTGCCGCGCACCACCTCAGCTCAAAGCGATATCGGCACCCGAATCAGCAAAGACGAGCTGCTGCCAGGCGATCTGGTCTTCTTCAAAACCGGTCGCGGGGAGAATGGCCTGCATGTTGGCATTTATGACACCGATAATGCTTTTATTCATGCCTCAACCAGCCAGGGCGTCATCCGCTCCTCGCTCGACAATGTCTACTGGCGAAAAGTGTTCTGGCAGGCGCGTCGTATTTAAACGCAGGTCCGGGGAATCAGACTTAAGTCCAATTTTAAATAGAGTTAAAACAGAGAGTAAAAGGTTTATTTTAAATGACAGTTATTGAGCGTGGGTTTTAATAAACATAATAAACGCTTATTTAATTCCACTAATAACCGCTGTTTTATCGCTACTATTTGGCTTAAGGGTGATCGCCTGCTGCCAAACGGCAATGGAAGAGTAAAGAAGTTCGTCTCTTCAATGATTTGGCACTATTGCCTGCGCCTGACCATTACTATACGATATCCCCATCGCCGCATATTCTGGCATTAAAATGAAAATTCATCTTTCGGCCGACTATCAGTCGGAAATCTGGTTTTATCCTGTCTGTGATGTTAATGGGCGACTGACCGCTGTCGAGCTGGTCACGCAGTTTGTGCATGAAAGTGCCCCCATCACCCTGCCGCAGGATCTGTTGCTGCCGCAGCTCGATGAGTCGCAGCAGCTGCGCCTGCTGCAAAGTCAGATTGGATTGCTGGAGCAGAATCGCGGCTTTTTTGAAGCGCATTCCGTGTCAGCATTTATACGTATTGATGAAGGCATGGCCCGGACGCTGCTGGCCAGCGAATTAGTGATGCGCAAAATAAAGCAGTTGCCATTCATTCTGTTGAATATCACTGAAACGTTTCCGCAACTAAAACTGGGAAAAAATAATCCCCTGCTGGCAAGCCTGCATGCTGAGTTTAATTTAGCGATTTCTCATTTCGGCGCGGGTAAGACCCCCTCTAATGCGGTCTACGATAATTTATTCAGCTGCATCTGCCTGGACAAAGAGTTTATTCATTCGCTGGCAAAGCGCGCTTCATTCGTGCCATTTATTCAGAGCATTATCGATAATTTCCGCGCCCATTGTGACCGGCTCATTATTTGTGGCATTGATGACGACGTGCTGCTGGATAAAGTCAGCCAGCTGAGCGGTGCCGAGTTTCAGGGTGCGCTCTTCCCGGTGGTAAAATCTGACGCGCTGCATTCACTGATCTGCGCCGACGATCGTGTGCCATCCGCGCAGCATCCCGGCTGATACTTCCTGTTAATCCCCGCTATCAGCGTTACACTAGAGGACTAACCTTAAGTAACGCTGAGCATCGCATGGGAGAAACAATGTCCTCAGGCAAGGCCTCTTTCGACAACACCTGGTTCCGTGAACTTACCGGGTGTTACACCGCGCTGAACCCCACGCCACTGGCAGGCGGACGCCTGCTGTATCATAACGCACCGCTTGCAGCCTCAATGGGGCTGGATAGCGCGCTCTTTGCCGATAAGGGTCATGCCGTCTGGCACGGTGCCGCACTGCTGCCCGGCATGCAGCCGCTGGCGCAGGTCTACAGCGGCCATCAGTTTGGCGTCTGGGCGGGCCAGCTTGGCGACGGGCGCGGCATTCTGCTGGGTGAGCAGCGTCTGGAGGATGGCAGCAAGCTGGACTGGCATCTCAAGGGCGCAGGCCTGACGCCTTATTCCCGCATGGGGGATGGTCGTGCCGTGATCCGTTCCAGCGTGCGTGAGTTTCTCGCCTCGGAAGCGCTGCATCATCTGGGCATTCCCACTACGCGTGCGCTGACGCTGTCGATAGGTGATGAGCCGGTCTACCGCGAAACAACAGAGCGTGGCGCGATGCTGATGCGCATTTCCCCAAGTCATCTGCGTTTCGGTCATTTCGAGCATTTCTTTTACAGCCAGCAGCAGGAGAAAGTGCAGCAACTGGCCGACTACGCCATTCGCCATCACTGGCCGCATCTGGACGCTGAAGCAGACCGCTATCAACAGTGGTTTACCGACATTGTGTTACGCACTGCGCGTCTGATTGCGCTGTGGCAGAGCGTGGGCTTTGCTCATGGAGTGATGAACACGGACAACATGTCGATTCTGGGTCTGACCATCGACTATGGCCCCTTTGGTTTTCTGGATGATTATCAGCCTGACTTCATCTGTAATCACAGCGACTATCAGGGGCGCTACAGCTTTGAAAATCAGCCAATGATCGGCATGTGGAATCTTAACCGGCTGGCACATGCGCTGTCGGGTCTGCTGACCACCGAGCAGTTGCGGACGGCACTGAGCGCCTACGAACCTGAACTGATGCGGGTCTGGGGCGAACGGATGCGGGCGAAACTCGGTCTGCTGACGCAGCAGAGCAGCGATAATGAGATTCTGACCGATCTGCTGGCACTGATGACGCAGGAGCATAGCGATTACACCCTGACGTTCGGCCTGCTCAGTGAGACGCAACAGGCTGACAGCCGTTCACCGCTGCGGGATGAGTTTATCGATCGTGAGGCGTTTGATAGCTGGTATCAGCGCTACCGCAGCCGTCTGATGGATGAGCAGGTCAGCGATGCAGAACGTCAGGCCGTGATGAAGGCGGCCAATCCGGCGGTGATTCTGCGCAACTATCTGGCGCAGCAGGCGATTGAAGAGGCGGAGCGGGGAGAGCAGTGGGCGCTGGCACGTCTGCATCAGGCGTTACAGCAACCCTTTAGCGATCAGACAGCCGCTGAATATCGTCAGCGGCCGCCAGACTGGGGCAAAACCCTGGAAGTGAGCTGCTCCAGCTGATGCAGACTCAGAGGCGGTGAGAAACCGCCTCGGCCAGCAGGGCGAGCACCTTTTCGCTCTCCTGCCAGCCGAGGCAGGGATCGGTAATCGACTTGCCATAGACCAGCGGTTCGCCGCTGACGACTTTCTGATTGCCCTCTTCCAGGAAGCTTTCAATCATCACACCGGCAACGGCCTGCGATCCCGCTTTAATCTGTTCTGCCACCTCTGCCGCGACATCCATCTGACGACGATGCTGCTTCAGGCAGTTACCGTGACTGAAGTCGATCACCAGCTGCTGTGGCAGATTAAACGCCGACAGACTTTCGGCTGCGGCGGCGACATCACTGGCATGATAGTTAGGCTGTTTGCCGCCACGCAGGATCACATGACCATGCGGGTTGCCGCTGGTCTGATAGATAGTCATCTGGCCCAGCTTATCGGGCGAAAGGAACATGTGGCTGGCGCGCGCGGCGCGAATCGCATCCACGGCAATCTGTACGTTACCATCGGTGCCGTTTTTAAAGCCGACCGGGCAGGAGAGGGCCGATGCCATTTCGCGATGGATCTGGCTTTCGGTGGTGCGTGCGCCAATCGCGCCCCAGCTAATCAGATCGGCAATAAACTGGCCGATCACCATATCCAGGAATTCCGTGGCGGTAGGCAGGCCCAGCGCGTTGATATCAATCAGCAGCTGGCGGGCGATGCCTATGCCGCGGTTCACATCGTAGCTCCCATCCAGATCCGGATCGGAGATTAAGCCTTTCCAGCCCACTACGGTGCGCGGCTTTTCAAAGTAGGCACGCATCACAATCTCCAGCCGATCTTCATAGCGGCTGCGTAACGCGTTCAGACGCTCAGCATATTCCAGCGCCGCTTTCGGGTCGTGCAGCGAGCAGGGGCCAATCACCACCAGCAGGCGGGGATCTTCACCCGTCAGAATACGGGCAATACGTTTACGGGCAGCGGTGACATTGTCGGCAATTGCCGGAGAGACAGGATGCTCAGCCGCCAGGCTGGCGGGGGTAATCAGACTACCAATGCGTGCGGTACGCAGTTCGTCGGTTTTGTTCATGGGTTTCTCGAAAACGGTTCTTCGCAGCGGTGAAATACCGGGAAGTGATGGTGGTCACAATAAACCATTAGTCTGCGAATTCAACCCGGAATTTAATAATGAAATCAAAAGCGACGGCAGCGCCGCTTTACAGTTCAGCGCCGGTTACCCATCAGTACATGCGGCGAGTCAGGCCCATAATGTCGAGAATTTTGGTCGCAATCTCCTCCACGGAGTAGTTGGTGCTGTTGAGATAGCGGATCTGATGAGTGCGAAACAGCGCTTCCACTTCGCCCACCTCCAGCCGGCACTGACGCATCGAGGCGTAACGGGTATTTTCCGCCCGCTCCTGACGTATCGCAGCCAGCCGTTCCGGGTCGATGGTCAGCCCGAACAGTTTATTCTGATGCGCGCGCAGCGCGGGCGGGAGTTTAAGGTTATCCATATCGTCGGCAATGAATGGATAGTTGGCGGCGCGAATACCAAACTGCATTGCCAGATAGAGGCTGGTGGGGGTTTTGCCACAGCGCGAGACGCCTAACAGAATCACCTGCGCATCTTCCAGCCCGCGCAGCGAGATGCCGTCATCATGCGCCAGGGTGTAATCGATGGCCGCGATACGTGCGTCATATTTACCCAGGTTACTGGCATCCAGTCCATGGGTACGGTGTGCCACCGGCGCGGGCGATAACCCCAGCTCCTGCTGAAGCGGGGCGACCAGCGCCTGGACGATATCCTGACAAAAGCCGTCACTCTGTACGATGATGTCGCGCACTTCCGGCGTCACGATGGAGAAAAAGACCAGCGGCCGGACACCGCTCTGCTGATAGAGCGCGTTAATCTGGGCTTTAACCGCCAGCGCCCGCTGAACATTTTCCACAAACGGCAGCGTCAGGCTGGTGATATTGACCGGAAACTGCGACAGCACCGCATGACCCAGCACCTCAGCCGTAATGGCCGTACCATCGGAGATATAAAAAACGCTTCTGTCAGTTGTCATAACGAAATCAGCCTCAGACAAGAGTGAGCATTCAGCATGGGCCATGCGATTAAATAAATCATCTCTGATTTTAATTTCTGGAATGTCTGTCCGGATTATTTGTCTGTCGTTTCATTACGATACTAAAAATGAAAGGGTGGCTCGTTGAGCCAGCATTCTTTTTAATCCGTCGTTAAGCCGCAAATAGCCACGCAGTTGTTGCGCAACAAAACAGAATGCTTAAGTGGCTGAAAATCAGCCATTTCCTGTGGCATCAATCATTTAGAGAAAAAAGGCGACTTTGCGCAACAGCAAAATAATGCGCTCACAATTCCGAAACTGTGGCTGAAATTCTGCTTTAACGATTCAACAGATCGTTATTGAGAGGGTGATATGCCAGGCTGAAGACAGATTACTCCCTGTGTCCATTCATTGATAATTGATAAAGGATAAGCTCAATGTCCAGTAAAGGCGAACAGCCACTCGTGCTCTGGTATAACCAGCTTGGCATGCATGATGTTGACCGGGTGGGGGGCAAAAATGCCTCTCTGGGTGAAATGATTACTAATCTGTCGTCGCTGGGCGTTTCCGTGCCCAACGGTTTCGCGACCACATCCTACGCCTTTAACCTGTTCCTCGATCAAAGCGGGCTGAATCAGCGTATTTATGCGCTGCTGGATGAGACCGATATTGATGACGTTGATGCGCTGGCAAAAGCGGGTAAGCAGATTCGTCAGTGGGTCGTGGAGACACCGTTCCTGCCCGAGCTGGAGTCCGCCATTCTGGACGCCTATAAGCAGCTTTCTGCTGATGATGATGCCGCGTCGTTTGCCGTGCGCTCCTCTGCAACCGCAGAAGATATGCCTGACGCCTCTTTTGCCGGCCAGCAGGAAACCTTCCTGAATGTACAGGGCATCGACGCCGTCATGGTGGCGGTAAAGCATGTCTTCGCCTCGCTGTTTAATGACCGCGCTATCTCCTACCGTGTGCATCAGGGCTATGACCATCGTGGTGTTGCGCTCTCAGCGGGAATACAGCGCATGGTGCGTTCAGACCTGGCCGCCTCGGGTGTGATGTTCACCATTGATACCGAGTCCGGCTTTGATCAGGTGGTCTTTATCACCGCTGCACTGGGGCTGGGGGAAATGGTGGTGCAGGGTGCCGTTAACCCCGATGAGTTCTATGTGCACAAGCCAACCCTGGCAGCCGATCGTCCGTCGATTGTGCGCCGCAATATGGGCTCGAAAAAGGTTCGCATGGTCTATGCCGATTCCCAGGCGCATGGCGAGCAGGTGCGGATCGAAGATGTGCCTGAGGCCGAACGCGACCGTTTCTGCCTGAGCGATGAGGAAGTGCAGGCGCTGGCGAAGCAGGCGGTGCTGATTGAACAGCACTATCAGCGCCCGATGGATATTGAGTGGGCCAAAGATGGGCACACCGGCAAACTGTTTATTGTTCAGGCGCGCCCTGAAACCGTACGCTCAAATGGTCAGGTAATGGAGCGTTACACGCTGCAGGGGCAGAGCAGCGTCGTCGTGGAAGGTCGTGCTATCGGTCATCGTATTGGCGCAGGCGTGGTGAAGGTCATCCACGATATCAGCGAAATGAATCGCATTGAAAAAGGCGATGTGCTGGTGACCGACATGACCGACCCGGACTGGGAACCGATCATGAAAAAAGCATCAGCGATTGTGACTAACCGCGGCGGACGGACCTGTCATGCTGCGATCATCGCGCGTGAGCTGGGCATTCCGGCAGTGGTGGGCTGTGGTGACGCCACCGACCGGCTGAAAGAGGGGCATAACGTCACTGTTTCATGTGCCGAAGGTGATACCGGCTACGTCTATGATCAACTGCTCGATTTCGACGTCACCAGTTCGCAGGTCGATTCACTGCCTGAACTGCCGCTGAAGATCATGATGAACGTGGGCAACCCCGATCGCGCCTTTGATTTCGCCTGTCTGCCTAACGAAGGCGTGGGCCTGGCGCGGCTGGAATTTATCATTAACCGCATGATCGGCGTCCACCCTAAAGCGCTGCTGGAGTTTGACCAACAGACGCCGGAGCTGCAGCAGCAGATCCGTAAAATGATGAAAGGATTTGATGATCCGGTGGAGTTTTACATCGCTCGACTGACTGAAGGAATTGCCACGCTTGGCGCCGCTTTTGCGCCGAAACGCGTAATTGTCCGACTTTCTGACTTTAAAACCAATGAATATGCCAACCTGGTGGGTGGAGAACGCTACGAGCCGGAAGAGGAAAACCCGATGCTGGGATTCCGGGGTGCGGGTCGCTATGTCGCTGACAGCTTCCGGGACTGCTTTGCGCTGGAGTGCGAAGCGGTGAAACGTGTTCGCAACGAGATGGGCCTGACAAACGTCGAGATTATGGTTCCGTTTGTGCGCACCGTTGAGCAGGCGAAGGCTGTGGTGGAAGAGCTGGGGCGTCAGGGACTGAAGCGCGGCGAGAACGGGCTGAAGATCATTATGATGTGCGAGATCCCGTCCAATGCCCTGCTGGCGGATCAGTTCCTGGAGCACTTCGATGGCTTCTCTATTGGCTCAAACGACATGACTCAGCTGACGCTGGGGCTGGACCGCGACTCTGGCGTCGTCTCCGCGCTGTTTGACGAGCGTAACGAGGCCGTGAAGATGCTGCTTTCAATGGCCATAAGGGCCGCGAAGCAGAAGGGGAAATATGTCGGAATCTGCGGGCAGGGACCGTCAGACCATCAGGATTTCGCCGCATGGCTGATGGAAGAGGGCATCGACAGTCTGTCACTGAACCCGGACACGGTGGTGGAGACCTGGGTGAGTCTGGCGCAGTTAAATAAAACAGCCTGATACGGGTTGTTAGCACTCTTCAGGGCCCGCTATGCGGGCCTTTTCTGTTTATATCTGGTCAGATTCAGGCAAAAAAAAAGCCCATCACAGGGGATGGGCAAAGACTACACACAGCAATTCTTTACTCTACTCAGGGGAATGAGATTGTCTGAAAATCATCAGGTTGATTTCGAACATAGGAAACATGTTATTCATACGGCTGGCTGTCGTCTTTAAGAATCCTCTTATTAGTTTAAAGCCAATAATCTTTTGTGACCTTTACTTCGCCATTTGGCTTAAGAAACAGTGCAGAAAGTAATCTTTTTTGGCCCGAAAAGGTCACTTTCAGGCCAAAGGTGGCTTTTTTCTTAAAAATCGCTAATGGAAAACAGAATTTATCTGATCTGAGAGAAGGGGTGCGGTTAATCATCATTAACCGCACTAATCAATGCTTATGGGGGCTAGCGGCGCAGCGGGTTATTGCATCTCATCATACAGCAGGCGGGGTATCATCGTGATCCGCCAGGGCATCAGCCACGGCCAGTTGGTCACTATCCGGGGCAGGCGCTTCATGAACCCAGACGGAAACCAGACGGTAGGAGACCGCCAGAACCACCGGCCCGATAAACAGACCAATCATCCCGAACGCAAACAGTCCACCAATAACACCAGAAAGAATCAGGATCATTGGCAGATCGGCACCCATACGGATCAGCATCGGGCGCAGCACGTTATCCATCGTGCCGACCACACAGCTCCAGACCAGCAGCACCGTTCCCCATGTTGTATCTCCGCTCCAGTAGAGGTAGATAATGGCGGGAACCAGCACCAGTAGCGGGCCGAGCTGTACCAGACAGCAGAGGATCATCAGTACCGTCAACAGCGTGGCGTAAGGAATGCCGGAGATCGCCAGACCGATACCGCCCAGCACGCCCTGCACCAGCGCCGTCACTACTACGCCAAGCGCCACGGCACGAATGGACTGCGCCGCCAGCAGTACGGCGGCATCACCGCGCCGTCCCGCCATGCGGAAAGCAAAGTGACGAATGCCCTGGGCAGCCTGTTCGCCACGCCAGTAAAGCAGCACGCTGAACAGTAACATCACGCCCAGATGGATCATAAAGCGTCCGAAATGACCGGCCTGCGCGACGAAAAAACCGGTGGTACGGCCGATATAGGGCTGTATTTTCGCCATGACGCCGGCACCGCCGCTCGCCACCAGCGTGTCATAACTGACATAAAGCTTCTTGCCGACCATCGGGACATCGTTGAGCCATAACAGTCGCGGCATCATATGCCCCTGGGTAACCCAGGCAATCACCGGCGCGCTGTTATCAATCAGGCTGCTGACCAGCAGGGCGATAGGGATAATAAACAGCAGCAGCAGCAGCAGTGTCATCACGATCACCGCCAGGGAACGGCGTCCCCATAACAGTCGCTGGAATTTCAGCATCAATGGCCAGGTGGCAATCACCACCATGCTGGCCCAGGCAAAGCCCAGAATAAACGGCTGCACGACCCATAAACAGGCGACAATCAGCAGCAGAATGAACATCAGGGTGAAGAGTATTTGCGGTAAATCCATATCCCGGTACTGGCTTTTCATCATTGACTCATAACCTCGTCTTAATCCTTCATTTTCAGGCATTCGGATGCCCGTTTTTATCATGATCTATTTGCTGAGGTTTAAACAGAGTCGCGGAGAAAGGTTTTTGCCTTTTCTGAAAAAAGGGCAGGCGCAGGAAAAATATGATAAAACGAGAAATCGCTAATCTATAAACGCAAACGTTTACAACACCTTCGGTCAGACAATCATGATCCCACAGATTTCGCAGGCACCGGGCCTCGTTCAACTGGTGCTGACGTTCCTTGAGTCGTTGAAAGAGCAGGGTTTTACCGGTGACATGGCAACCAGCTATGCCGACCGTCTCTCACTCTCCACCGATAACAGCATCTATCAATTGCTGCCCGACGCGGCGCTCTTTCCGCGCTCGACTGCGGATGTTGCACTGCTCGCCCGCGTGGCCGGAGAAGCGCGCTTTGCCAGTCTGGTATTTACCCCGCGCGGCGGCGGTACCGGCACCAACGGTCAGTCGCTGAATCAGGGGATTGTGGTGGATATGTCGCGCTACATGAACCGTATTCTGGAGATCAATACCGATGAGGGCTGGGTGCGGGTTGAAGCGGGGGTGATCAAAGATCAGCTTAACGCCTGGCTGAAGCCATTCGGCTTTTTCTTCTCGCCGGAGTTATCCACCAGTAACCGTGCCACGCTGGGCGGCATGATTAATACCGATGCGTCCGGCCAGGGCTCACTGGTCTATGGCAAAACCTCGGACCATGTGCTGGGCCTGCGCGCCGTGCTGCTGGGCGGCGATATCCTTGATACGCGTCCAATGGCTACCGCGCTGGCTGAAACCCTGGCGCAGACGGCGACGCCCGAAGGCCGGCTCTATCAGCAGGTGCTGACGCGCTGCCGCGAGCATCGTGCGCTGATTCTGGAAAAGTTTCCAAAGCTGAATCGGTTCCTGACCGGATATGACCTGCGCCATGTCTTCAGCGACGATATGCAAACCTTTGACCTGACGCGCCTGCTGTGCGGCGCAGAGGGCACGCTGGCCTTTGTCACGGAAGCGCGGCTTGATATCACGCCGCTGCCTAAAGTGCGCCGACTGGTGAATATCAAATATGACTCCTTTGACTCCGCCCTGCGCAATGCGCCTTTTATGGTGGAAGCGCAGGCGCTCTCGGTAGAGACCGTTGACTCTAAGGTGCTGAACCTGGCGCGTGAAGACATTGTCTGGCACTCGGTGCGCGAATTGATCGCCGATGTACCCGACAAAGAGATGCTGGGTCTGAATATTGTTGAGTTTGCCGGTGACAACGCCGCGCTGATCGATCAGCAGATTGAACAGCTTTGTGGCCGCCTTGACGCACTGATGGTGCAGCAGCAGGGCGGCGTGATTGGCTATCAGTTCTGTAACGACCTGGATGGCATTGAACGCATCTATAACATGCGTAAAAAAGCGGTGGGTCTGTTGGGAAATGCCAAAGGCCGGGCTAAACCGATTCCCTTTGTGGAAGATACCGCGGTCCCGCCGGAAAAACTGGCGGACTACATCGTCGAGTTTCGCGCGCTGCTCGACAGCCACGGGCTGAGCTACGGCATGTTTGGTCACGTCGATGCAGGCGTCCTGCATGTGCGTCCGGCGCTGGATATGTGCGATCCGCAGCAGGAGATGATGATGAAACAGATCTCCGACGAAGTCGTAGCGCTGACAGCGCGCTATGGTGGCCTGCTGTGGGGTGAACATGGCAAAGGGTTCCGTGCCCAGTACAGTCCGGCATTCTTCGGTGAGACGCTGTTTAACGAATTGCGCCGCATCAAAGCGGCCTTTGATCCGCTCAATCGCCTGAATCCGGGCAAGATCTGTACGCCATTCAACAGTAATGATGAAATGATGCAGGTCGATGCGGTGAAGCGCGGAACCTATGATCGTCAGATTCCGTTAACGGTCCGGGATGAATGGCGTGGCGCCATGGAGTGTAACGGCAACGGGTTATGTTTTAACTTTGATGCCCGCAGCCCGATGTGTCCCTCCATGAAAATCACCCGCAACCGCATTCACTCGCCCAAAGGGCGGGCAACGCTGACGCGGGAGTGGCTGCGGCTGCTGGCCGGGCAGGGCGTCGATCCGCTCACCCTGGAAAAGCAGCTGCCCGAAAATCGGCTGTCGCTTCGCACTCTGATTGCCCGTACCCGCAATAGCTGGCACGCCAGCAAAGGGGAGTATGACTTCTCGCACGAGGTGAAAGAGGCGATGTCGGGCTGTCTGGCCTGCAAAGCCTGCTCCACCCAGTGTCCGATTAAAATTGACGTGCCCGCTTTCCGCTCGCGCTTCTTACAGCTCTACCATACCCGTTATCTGCGTCCGGTCAGCGATCACCTGGTGGCTGCCGTGGAGGGCTATGCGCCGCTGATGGCAAAAGCACCGAAAGTGTTTAACTTCTTTCTGCGCCAGCCGTGGCTGAAAGAGATAAGTAAAACCCATATCGGTATGGTCGATCTGCCTCTGCTTTCGGCCCCAAATCTGAAACAGCAGCTCAGTGGTCATCCCGCCATGAACATGACGCTGGAGCAGCTGGAAGGGCTGTCAGCCGCTGAGCGCGCAAACTGTGTGCTGGTGGTGCAGGATCCTTTTACCAGCTTCTATGAGGCGCAGCTGGTTAACGATTTTGTCAGGCTGATTGAGAAACTGGGCTATCGGCCCGTGCTCCTGCCATTCTCGCCAAATGGCAAAGCGCAACATGTGAAAGGTTTCCTGCAACGTTTCGCCCGCACGGCATCCCGCACCGCCGATTTCCTGAATCGGGTGGCAAAACTGGGGTTGCCCATGGTCGGTGTCGATCCGGCCACGGTGCTCTGCTATCGCGATGAGTATCGTCAGACGCTGGGCGAATCACGCGGCGACTTTAACGTCCTGCTGGTACATGAGTGGTTAGAGCGTGCACTGGCAGAGCGTGACGTGCAGGCCACGGGCGGAGAATCCTGGTATCTGTTTGCACACTGCACCGAGGTGACCGCGCTGCCCTCCACACCGAATCAGTGGCAGGCGATCTTCTCCCGTTTTGGCGCGAAGCTGGAGAACATCAATGTTGGCTGCTGCGGTATGGCAGGCACCTACGGTCACGAAAGTAAGAACCTTGAAAACTCGCTGGGGATCTACGCGCTCTCCTGGCATCCCCAGCTTCAGCGACTGCCACGCCAGCGCTGCCTGGCCACCGGCTATTCGTGCCGCAGTCAGGTCAAGCGTGTAGAGGGCAACGGAATGCGTCATCCGCTTCAGGCATTGTTAGAGCTAATGTAAAAAAATTGTGCGCGACGTCACGGCCTGGCTGGATTAGAATATCCAGCCTGCGTGACGCATAAAGTCACTTTGCAGCGCAGTGGCCTGGTTCCACTCCCCGACCATTGCCAGTTGATGGCAGAGGCGGGTCAGGGACAATCGCGCCAGTTGATAAGCCTGAAGGCGAAACAGGCGATCGCGATCGCTGTTTCCCATCTCCTGCACCAGTCGGTGATGCAGTTTACCCATGGCATGCAGGTAACTCTGGTCGTCACCGTTCAACTGGCAGATTTCTGCCATATCCTGACAGGCATCGTTAAACTGACGTAGCTGATGAATCGTGCAGTCGGCCCGGTCGAGTTTTGCCTGCGCCATATAAAAGTCGACGGTGATATCACGCACCGCAAACTGATATTCGTCGATTTTGTGCTGCAGCCAGGCTGAGACAGAAAGCGTCATAACGCCACCCTGAATGTGAATGATAATAATTATCATATTCAATTGGGCGGTGATTGCAATTGGCGGGCAGAAAAATTTATCGATTTATCCTGCCTGTCGGTATAATCGGAAATAACAATCTGTTTACATCGCAGAAAGGCGTAACCTATCAATAAGCATTTTTATCAAAAATGGTTATTTAAAAAAGAGTGATTTATTAATAGGTTAACACTGGCTTATTTATGCTGACGCGCTCACCACAAGGTGAGCTGAAGAGGCTATGCTTAATAATTAAGCAAATAAAACCGCACAAGATGATTATCCCTGCAAAACAAGAGGTTGAAGTGATTGGTCAGATCACTACCATAGGGGGATAGCCTGAAAAGGTCCGGACTCAAGAGGTATCAACATGGCATCCGTTAATACAGACTCTTTCTCACCCGACGATTTTGTCTGGAAAGGGCTGACGCTGACTGAAACCGCAGCGCAACAAATTCTCAATCTGGCGGCTCAGGACCCCGATGTCAAGGGTCTGCGGCTCGGCGTAAAACAATCCGGCTGCGCCGGGTTTGGTTACGTCATGGATCTGGTGAAAGAGCCAGTCGAGGATGATTTGCAGTTCTCATTCCATGGCGCAACGCTGTTTGTGCCGCTACAGGCGATGCCATTCGTTGATGGCACCGAACTGGACTACGTTCGTGAAGGCCTGAATCAGATTTTTAAATTCAATAACCCTAAAGCTCAGCACGCCTGCGGGTGCGGTGAGAGCTTTGGCGTCGAGTAAGTGAAATATGTCACGACACAGCGAAACATCTGACGATGTACAAATCTGGGAAGGCAAGCTCAACTACAAAGAGGGCTTCTTTACCCAACTGCAAACCGAAGAATTTGCCAACGGCATCAATGAAGATGTGGTGCGGGCGATCTCGGCCAAGCGTAACGAGCCAGAGTGGATGCTGGAGTTTCGTCTTAAAGCGTTTCGTGCCTGGCTTGAAATGGAAGAGCCACACTGGCTGAAAGCGCACTACGAAAAACTCGACTACCAGGATTACAGCTACTACTCCGCGCCTTCCTGCGGCAACTGTGATGACAGCTGCGCATCAGAACCCGGTGCACTGCAGGCATCAGGCAGCGCGCCAGCCAGCGATTATCTGACGCAGGAAGTGGAAAACGCCTTTAATCAGCTGGGTGTCCCGGTGCGTGAAGGCCGTGAAGTGGCGGTTGACGCCATTTTTGACTCCGTTTCGGTGGCGACCACCTACCGCGGCAAGCTGGCGGAGCAGGGGATTATCTTCTGTTCCTTTGGCGAAGCGATTCAGGAGCATCCGGAGCTGGTGAAGCAGTATCTCGGCACGGTTGTTCCGGCGAACGATAACTTCTTTGCGGCGCTGAACTCGGCGGTCGCCTCTGACGGCACCTTCGTTTATATCCCGAAAGGGGTGCGTTGCCCGATGGAGTTGTCGACCTATTTCCGCATCAACGCAGCGAAAACCGGTCAGTTCGAACGCACCATCCTGATTGCCGATGAAGACAGCTACGTCAGCTACATCGAAGGCTGTTCAGCGCCAGTGCGTGACACCTATCAGCTGCACGCGGCCGTGGTGGAAGTCATCATCCACAAAAATGCCGAAGTGAAATATTCGACGGTTCAGAACTGGTTCCCGGGCGGCGAAGGTGAGGGGGGTATCCTGAACTTCGTAACCAAGCGCGCGCTGTGTGAAGGTGACCACAGCAAGATGTCCTGGACACAGTCTGAAACCGGCTCTGCTATCACCTGGAAATACCCAAGCTGCATTCTGCGCGGGGACTATTCGGTGGGTGAATTCTACTCAGTAGCACTGACCAGCGGTCGTCAGCAGGCCGATACCGGCACCAAGATGATCCACATTGGTAAAAACACCAAATCGACCATCATCTCCAAAGGGATTTCGGCCGGTAAAAGTCAGAACACCTATCGCGGGCTGGTGAAAATCATGCCAACCGCGACCAATGCCCGTAACTTTACGCAGTGTGACTCGATGCTGATCGGTCCTGATTGCGGCGCACATACTTTCCCGTATGTGGAGACCCGCAACAATACCGCTCAGCTTGAGCATGAAGCCACGACATCACGTATCGGCGAAGATCAGATGTTCTACTGTCTGCAACGCGGTATCAGTGAAGAAGACGCCATCTCGATGATCGTGAACGGCTTCTGTAAAGACGTATTCTCGGAGTTGCCACTGGAATTTGCTGTGGAAGCCCAGAAATTGTTAGCCATCAGCCTTGAGCACAGTGTGGGCTGATGCCGTCACACGCGTTGCCGGAAGCAATGTGAAGGAATAAGTATGTTAAGCATTAAAGATTTGCAGGTCAGTGTTGAAGATAAAGCCATTCTGCGTGGCCTGAATCTAGAAATTAAACCCGGCGAAGTGCATGCCATCATGGGCCCGAACGGCTCAGGTAAAAGCACCCTGTCAGCGACGCTGGCAGGCCGTGAAGATTATGAAGTAACCGGCGGTTCGGTCAGCTTCAAAGGTAAAGATCTGCTGGAACTGGCCCCTGAAGAGCGCGCCGGTGAAGGCATCTTTATGGCATTCCAGTATCCGGTAGAAATTCCGGGCGTCAGCAACCAGTTCTTTTTGCAGACCTCGGTCAATGCGGTACGCAAATATCGTCAGCAGGAAGAGCTGGATCGCTTCGATTTCCAGGACTTCATTGAAGAGAAAATTGAGCTGCTGAAGATGCCGGCAGATCTGCTGACCCGCTCAGTCAACGTTGGCTTCTCCGGCGGTGAGAAGAAGCGTAACGACATCCTGCAGATGGCGGCACTGGAGCCAGAACTCTGCATCCTGGATGAGACCGACTCAGGCCTGGATATCGATGCGCTGAAAATCGTGGCGAATGGCGTAAACAGCCTGCGCGACGAGAAGCGTGCCTTTATCATCGTGACCCACTACCAGCGTATTCTGGATTACATCAAGCCAGACTTCGTTCATGTTCTGTATCAGGGCAAAATCGTGAAATCTGGCGACTTCTCGCTGGTGAAACAGCTGGAGGAGCAAGGTTATGGCTGGCTTACCGACGAAGAGTGATTCTGCGCTGCAACAGTGGCATCACCTGTTTGAGTCGCGTGGCGACGTGCGTTCTCTGCAGGCACAGCAGCACTGGCAGCAACTGATGCGCGTTGGCCTGCCAACCCGCAAGCACGAAAACTGGAAGTACACGCCGCTGGACACCTTACTGTCACAGCAGTTTGTACTGCCTGACGCGCCGCAGACTCTGAGCGCTGAACAGGTTGATGCACTGGCGCTGCCGCTGGATGCGATCCGTCTGGTCTATGTTGACGGTCAGTTCCAGCCAGCCTTCAGCAGTCGCGACTGCGAACTGTTTGAGGTTCAGCACAGCGTGGCCGCCGAGCGCCGTCCGCTGCCTGCTGCGGTTCAGCCTGAAGTCTTCCTGCATCTGACAGAGAGTCTGGCAGAAGAGGTGACGACCCTGCGTCTGGCACGCGGTAAATCCGCTGCGCGTCCGGTCTATCTGCTGCATATCACCAGCGGTCAGCAGACGGGTATGAACACGGTTCACTATCGTCATCACCTGCAGCTGGAAGAGAGTGCCGAAGCGGAAGTGATTGAGCACTACGTTTCACTGGATGAGCGCGCCCATTTCACCGGCACGCGCTTTACCTTTGCGGTAGGCGACAATGCAAAACTGACGCACACGAAGCTGGCCTTTGAAAGCAGCGCCAGCTATCACTTTGCGCATAACGATCTGGTCATTGGCAACGATGGCCAGGTCAGCAGCACCAGCTTCCTGCTGGGTGCCGGGCTGTCGCGTCACAACACCAGTACCCAGCTGAACGGCGAAAACACCACGCTGGCGATCAACAGCCTGGTGCTGCCAGTGAAACAGGAAGTGGCGGATACCCGTACTTACCTGGAGCACAACAAGGGCTACTGCGTCAGCCGCCAGATGCATAAAACCATCGTGCGTGACAAAGGCCGTGCGGTGTTTAACGGCCACATTAAAGTGGCACAGCATGCGCTGAAGACCGACGGGCAGATGACCAACAACAACCTGTTGCTGGGCAAGCTCTCAGAAGTCGATACCAAACCGCAGCTGGAAATTTATGCGGATGATGTCAAGTGCAGCCACGGTGCCACTATCGGTCGTATTGATGATGAGCAGATGTTCTACCTGCGTTCGCGCGGTATTGAGCAGGATGCTGCACAGACCATGATTATTCATGCGTTTGCCGCAGAACTGACCGAAACACTGGAAAATGAGGTGATGCGTCAGGCCGTGCTGCAGCGTATCGCGCAACGTTTTCCCGGAGGCGACATATGATGAACTTCGATCTCGAACGCGTCAGGGCTGATTTTCCTATCCTGAAGCGTGAGGTCAACGGTCATCCGCTGGCCTATCTTGACAGTGCGGCCAGCGCACAGCGTCCACTCTCGGTGATTAACGCCGAGAGTCATTTCTATCAGCACGGCTATGCGGCCGTGCATCGTGGTATCCATACGCTGAGCCAGCAGGCGACCAGCGACATGGAGAACGTGCGCGATCAGGCTGCCCGTTTTATCAATGCGCAGTCACAGGAAGAGATTGTCTTCGTCAAAGGCACCACCGAAGGCATCAATCTGGTGGCGAACACCTGGGGCAGCAGTAACCTCCAGGCTGGCGATAACCTGATCATCACTGAGATGGAGCATCACGCCAATATCGTTCCATGGCAGATTCTGGCCCAGCGCACCGGCGCAGAAGTGCGTGTCCTGCCATTAAATGACAACGGTGAGCTGGCGCTGGAGCAACTGGCGGGGCTGATCGACAGCCGTACGCGGTTGCTGGCGGTGACGCATGTTTCAAATGTGCTCGGCACGGTTAACCCGGTTAAAGCGATCGTTGCTCAGGCAAAAGCGGCTGGCGTCATCACGCTGGTGGATGGTGCCCAGGCGGTGATGCATGACAAGGTTGATGTGCAGGATATCGGCTGCGACTTCTACGCCTTCTCCAGCCATAAACTCTATGGCCCGAACGGCGTGGGTATTCTCTACGGCCGCAAAGCGCTGCTGGATGAGATGCCACCATGGGAAGGGGGCGGTTCAATGATTGAGCGCGTCATGCTGCCTACCGGCACCACCTGGAACAGTGCGCCGTGGCGCTTTGAAGCGGGTACGCCGAATACCGGCGGTATTATCGGCTTCGGTGCGGCGATGGCCTATGTGCAGGCGCTGGGACTGGATACGATTCATCAGCGCGAGACGGCACTGATGAACTATGCGCTCGATAAGCTGGGCACCGTTCCGGATATCCAGATCTACGGTCCGCAGTCACGAGCTGGCGTTATCGCCTTCAATCTCGGTAAACATCACGCCTACGACGTCGGCAGCTTCCTGGATCAATATGGCATTGCCATCCGCACCGGACATCACTGCGCGATGCCGCTGATGCAGCATTACAATGTACCGGCGATGTGCCGTGCCTCCTTCACGTTCTATAACAGTGAAGAGGAAGTGGATCGTCTGGCTGCCGGTTTGACGCGCATTCATCGTCTGCTGGGCGGCTGAACAGTTTTAACGGAGTCCCTGATGGCGAATTTGCCTGAAAAAGAGAAACTGGTTCGCAACTTCAACCGTTGCGCTAACTGGGAAGAGAAGTACCTCTACATTATTGAGCTGGGTTCAAAGCTTCCGGAATCTTCTGAAACCTTGCACCAGCCGGAGAACGTGATTTCGGGTTGTCAGAGTCAGGTGTGGATCAGAATGACCCCGCAGGCGGATGGTTCCATTGCGTTTGAAGGCGACAGCGATGCTGCTATCGTTAAAGGTTTGATTGCTATCGTATTTAGCCTCTATCAGAACCTGCCGCCCGCCGATATCCTGGCGCTGGATGTGCGCCACTGGTTTGGCGAACTGGCACTGATGCAGCACCTGACGCCCACCCGGTCGCAGGGGCTGGAGGCGATGATTCGGTCTATTCGCCATACCGCTCAGAACCTCAGCTAAGTTACACTCCACAGACGCCATCCGGCGTCTGTTTTTTTATCTGACGAGAAAATTGCATGAAACCTGCTTTACGTTTAGCCGGTGCATTGCTGCTGACCTGCTTTGGGCTCTCTGCACCCGCGTTCGCCACCGAATATCCGCTGCCACCACCTGACAGTCGCCTGATTGGCGAAAACGTCGTGACTCAGGTTCCTGACAATAAACAACCTCTGGAAGCGATTGCGGCGCGCTACCAGGTCGGCCTGCTGAGCATGCTGGAGGCAAATCCCGGTACCGATCCCTGGCTGCCCAAAGCGGGCACCCAGCTGACGGTGCCGCTGCAGATGATCCTGCCCGATACGCCGCGCGAAGGGATTGTGGTGAATCTGGCCGAGCTTCGTCTCTATTACTATCCCAAAGGGGAGGATAAGGTCATTGTCTATCCCATCGGCATTGGCCAGCTGGGTGCGGCCACGCCAGTGATGGTGACGCAGATCAGCCAGAAGATCCCTAATCCCACCTGGACGCCCACGGCGAACATCCGCAAACGCTACGCCAAAGAGGGCATTACGCTGCCTGGCGTGGTCCCCGCCGGACCGGATAACCCGATGGGGCAGTTTGCCATGCGTCTGGCGCGCGGCACCGGCCAGTATCTGATCCATGGCACTAATGCGAAATTCGGCATCGGCATGCGCGTCAGTTCAGGCTGCATCCGTCTGCGTTCAGAAGATATCGAAGCGCTGTTTAACTCAGCGCCGAAAGGGACGCGGGTACAGATCATCAATCAGCCGGTGAAGTACGCTGTAGAGCCGGATGGGAAACGCTACGTGGAAGTGCATCAGCCGCTGTCACGCAACGATAAGGACGATCCACAGACCATGCCGATTGCACTCACTGCCGGAGTGAAGCAGTTTATGAAAAGTGAGAAGAGTGATAGTGCCCTGATTAAAGCCAGCTTAGCGCGACGCTCAGGCATGCCTGTGCTGGTCAGCAGTGGGGAGCCGGTGCAGAGTGATACCGTGCCGCCTGCGGGGCTGGAGAGCGCATCTGTGGGGGCTGATATCCCGGTGACACAGGCTGAGGGCAACGCGGTTCAGCCCTGAACGGATAAGTGCCTGTGAAGGGCACTGAATTCGGAGCAAAAAAAATGGCGCCATAAAGGCGCCATTTTTAAACCAGAACTCTTACTTACGGTAAGAGTGAGCCTGGTTGTCCAGACGCTGGTTAGCGCGTGCTGCGTCATCTTTAGCAGCCTGAACGTCTGAACGCACTGCGTTCACGTCGTTGCTCAGCTGGTCAACTTTAGCGTTCAGAGTCTGAACGTCTGAAGACAGCTGGTCGATTTTAGCGTTGCTTGAGCAACCAGCCAGCATAGTTGAAGCCAGAACTACCGCGCCCAGTACCAGTTTAGTACGATTCATTATTTATACCCTCTAGATTGAGTTAATCTCCATGTAGCGTTACAAGTATTACACAAAGCTTTTTAAGTTGAGAATAAATTTTTGATGAGAAGATGCTTAAATTTGATCGTTCGCTCAAAGAAGCAGCGAATCACAGAATATGATAAAAAAATTTAGCGAAAACAGAGAGATTTAATCGGATTAACCTTAATATTAAGAGTATTTGAATAGTTATTTTCGATTGGAATTTTCTGACATTTGGTTTAAGTAGAAATAAAAAAAAGCGCCCGATAAAGGCGCTTCAAAATAATGGTCAGAGAGCGTTTTACAGAACGTGTACAGAAGCGGTGTTGGTAGTTCCGCTTGGTACTAATGCACCTGACACCAGCACCACGACATCGCCTTTCTGGCCGTAGCCACTTTCCAGCGCCGCTTCTTTACCCAGACGATAGAAATCGTCGGTTGAAGCGATCTCAGTCACCAGACGTGTCTCAATCCCTTTGCTCAGGATCAGCTGACGGGCAGTCATCGGATTGGTGGTCAGCGCCAGGATGGTCGCGTTCGGGAAGTATTTACGTACGGCTTTAGCAGATTTACCCCCTTCAGTAGCAACCACAATCAGTGGCGCTTCCAGCTTCTCAGCGGTCTCTACCGCACCACGGCAGACGGCTTCTGTGATACGCATTTTGCGGTTATCACTCTGGCTGTCGATGCGGGACTTCATCACGCGATCGGTACGCTCACAGATGGTCGCCATGATGGTGACCGACTCCAGCGGATAACGGCCTTTGGCACTCTCACCTGACAGCATGACAGCATCGGTACCGTCAAGAATGGCGTTTGCCACGTCACCGGCTTCTGCGCGGGTAGGGCGCGGGTTCTTGATCATGGAATCGAGCATCTGGGTAGCCGTGATGACCACTTTGCGTGCTTTATTACATTTTTTGATCATCATCTTCTGTGCGAAGATCACTTCTTCAACCGGGATCTCAACGCCCAGGTCGCCACGCGCAACCATGATGCCGTCTGAGGCTTCGAGGATTTCGTCGAAGTTGTTCAGGCCTTCCTGGTTTTCGATTTTGGAGATGATCTGGATATGCTCGCCGCCGTTCTGTTTCAGGTGCTCGCGAATTTCCAGCACGTCTGAACGTTTACGGATGAAAGAGGCGGCGACGAAGTCTACGCCCTGCTCACAACCAAAAATCAGGTCGCGCTTATCTTTTTCGGCCAGTGCTGGCAGCTGGATAGAGACGCCTGGCAGGTTAACGCCTTTGTTTTCGCCCAGATCGCCATTGTTCAGGACTTTACACACCACGGTATTTTCAGTGACTTCGATCACTTCCATACCAATCAGGCCATCATCGACCAGCACCGTGTTGCCGATTTTCAGGTCAGCAGTGAAACCCGGGTAGGTCACCGCAACGCGCTCGCTGTTGCCAATCACGCTCTGGTCTGTAGTAAAGGTAAAGGTCTGACCCGCTTTCAGAGCCGCATCGTTGCCGCCTTCCAGTTTCATGGTGCGGATTTCAGGGCCTTTGGTATCCAGCAGAATAGCGGCCTGACGGCCGGTTTTTTGCATAACGGCACGCATGTTGGTGATGCGTTGGCCATGCTCAGCGTAGTCGCCGTGAGAGAAGTTAAGACGCATAACATTCATGCCAGCTTCAAGCAGCTGAGTCAGCATCTCTTCGGATTCGGTTTTCGGGCCGATTGTACAAACGATTTTAGTCTTTTTCATGACGGATTTTCTGTAAGTTGTGATGGATGAATAAGGGCGGAATCCGATGGCAGCGCATCGAAGTGAAATTTCTGATTGAGACTGAAATGGGCAGTACTGAGTAAGAATAGGTGACGAAGGCCAGGCGTGCAGGGAAGTTGTGCGGTTACGGTTGGTAACCACCACGCTGTTGTTGCGCAAATCATTTGAGTTATCGCAGTAAGCACGTGATCGCTGAAACCTTTCAAGTAAGCAACGCGGGACAGTATAGACGCTAAGTATGCGAAAACCAATCAAAAAGCAGAAGGGGGAAGCGATGCAGATCAATAAAAGTGGAGTTGCGCAAGCTGAAGGAATTCTGAAAGT